>NZ_VFOQ01000001.1:0-325089 GCF_006716205.1 Oryzihumus leptocrescens | reverse complement strand
AGCACCTTGCCGTCGAGGTTGTCCGCGCCGGCGAGGGCGAGGGCCTCGAGGCTGGCGACACCGGCGGTGGCGTTGACGACCAGCTCGGCGGAGGCGGCGGCGTCGGTGAACGTGGCGGCGATGCGCTGGCCCGGGCCGGCGGCCCAGTCGGTGGCCTTGGGGTTGGCGGCGTCGCGTGAGCCCATGGTCACCTCGTGGCCGAGCTCCGCGAGCCTGGTGGCAACGGCCTGACCGACCATGCCGGTGCCGAGGACGGCGATCTTCATGTCTGTTTCCTTCGCAGCAGTGGGGCGGGCGGTGGTGCCCGGCGAGACAAGTAGACAGACCTGTCTGTTCACTTGTCAAGGACCGGCGGCGATTCGTCGTACACTTCTGGCACTCGATGCCCGAGAGTGCTGATCAGGAGGACCCGTGCCGACGTACGCCTACGCGTGCACCGCGTGCGATCACCGTTTCGAGGTCGTGCAGTCCTTCAGCGAGGACTCGCTGACCGAGTGCCCCCAGTGCGAGGGGCGCCTGCGCAAGCTCTTCAACGCCGTCGGCGTGGTGTTCAAGGGCTCGGGCTTCTACCGCACCGACTCCCGCTCCGGCTCCTCCTCGAGCGTGCCGGCGGCCAAGAGCGAGTCCGCGAGCTCCTCGGACTCCTCGTCGAGCGCCTCCACGTCCGGCTCCTCGTCGGCGTCGAGCACCTCGAGCTCCTCGGGCTCGTCCGCCAAGGGCGCGGGCTCCGCGGCCTGAGCGCCGCGTCGCTGCCCCGGCCGCGGCCGGGACCACACGGCATACCCGGGGTCTGTCCACAGGCCCCGGACCGGTTCGTCCCACGATCCACAGGCCCGCGACGGCCACCGGGCGCGTCTGAGGTGCGCGGCTAGTCTCGCCGCATGACTTCCTCCCCCACCTCCGGCAGCCCGCGCGCCGACATCGGCGTCATCGGCGGGTCCGGGTTCTACGAGTTCCTCGAGGGCGCCGAGCGGGTCCGCGTCCAGACCCCGTTCGGTGAGCCCAGCGACGAGGTCGTGCTCGGCTCCCTGGCCGGCCGGCAGGTCGCGTTCATCGCCCGCCACGGCCAGGGGCACCGGTTCCCGCCGCACAAGGTCAACTACCGGGCCAACCTCTGGGCGCTGCGTGCGGTGGGGGTGCGCCAGGTGCTCGCGCCGTGCGCCGTCGGGTCGCTCAAGCCCGAGCTCGGCCCCGGGTCGGTCGTCGTGCCCGACCAGGTCGTCGACCGCACGTGGGGCCGGGAGCACACCGTCTACGACGCGATCGGGCCGGTGGTGCACGCCGGGTTCGCCGACCCCTACTGCCCGCGCGGACGCGAGACCGTGGCCCGGGTCGCCCGCGAGGCCGGCAAGGACGTCACCGACAGCGGCACCCTGGTCGTCGTCAACGGACCGCGCTTCTCCTCCCGCGCCGAGTCCCAGTGGCACCAGCAGGCCGGGTGGTCGGTCGTCGGCATGACCGCGATGCCCGAGGCCGCGATCGCCCGCGAGCTGGCGATGTGCTTCACGACGATCGCGCTGGTCACCGACCACGACGCGGGCGTCGAGGGCGGCGAGGCGGTCACCCACGAGGAGGTCCTGCGGGTCTTCGCCCGCAACATCGACGACCTCAAGACCGTGCTGGCCTCCACGATCGCCGCGATGCCCCCGGCCGAGCCCGACGCGACGGCGACCTGCGCCTGCCGTCGCGCGCTCGACGGCATCACCCTCCCGATCGAGCTGCCGTGACCGCCGGCGCCGGGCTGCTCACCGCCCCCTCCCCCACCCTGGTCGACCGGGCCCAGCGCCTGCTGCCGGCCGGCTGGCGGGGCCGGGGACGGCGGGCGGCCTGGCGCCGGACCCGCGCCCGCCGGGTGCTGGCCGCGCTGCTGGCGGGCCTGGCGGCGTGGCTGACGCTCGGTGCCGTGCTGCCCCAGCCGGTGCCCAGCGGAGTGCCGGTCGTCGTGGCCGCGCACGACCTGGCCGCGGGGCAGGCCCTGACCGGCGCCGACCTGCGGGTCGCCCGCTGGGCGCCCGACACCCGTCCGGTCGGGTCGGTCGCCGAGGTGACCGGCCTGGTCGGGCGTCGCGTCGCCGCGCCGGTCTCCGCCGGCGAGGCGCTCACCCCGTCCCGGCTGCACGGTCCCGGCCTGCTGACCGGGCTGGATGCCGACCAGGTCGCGACCCACGTCGGCGTCCCGGACGCCCGCGTGGCGGCGCTGCTGCGCCCCGGCGACCACGTGGACGTGATCGACAACGGCAGCGGCGCGCGGATCGGCGTCGACCTGCTCGTGCTCGCGACCGACCCCGCGGACGCCGGCTCGAGCTCCTGGACCGGCGTCGGGTCTGGCGCACCCGCACCCGGGGTCGTCCTGGCGGTGACGCCGGAGCAGGCCTCGGCGCTGGCCCGCGCGACCGGTGCCGGTGACCTGTCCGCCGGTGTGACGCTGACGCTGCGCCCCGCCGGCTGAGGTCCACCAGCGCCCCTTGCCCCGGCGGGAGGCACCTCCGCTACGGTCGTGCGGGTCCCGCAGCCAACGGAAAGGGCGCACGAATGTTCAAGGGCTTCAAGGACTTCCTCATGCGCGGCAACGTCGTCGACCTCGCGGTCGCGGTGGTCGTCGGCGCAGCCTTCACCGCGGTCGTACAGACCCTGGTCGGCAACCTGATCAAGCCCATGCTGAACGCCCTGGGCAGCCCCACGAGCAGCGGGCTGTCGTTCTCCCTCAAGCACGGCGGCAAGCCGATCGAGGACGCGACGCGGATCGACGTCTCGGCCATGCTCAACTCGGTCATCACGTTCGTCATCACGGCTGCGGTCGTGTACTTCCTCATCGTGGCTCCGATGAACGCCATCGCCGAGCGACGCAAGCGTGGCCAGGAGCCCGAGCCGAAGGCGCCGGCCGAGGACATCCTGCTGCTGCAGGAGATCCGCGACCTGCTGCGCCAGCGCGACTCCGTCTGAGCACCAGCGACGGGCTCATGCCCGACACCGGGCGTGACGGTGGTCGTGACGGCGAGACCGTCGTGGTCGCGGCGCCCCGGCCGTCACGCTCGCCGTCATGACAGGGGCCCGGCCCTGACGTGGCCAGCGACCTCACGCAGACGGGGCGGCTCCGCAGGTGCGGAGCCGCCCCGTCAGCGTCAGGTGTGGGTCACTCCCAGTGCGGGGGACGTTGCTCCTGCAGCCAGCGGTCGTGGGCGTCCTCGTCGCGGCGCTCACCCCAGCCGGTGTCGTCCCGGGTCTGGTCCAGCGAGGAGCGACGCACCGAGACCTTCGGTCGCGCCGGCTCCCGCTCGGCCTCGCTCCCGCCGGCCACGCCCTCATCGACGTCGCCCTGAGCGGTATCGCGCGCCTCACCGTCCGCGAGCCCGTCCCCGCCGTCGCCCGCCCCGGTCCCGACCCGGGTGACCTCGCCGGTGTCCAGCAGCGCGGCCTGCCCGTCGACCGGCGCCACCTCCTCCGGCGTCACGGCGTCGGCCTCGACTGCCTCGTCGCCGGCCGCGTCGGCCTCGTCCAGCCAGTCGGTCAGGGTGTCGTCGGTCGGGTCGGGGGTGGGCACGTCGTCCTCCAGGCTCTCGTCGAAGCCCGGCAGCAGCGGGGTCAGGGTGTCGGGCTCCGCCGCCGCTCCGGGCTCGGCCACGCCCTCGTCCACGGCCGGGTCGGCCGGGCGGGGTGGCACGGTGAGCCCATTGTCCCCCAGCACCGTGGCCTTCGACGCGGCGCGCACGGCGGCGGTCACGCGGGCGACGTCCCGGGCCGGGTCCCGGAACAGGTCGGTGCTCCAGATCCGCACGTGCTCCCAGCCGAGCCGGCGCAGCTGCTCGATCCGCAGCCGGTCCCGGTCGCGCGTGCTGGTCATGGCCGCGTAGGCGGGGCCGTCGGTCTCGACGGCGAGGAGCACCCGACCGCGGCGGTGCGGGTCCTCGATGGCCAGGTCGAGCCGGTGCTCCGAGCTGCCGTAGCGCTCGTGAACGACCAGCCCCTCCCAGCGCAGCCGCTGGGCGAAGTCGGCGACCAGCGGGTCGAGCGCCCTGCCGGTCGCCTCGGACCGGACCCGGGCGCCGGCCGGCGGGGCCGGCGTCGCGCCGACCTCCCCGCCGCCGGGACGGGCCGCCTCTGCCGCCGTGGCGGGCAGCGCCTCGGTGACCTTCGCCGGGGAGCCGCCTGCCGCGGCATACGCGAGGAAGTCCCGCAGCATGAGCGCGCCGCGGGCCTTGAGCCGGTTGGGGTCGAGGTCGGCCGCGCCGAAGGCGGCGACGACGGTCATCCGGCGGCGGGCGCGGGTGACGGCCACGTTCAGCCGGCGCTCCCCGCCGTCGAGGTTGAGCGGGCCGAAGCGGTGCAGGACCCGCCCGTGCGGGGTCTTGCCGTAGCCGATGGACAGGATGATCGCGTCGCGCTCGTCGCCCTGGACGCGCTCGAGGTTCTTGACGAAGAACCGCTCCGGCGCGGACTCGTCGAAGAACGAGCCCACCCCGTCGGCGTCGGCGAGGGCGGCGCGCAGGGCGTCCTCGATCCGCGCGGCGTGCCGCAGGCCGAGCGCGATGACGCCGAGGGACTCGGTGGGCCGGCGCCGGGCGTGGTCGAGCACGAGCTGGACGACCCGGTCGACCTCGGCCTCGGTGCTCTCGATCGCCTCCTGACCGGGCGGGGCCAGGGCGGAGCCGTCGACCAGCTCCAGCCGCACGACCGGGTCGGTGCTGGTGCCGGGGAAGGTCACCAGCGAGCCGTGGTAGACCTCCTTGTTGGCGAACGCGATCAGCCGCTCGTCCAGCGAGCGGTAGTGCCAGGTGAGCCGGCGCACCGGCAGCGCCGCGGTGAGCACGTCGAGCACCGACTCGAAACCCTCGGTCAGGGCGTCGGTCTCGGGCGTGCTCACGTCGTCGTCAGCCGAGGTGAAGAAGCTGGTCGGCGGCAGCTGCCGCTCGTCGCCGGCGACGACGACCTGGGTGGCCCGCGAGATCGCCGAGACCGCCTGCGCCGGCGGGATCTGCGAGGCCTCGTCGAAGACCACGACGTCGAACCAGCGCCCCGGCGGCAGCACCGAGGCCACGACCAGCGGGCTCATCGCCCAGCACGGCTTGACCGCGGTCAGCACGTCCCCGGCGCGGGGCAGCATCTCCCGCAGCGGGCGGTGCCGGCGGGACTTGGACGCCTCGGCGCGCACCAGGGCCTCCTGGTCGGGGTGGTCGGCCAGGACCTCGCGCAGGCGGCGGCCGATGGCACCCCGGACCCGGTCGACGGAGCGGTCGAGGTGGGCGTGGTCGGCCTCGACGTACTCCGCGCCGATCCGCCGCAGGAACTCCCCGTCGTGGGCGCCGTAGGCGGGGTCGCGGACGGTGATGTCGTCCAGCAGCGAGGTCCACCAGACGAAGTCGACCTCCGGGGCCACGTCGTCGACGAGCACCCCACGGGTGGCGAGGTCGTCGACCAGCGGGCCCATCCCGGCGGCGCGGAGCTCGTCGAGCACGGTGACCACCCGGGGCACCACGGACAGCCGGTCGGGCCGGGCGGCCAGCATGGCGAGCCGCTCCTGCAGCTCCTCCAGCGGAGCGTGGAGCAGGTCCCCACCGCCGGAGGTCGGCGCGAGCCGCTCCCCCAGCCAGGCCAGGTCGCCGGCCAGCGTCGCGTAGGTGCGCTCGACCTCCTCCAGCCCCAGCGGGACCTCGGGGCGGGCACCGGCGCCGGCCAGCTCCTGCCAGCGCACGCGCTGGCGCTGCGCCAGCTGCAGCCGGGTGTGCAGGTCGGGCGGCACGGCTCCCGGACGCAGCAGCCGTCGCGCCTGCCGGCGCAGGCGGCGCCGGGCCCACCAGCCCAGCTTGATGCCGTGCTCGGAGCGGTATGCCGAGGTGCCGGTCGCCGCGACGAGGTCGACGAGGGGCACGTCGAAGACCTCGGGGCGGAACACCTCCAGCGTCTGGCGGACCTGCTCGAGGGCGTCGATGGCGTCGGCCCAGGCGGAGGCCGTGCCCGCCTCGGGGATCCCGGCCTCGCGCAGCGTGGCGCCGAGCTGCTCGCGCACCGCGGCCAGCCCGCCAGAGCCCAGCCGGCTGCAGATCTCCAGCGCCTGGGCGGCCTCCTCCGGAGAGGTGACGCGCGCGGCATACCAGGGGTCGTCCTCGAGCCCGGGGGTCCAGGCGCCGAGCGAGGCGGCCTCGGTGAGGGAGCGGCTCAGCTCGGCGACCCGGTCGCGGGAGAGCGAGCGCAGGGCGTCGCCGTGGATGCGCACGTGGGAGGTCGGCGAGTGCGGCCGCGAGGACAGCGCCGCCAGGGCGAGCTGGGCCTCCCAGGCGCTGACGCCCCAGGGCTGGCGCTTCTCGTGCAGGGCGCGGGAGTGCTCGACCAGCCGGGTGCGGCGGTCCACGAGGGTGCGCGCCACCTCGCTGGTGTCGGGCTCCCCGGCCTCCACCGCCCGGTCCAGGGTGTCCCCGACCTCGCGGGCCAGCCGGCGCCGGTTGGTGGCCCCGTCGTAGGCGTCGAGCACCAGGTCGCCGAGGCCCAGGCGGTCCAGGCGGCTGACGACGGCGTCGATGGCGGCGCGCTTCTCGGCGACGAACAGCACCCGGCGGCCGTCGCTGGCCAGGGCGGCGATGAGGTTGGCGATGGTCTGGCTCTTGCCG
The DNA here is from genome assembly GCF_006716205.1 of Oryzihumus leptocrescens. Taxonomy (GTDB): domain Bacteria; phylum Actinomycetota; class Actinomycetes; order Actinomycetales; family Dermatophilaceae; genus Oryzihumus; species Oryzihumus leptocrescens. Next base: position 318,487 of record NZ_VFOQ01000001.1, on the reverse strand, counting down.
GTGCCGGGCGGGCCCTTGACGACGAGGTTGGCCCCGGAGCGCACCGCCTCGATGACCGCGTGCTGGGAGGAGTCGGCGTCCAGGACCAGGTGCTCGCGCTCGGGCTCCTGGTCGACGGCGAGGGGCGGCACGCTGGTGCGCACCGCCCGCAGCGCGCCCGGGTCACCGGCCAGGGCCGCGACCACGTCGTGGTCGGCGAGGGTGTCGAGCTGGGCCGCGAGGTCGGCCACCATGGGCAGCTTGGCGTAGGAGAAGGTGCCGAGCACCAGCCGCGGCGTGATGGTGAAGCCGGGCACCTCCTCGCAGCCCGCGGCCAGCGCGGAGAACACCGGGGCGGCGTCGAACGCGCCGGTGACCGTCGCCATGTCGGCGAGCGCGTCACCGTCGACCTCCAGGCCCTGCTCGGAGCGCAGGTAGTGCTCCAGCACCGGGTTGAGCTCGACGTCCGGGCCGAGGTCGAGGTCGAAGTCGTCCTGGCTGGCGCCGCGCGGCCGCAGCACGCACGAGCGCAGCAGCACCGGTGCGGCCGGCGGGCGGGAGGCGCCGGCCACCCGCCAGCTGGCCATGCCCACTGCGACGAACCCGGCGGCGATGCCCCGCTCCTCGTGCAGCTCGGTGGTCTTGGCGCGGATGACGCGGGCACGGCGGCGGGCCTCAGCCAGGGCGGCCGGCTCGCGGAACAGGTCGGACAGCCGGGTCGGGCGGCCGGCCAGCAGCATCGCCAGGCCGCCGGGGTGGGCGGTGGTCAGGTCGAGCGTGCCGGAGGGCAGGTCGCGGTACCAGAGCAGGGTGTTGCGACCGCCGAGGTCGACCAGGTGACGCTGCCAGGCCTGGACCGCCGCCGCCACGCGCTCCCCGCGCGGGTCGGCGGACCCCTCCTCGGGCTGGTCCGGGTCCGGCGTCGCGTCCTGGCTCTGTGTCACCCCCGCAGGCTAGCCAACCGGCGCGCCGCCCCTCCGGACGCGCGCCGAGGTCCCCCGCCCCGGTCATCTCCGAGTGGCGCCACGCGGCCAGCGGACCTCAGGGGCCGCTGCGGTGGATCCGCTGGATGGTCACGACCCCGAACGCCAGCAGCAGGAAGCCGCCGAGCGTCACGAGCACCCAGCCGAACGGCGAGCCGGCGACGAGCGCGAGGGGGTAGCCCACGGCATACGCCAGGACGGTGGCGAGCGCCAGCACCAGCTGCGGCCGGTCGGGGCGGAACGGGCTGCGCGGGGGCATCACGCACCACCGGGCGGGCCGCCGGGCGGCTCCTGCGCGTGCAGCCGCGCGAGGTACTCCTGCCACGCGGCCAGCTGCGGGTCCGCTCCGGCACCGGGGTCCGGGTGGCGGGGCTGCCGGCCCGATGCCCGGCCGGTGCGCACCTGGTGTCCGGGGGTCTGCTCGTGGACCAGCTTTCGCCACATGTACACGCCGAACGCGGCGAAGAGCGGCCACTCGAACGCGTACACCCAGCTGAGCTCGTTGCCAGCGAGCGCGCGTCCCAGCTCGAAGACAGCCGCCGCAAGGCATGCCGGGATGGCGACCGCGGCCAGGACGTTGAGGCGCCGGACGCGCCGCCGCTCCCCGACCGCCCTCGCCGCCTCGGGCCCGGGGATGCCGGCCCGCTCCGCCCGGCTCACGAGGCGGCCGGCCCGGTCAGCCCGGCCGCGATCTGGCGGTCGATGCGCCGCCCCTTGCGAGCCTCCGCGCGCAGCCACGCCTGTATCGCGACCGCGATCCAGAGCGCGCCGATCACCATGCCGGAGCACCACATCAGGCCGCCGCCGAGCTGCTGGTCGCTCAAGGCGTCCAGGCCGAACGGCCGCGGGGACACGGCATACGCGGGGTAGAGCACGCCGCGGGCGGTGTAGATGAAGAACCCGGTCATGGCCTCCGGGCCCATCATGAGCACCAGCGAGGCCACCTTGGCCAGGGGCGACGGACCGTGCGGGACCGGGTTCGCCCCGATGAGCGGGTAGAAGTAGAGCAGGGCCACGCCGAGGTACAGCGGGTGCTCGACGTAGTCATGCACCACCGGGTGGGTCACCGCGTAGTTGTAGAACGGCGTGAAGTGCGTGCCGATCAGCGCCCCGGCGAACAGCACCCAGGTCAGGACCGGGTTGGTGAGCAGCCGCACGGGGCGGCTGCGCAGCGCGGGGACGAGCAGGCGGCGCCGGGTGGCCCGCCCGGAGGTCCGCAGGGCCAGCAGCACCGGTGCGCCCAGGAGCAGGAGCGGCGCGACCAGCATCATGATGGCGATGTGCTGGACCATGTGGGCCCAGAACAACTCGTCGTCGAAGGCGCCGACCGGGCCCATCACCACAAACGCCAGGAGCGCGAGCCCCGTCAGGAAGGACGAGGTGCGCCAGCGCGGCCAGGGCGGTTCCGGCTGCCGGTGGGCCAGCCGGCGCACGGCCCACAGGTAGGACGTCGCCGCCGCGAGCACCGCCACCGCCGGGACGAGCGCCAGGTCCCACCTGCTGAGGAAATCGAGGACTTCCTTCACGTCTCGGATGGTAGGTCTGCTCGCGGGCGGCGATCCGGGACCAAGGCACCGGACGAACCGCTCCCGGGGCGAGCGTCCGCCTCGGCCGAACCCCTGCCAAAGGTCCCTTCGCCCACAACCTGCGCCGGGTCGACGCTCGGATCAACGACCGCGTCGGGGTGGGTCCTCCGCGTCAGCGGGGTCGCCGGGTACAGCCCGGAGGTGAGGTCAGACGGATGCGTATGCTCATAGGTGCCTCAGCAACCGTCCTCGGCGGAGTCGTCGCCGTGGGGGTGGTCGGCACGTCGCTGGCCCATTCCGCCCCGCCCCCTCGACAGCTGCGGGCGAGCGTCCAGGGCGTCGCCAGCACCCCTGAGGGGAGCCTTCCCCACGCCTTCCTGACCCTCCAGACGTGGCCGGACAGCATGGCTGGACCGCACGGCAAGGACGGCGGGGCCCAGCCGGGCTGGGTGACCTACGGCCCGACGACCAACCTGTCCGTCCCCGCGCACAGCCTGGTGACGGTCACGATCCAGCAGTACGACACCGGCGAGAAGATCACCAACCCGTACTTCGCCCAGGTGCACGGCACGGTCGGCAACACGATGACCGTGGACGGCAAGACGGTCAACGCGGTCGACCCGGCGCACATCGGGCACACGTTCACGCTGCACAGCCTGGTGACCAACCAGGACCCGCTGTTCGTCTCGGTGCCCCTGCCGGCGGTGGCGGACGACGCCCCTGCCCTGGCCAACGGCTACCCCAAGCCGCACACGGTCACCTTCTCCTTCATCACGAAGGGACCTGGCAACTACGTGTTCCAGTGCGAGTACCCCTGCGGTGACGGCTACTACGCGAAGTTCGGCGGCCCCATGTCGACGCAGACCTACATGGAGGGCACCGTCACGGTGACCGGGACGGCCGCGACGGCAGCGGCGGCGGGAGAGTGAGGGGCAGGACACGATGACCGCAACCGAGACGCCCGTCGGCGCCGAGCCACCCCGGACCCCGGCACCAACCGGCAGGCCGGCGTGGCGCCGCCCACCCGTCCTGCCGATCCTGGTGCTCTGGCTGGTCTACACGGTGCTCCTGCTGCTGTTCGCCCTCTTCGTCCCTGCGCGGGTGATGGGCCCTCCGGCGTCACCGACGATGCGGGAGATCGAGTCGACCGTGACGTCGTTCAGCCTCGCCTCCGCGCCGGTGGCGGCGATGGTCTGGGCCATCCTGACCTACAGCCTCCTGGTGTGGCGCTATCCGGGCAAAGGGCCGCCGGCAGAGGACGCACCGCCGATCCGGGGCAACAACAAGGTCCTTGCCACCTGGCTCGTGACCTCCACCGCGCTGTGCCTGTTCCTCCTGATCTGGGGTCTGGTCGTGCTGGCCCCGCCGGCCAGCGTGGCCAGCACCGCCACGCGGCCCCCACTGGTGGTCGACGTCACGGGCCAGCAGTGGACGTGGACGTTCGAGTACCCGGGCACCGGTCACCAGGTCTCGGACCAGCTCTACCTCCCGGCCAACCAGCCGGTGCTGTTCCACGTCACGTCCAAGGACGTCATCCACTCGTTCTGGATCGTCGAGATGGGCGTCAAGATCGACGCCAACCCGGGCGTGACGACCACCGCGAACGTGACGCCCGACCGGACCGGCACCTTCACCATCCGGTGCGCCGAGCTGTGCGGGCTCTACCACTCGTACATGCAGACTCCGGTGCACGTGTTGAGCAGCAACGACTTCGCCGCCTGGCTGCGGACCGCGCAGAAGGCGGCGTCATGAGGCGACCCACACGGAAGGGGACGTCATGGCCACGATGACCACGCAAGGACCCGTCGCGGCACCGGTCCCGGGCACCGGGGGTGGCCTGATGCGCCGCCTCAGCGTCGTCACCGGCGTGGTGGTCGGCGTCGTGCTGGCGTTCGTGGGGTGGCTGGTCTCCAACGCCCTGCTGCCCTCGCCGCAGGAGGGCAACCACAAGACCGACGCCGTCACCCTGATCACCCTGATCTGCTGGGCCATCGGGTTCCTGGTCGGGGTGGGCGCGTTCGTGGGGCCGTTCCGGTGGCTGCTCGGCCGTGACCTGTCGCACGAGGACGAGGAGTTCCTCGCGGGCAAGGACGAGGGGGTATGGCGCTACTTCCGGTTCACGACCGACCACAAGGTCGTCGGGATGCAGTACCTCGTCACGACGATGGCGCTCTTCGCCGTCGGCGGGACCCTGGCCATGCTCATCCGCACCAACCTCGCGCGCCCCAACTCCGAGATCGTGGGGCCGCTCGCCTACAACGAGCTGGTCGGGCTGCACGGCATCATCATGATCATCGCGACGATCATCATGGTCAGCGGGCCGTTCGGGAACTTCATCCTCCCGATCATGATCGGGGCCAGGGACATGGCCTTCCCGCGGCTGAACGCCCTGAGCTACTGGCTGCTCTTCGCCGCGGTCCCGGTCCTGCTCTCGGCGTTCTTCCTCGGTGGCATCCCGACCGGGTGGTCGGCGTACGCCCCGCTGTCGGACCAGGCGCCCCCGGGCATGGACGCCTTCCTCGTGACCATCGTCATCTTCGGCGTCTCCACCGCGCTGGCCGGCGCCAACATCACCACGACCGCCGTCCGGATGCGTGCCCGGGGCATGACCTGGAACCGCACCCCGATCTTCGTCTTCGGCGTCGTGACCAGCGTCGCGCTGGGGCTCATCGCCTTCCCGATGTTCATGGTCGCCATGGTCGGGCTCGCCATGGACCGCTCCCTGGGCGCCAACTTCTACGTCGCGTCGGGCGGGGGCAACCCCTGGCTGTACTCGAACCTGTTCTGGCTCATGGGTCACCCCGAGGTCTACGTGATCCTGCTGCCGGCGATCATCGCGCTGCTCGAGATCACGCCGGTGTTCACCCGCAAGCCGCTGTTCAGCTTCAACGGCGCCGTGCTGGGCATCGGCGGCATCGTCGGGCTGAGCCTGTTCGTCTGGGCGCACCACATGTACATGGCCGGGTGGGCGCCCCCGTTGAACGCACCGTTCATGGTGACCACCGAGCTCATCTCGATCCCGACCGGTCTGCTCTTCCTGGTCCTGCTCGGCACCCTGTGGCGAGGGCCGGTGTGGATGCGCCTGCCGGTGATGGCCGTCTACGCGCTGCTGTGGAACTTCACCATCGGTGGCATCACCGGCATCTACCTCTCCGACGTCCCGGTGGACCAGGCCATGCACGGGTCGATGTTCGTCACCGCCCACTTCCACTACACCCTGATGGGCGCCGGCCTGACCGGAGCGCTGGGGGCCCTGGCCTACTGGTTCCCGAAGATGACCGGCCGCATGCTCAACGAGCGCTGGGGCGGCATCGGGTTCTGGACCGCGCAGCTCGGCTTCAACGTGACGTTCCTCGGGATGTTCGCCGTCGGGCTGGCCGGTCAGCCGCGTCGCGTCTCGGACCCCGCGGCGATGTTCGCGACGGGGAACCTGGTGTCCACGATCGGCGCCTACGTCATCGGCATCGGCATGCTCATCTTCCTGTACGCCGTCCTGCACTCGTGGCGACACGGTGAGCTCGCCCCGGCCAACCCCTGGGGGGCCAAGACGCTGGAGTGGCAGGTGCCGACGCCGGTGCCGCTGGAGAACTTCACCGTCCTGCCCGTCGTCACCTCGGACTTCTACGGCTACAGCGAGAACGGGTCCCGCGAGGCGCACCCCGCAGCCGAGCCGGCGCTGACCCCGGCCGGTGTGGCGGGTGGCGGCGGGAGCGGAGCCCTGCCTCCCGAGACGGCAGCACCGACGGGTGAGGGGCGCGACTGATGACCGCCGAGACCCACGCCCCGATCGTCGTCCACGGCAGCCCCGAGGAGCTCGGGAGGACACAGCGCCTCGGGGTGCTGCTGCTCATCGTCGGGGACGCCGCGTTCCTGCTGTCGCTGGTGTTCAGCTACCTCTACCTGCGTGCCCTCAACACCGAGCACGGCTGGGTCCCCCCGCACGGTCATACCGTGCCGGCCGGGTTGGGCTGGGTCATCGCCGCCGTCATGGTGGCCAGCCTGGCCTTCTACTACTGGGCCGAGACCGGTGCCGACCGGCCGCGCCGCCTCCAGCTCGGCCTGCTGCTGGCGGCCCTGCTCGTGCTGGTCGGCCTCGTGCTGCAGGCCTACCAGCTCGGGACGGCGGGGATCGTGGTGGCCGACGGCTCCTACGCCTCGACGTGGTATGCCCTGGCCGGCTACCACGCGTTCCACCTCCTGGTGACCCTCTTCATCGGGATCGGCATCTGGAACCGGGCCCGGATGGGCCGCTACGCCACCAACGGCTGGCAGGTGCGGTTGGTGGGCTACTGGTGGGCGTGGGTCGCCGTGGCGGCGATCATCACCGCGGCGACGACGTCCCTGGCGGCCATCCCGCACGTGGTGCCGTAGCGGTGGGGGCCCGGCGCGCGCAGCCACGGTGGGCCTGCGGGGTGCTGGCTCTCACCGGGTTGCTCGCGGGGCTCCTCACCGGGTGCGCCGCAAGCACGCCGGCCGCGGCGACGGTCCCCGCCCAGGCGGCTGGGCACTCCGCGCCCGCCGGCGCCACGCCGGGTCGCTCGGACGCCAACCGCTACCCGTTGGGGCTGACCGTGTTCCCCGTGGGGCAGCGTCGGACGCTTCCCGCCCTTCAGGGGCAGACCCTGGCCGGCCCGGCCCTCGCGCTGTCGAGCCTGAGGGGACGCACGGTGGTGCTCAACGTGTGGGCGTCGTGGTGCGAACCCTGCCGGACCGAGCTGCCGGGCCTGGCCGCGCTCGCCGCCCAGCTCCGGGCCTCGGGCGTCCGCTTCGTCGGGTTGGACGAGGACGCCGACCCGAGCGCCGCGGCGTCGGCCGTGCGCTCGACCGGGTCCGCCTACCCGCACCTCGTGGACCGGGGCACCCTGCTGGCCCGGCTCTCCCCCTGGCTGCCGGCTGCGGTGCCGGGCAGCCTGGTGGTCGACCCGGAGGGCCGCGTGGCCGCGCGCGTGGTCGGACCGGTGACGGCCGCCCAGCTGCGGCCGCTGCTGGCTGGGCTGGCGCCGGTATGACGCGCGTCGCCGCCGTGGGCGGCGCACCTCCCCGGAGCGGTCACCGGTGACCAGCTCCGCCATCCCCCTGCCCCGGTGGGCCGCGCTGCGCGCGACCCTCGCGGCATACCTGGCCCTGACCAAGCCGCGCATCATCGAGCTGCTCCTGGTGACCACCCTGCCGGCCATGCTCCTGGCCGCGAACGGGTGGCCGCCGACGGGGTTGGTCGCGGTCACCCTCATCGGTGGGGCGGCCGCGGCCGGCAGCGCGAACGTCCTCAACTGCTTCCTCGACCGTGACATCGACGCCGTGATGCACCGCACCGCGCGACGGCCGCTGAACGGGGGCCGGGTCTCCCCCCGGGGTGCGGTGGCCTTCGGCTCGGCGCTGGCCGTGGCGGCGGTGGGTCTGCTCTGGTGGGCCACCACGCCGCTGGCGGCGGCGCTCACGGCCGCGGCGATCGTGGTCTACGTCCTGGGCTACACGGTCATCCTCAAGCGCCGCACCTCCTCGAACATCGTGTGGGGTGGCAGCGCGGGCTGCATGCCGACGCTGATCGGCTGGGCCGCGGTCACGGGACGGCTCGCCCTCGCGCCGTTCGTGCTCTTCGCCATCGTCTTCTTCTGGACGCCGCCGCACTTCTGGGCGCTGGCGATCCGGTTCCGGGAGGACTACGCGGCGGCGGGTGTCCCGATGCTGCCGGTGGTGGCGCCGGCCCGGACGGTGGTCCACCGGATGGCGGTCTACACCTGGCTCACCGTCGCGACGTCCCTTGTGCTCTGGCCGGTGGCGCACACCGGCCTGCTGTATGCCGGGGCGGCGGTCGTACTCGGTGGGGTGTTCGTGCGCGAGGTCGAGCTGCTGCGGCGCCAGGTGGCCCGCGGGGCCCCGCTGCGCCCGATGCGGGTGTTCCACACGTCGATCAGCTACCTCAGCGCACTGTTCCTCTGCCTGGCGGTCGACGTCCTGCTGAGGTCGTGGTGACGACGCGAGGGGTCGCCTCCCTCGTCCCGGTGCTCGCGGCCGTCCTCGTGACGGGGTGCTCGGCCGGCGCGCCAGCGGCCCGCTCCGGCGCGGCCGCCGGCGTCGTGGGCACGGTCCGCGAGGGCGGCGTCACGGTGGTGCTCGCCTGGTCCGTCGGCCGCGGCGGTGAGCCGGTGCTGACGGCGCGGTTCACGCCCCAGCAGCCCGGCTTCCACCTCTACAGCGCCACTTTGCCGGCCAACGGCGTCGACGGGGTGGGCCGCCCGACCCGACTCGAGGTCGGTGGCGCGCTGGCGCCGGTGGGCGCGGGGGTGGCCGATGCGAGGCCGGAGTCGCTGCGGGTCAGCGGGGTGGACAGGCCGCTGGAGGTCTACCCCGACGGCCCGGTCACGGTGCGCCAGCAGGTCCGGGTCACCCCGGGGCGGCCCTCCCTCGTCTGGGTCACCTACGCGGCGTGCAGCCGGACGACGTGCCTGCCGCCGGTCATCCGTCACCGGGTCGACGTCGCCCTGCCGGGTCCGTCATGACGCGTGGTGCCGTCCCCCGGATCGTGCAGCGGGTAGGCACCGCCGCCCTGGCCGTCGTCACGGCGCTGGTCGTGCTGCTGCTCGGTGCCGGCCCCGCCTCGGCCCACGCCACGGTGCAGTCGACGTCACCCGCCGAGGGCGGCCAGGTCGCCACCGCGCCCGCGACGGTGTCGGTCACCTTCGACGAGGGGGTCGGGATCAGTGCGGGGTCGGTCAAGGTGGTGGACGGCCAGGGGCGTGGTGTCACCTCGGGCCGGGCCTTCCACCCTGGAGGGGACACCCGGACCGTCGCGGTGCGGCTCGCCCCGGGCCTGGCCCGTGGCGCCTACCTGGTGATCTGGCACGTCGTCTCGGACGACAGCCACCCCGTCTCGGGCAGCTTCAGCTTCGGCTACGGGGTGCCCGCCGGCCGCCCGGCCGCGGCGGCGCAGGACGACGTCGCGCTGGGGGTGGTGCACGGCGTGGCGGACTTCGGGGCGCTTGCCGGCTCGGTCGTCCTGCTCGGTGCTGTGTTCTTCCTCAGCGTGCTGTGGCCGCGGGGGTGGTGGCTGGGCCGGTCCCGCCGGCTCCTGGCCGTGGCGTGGGGCGCCGCGATCGTCGGCACCGCAGTGCTGTTCGTCGTCGAGGGGGCGTTCGGGGCGTCGCGGTCCCTGGCCGACGTCACCGACGGCTCGCTCCTCGCGGTCACGGCCGGCAGCACCTACGGCAAGCTGCTCCTGCTCCGCCTCGTGGCGTTGCTCGCGGGCCTGTTCATCTGGCGGTCCACCCGTGGACCCGCTCGTGGACCCGCTCGTGGACCCGCCCGTGGATCCGCCCGTGGATCCGCCCGCCCGCCGAGCCGGGTGGACCTCGGCGGCCTGGCACTGCTCGTGGTCGAGTCGTTCAGCTTCGCCGGGCACGCCGGGCAGGGGACCTGGGTGCCGCTCGCGTCCACCATGGACGCCCTCCACGTGGCTGCGGCGTGCGTCTGGCTCGGCGGCCTGGTGGTCCTGGCCGCGGCGCTGCTGACCCGGTCCGTGGACGCCGGGGCAGCCGCCGACCTCGGCACCGTGCTGCCGCGCTGGTCGCGCGTGGCCATGGCTGCCGTGGCCACGCTGGCGGTCACCGGCGCCTACCAGGCCTGGCGGGAGGTCGGCAACTGGGACGCCCTCGTCGCCACGGCATACGGCCGGCTCGTCCTGGGCAAGGTCACCGTGCTCGCCGTGATGCTCGTGCTCGCGTCGTACGGGCGGCGCTGGGTCGCCCGCCACGCCGGTCGGGTGGGAGGAGGGAGCGGCGAGTCAGGCACGGTCGGAGCAGCCGCTGTATCCGCGGGTGGCCGGACGAGCGGCAGCGTCCTGGTGCGCGCGGCAGGACCCGCAAGACGGGCTCCGGCCCCGGTCGGGATGCTGCGGCGCTCGGTCGCAGCGGAGGCGGCGCTGGGCGCGGTGGTGCTCGTCCTGACCGCGGTGCTGGTCAATGCGGTGCCGGGACGGCAGGCCTACCAGCCCTCGTTCACCACGTCGGTCCTCGCCCGCAGCGCTGCCGGTGACACCATCCGGGTCGACGTCGTGGTGCGACCCACGAGCCCCGGCTACGAGGGGATGTCGTTGCGGGCGTCGACGCCGAGCGGCAGGCCGGTCCCCCTCGCACTGGCGGCGGCGTCGTTCACCAACCCGGCACGCGGGATCGGCCCCATCGACCTCGACCTGGCCACGACGGCCGGGCGGGTCGAGGACGTCCTCATCAGCGTCCCCTCGCCCGGACGGTGGCAGGTGATGCTGCGGCTGCGGGTTGGCTCCTCCACCTTCGTCGCGGCGACCAGCTATGACGTCGGGTGAGAACGTCCTGGCCTTGAGCGGATGACGCTTCGGTCCGGTTGCGTCGCCGACCGGACTTCAGGCGCTCAGGGCGCTGGGGAACCGGGACTCGAAGTCCAGGACCCCGGCCCAGGTCGGCCGGATGCGGATCCGGGCCGACGGTGCATCGCGCAGCGGCTCCACCCACGCTCGGCCCTGCTCCGGGCCGAAGTAGCGCATGGCGGCCTGTTCGTACTCCGGGCTGACGTGGTCGAGGTTCTCCACGCTGGCGTCGCCGCGGATGAGCAGCACCTTGTAGGGCCAGTCGGGCTGGTCGATGGTCACGGCGACCCGCGGGTGCGAGGCGAGCGCCCGGACCTTAGGTGCACGCGGGGGCGTGCCGAGCACGAGCTCCGTCCCGTTCCAGTGGAACCAGATCGGCACTACGCGCGGCGTCCCGTCCAGCCACTGGTAGGCCAGCCGGGCCAGTGCGGTCGATGAGAGCAGCGTCTTCGCCACTGGGTCGTCAAGAAGGGCGAGGTCTCCTTGCTGGGTCATGGTCACCCCCACTGCGTTGGATCCTGAGGGTCGCCCCCGCCACTCGGCGTCGAGTGCGCCCTGCCTGCCGACGCTAGCGGCGGCCATCGCTCGGGGGGTCGTCAACGTGGCGTATCCCCGACTGCGCTCTGATCGATGCTGCCACGGGGCCAGTCACGGACTTGGGCTACCCTTCTCACGGCGTCACCATCGGTGCAGGTTCCAGCGAGCCTCGCAGCGAGGGTTTCTATCGTGCCCCGCCCTCGTGGCGTATGGCTGAAACCCCCTGACCTGCGAAAATGCCCACGCCTGCGGGACTTGCGCCGCTGCTTTCTGGGTCGCGGCATGGTCGGATCTGGAACGTCGCGTTCCCACTTCTCGAGCGACGCAGATGTTGGTGAGTAGCCCGTCGTGGCACTCGAGTTGGTCGATACGCGCAGCAGATGGTCGGACGCGGCGCGGATGCAGGCCGTACCGCCCACGGATCACTGTTGGCGCCTGGGTGAGAACCGGTTCGGCCAAGGGCATCGGGCGCCGGTTCCCGTCTCACCCGCGACCGAGCGATGCCGCGGCCAAGCCCAAGCCATTGGTGGCCCTGGGGCGTTGAATGACAACGGCCATAACCGGACGATGCGACGCGCCGGATCCGCAGCTGACGCGCTCTCGCGCCGAGGGCTCACCGGCCGCCTGTGGGCTTCAGGAGACTCCCAGCGGAAGTCAAAGCGGTGAGCGGCTCATCCGAGGGCTCCCCGTGGTTCCTGCGGTTTGGGGCGGTACGGCTGGGCGGGCGCCGTCGCCGGGGCGCGCACGGGGAACTAGGGCGCCCCCGCTCACCGCTCCTCCCGTGGACGCAGGTCGAGCAGGGCGTTGTCCAAGCCAGTTGGCGGCGGCGTCGCACTCCTTGGGGCCTGACCTGACCTCGCCGAGACCCTGAGTCGGCCCCAACCTGCTTACTCTCGCGCCGTGTACGGCGCCGCAACGGACCCCTCGACCGGGCGGTCCGCGCCGGTCACGGACAGGTAGACCACAAGGACGGCGATCAGGGCGGCCAGAGTGAGCGTGACCGGGCCGGTGCCGAGATCCAGGCCGCGCCGACTCGCCGGGACGCCCAGCCAGTCCGCGAACGACGCGCCCAGCGGACGCGTCACGATATAGGCGAACCAGAACGCTGCGATGCTGTTCATCCCCAGCCGCCAGTGGGCCAGGGCGGGGATGGCGATCACGACCGCGAAGAGCACCCCGGAGGCGAAGTACCCCAGGTGCATGGTCGAGGCCGTCATGTCACCGGCCGCTGTGCCCAAGGCGAAGGTGCACAACACCGTGGCCCAGTAGAACCGTTCTCGCCGCGGGGTGCGGATGCTGTGGATCGACAGCGTGTGCTCGCGGCTGTACCAGCGAGCGAAGATGACCGCCAAGGCCACCGCGAAGAAGATGGTGCTGACGACGTACGGCACACCGAATCCGATGTGCACCACATCAGCCGCCATGGTCCCGAACACGCTCACCATCGACACCGCCAGCCAGTAGGACCACGGCCGGTAACGGCCCGAGCGGAACTGGAGGTTCAGTGCGGCCGTGAACGCCATCGCGCCCAGCGTCACGGCCACGAACGGGTTGATCCGTCGGACCAGGTAGTCGGATGCGGTCTCACCCATGCCCGTGGTGAGTACCTTCGTGACCCAGAACAACGCGGTGACCGCCGGCACCTTGCTCAGGGCGGCGCGGACTCCCGGCGCGAATGCTCTGGACTGCTCGCCGGTGGCCATTGGGCGAGTATCACCGGCGGGCCTGGCGCCCGCGCTCCCGTGATCGCGCGACCGGAACTACGTCCCTCGCAGGTGGCCAACCCTCCGGCATCAGTAGCCGCTCGTGTGAACCATTCGGCGGACAATCCCCTTGCGAACATGAGGCATAGTCGGCGGCGTAAACAAGAAAACAGGGCCGCTGCCGACACACAGGAGTGCACATGCACCGATCGCAGCGGATGGCCCTCGTCGGGGCCATGGCCATCACAGCAGCCCTGGCGCTGGCTCCAACAGCCAGCGCCGCAGGCACCGGCACCACGCGAGTGCTGATCGCCACCCGACCAAACCCCGCCCTCTCAACCGCCCCAGTCGCCTTGTACGGCAGGGTCAAGCCGACGTCGTCCACGACTGCGCCGACAGGGCAGGTCTGCTTCTACGACGGCACGTCCACCACGACCTTGGGGTGTGGCACCCTCGCCGCCCAAGCCAACGGGACGATGCAGACTCACATCAAGGTGAGCTTGGCCAAGGGCACACACGCCCTTGTTGCCAAGTACTCCGGCGACTCCCACTACGCAGCAAACCAGTCAAAGGTGCTCCTCCTCACGGTGAGCTGAACTTCCCCCGCTACGCCAAGGGATCTACCGGCTAGCGACTCAGGTGGAACTGCGTTCCTGGATCGTGAGCTGGATCCGGGTCGAGAGCAGACCCCGACCCACCCTCGCGCAAGGCCCAGATCGATCACGGTGGCGTGATGCCCAGGATCCAGGTTCCACGCCCCCGGGTGAGCCAGACCTAGCCCGGGGTCCGCCGGCCAAGGTCTCGACCCTGAGGATTCCACTGGCGCTGTCGAAGCCGGCCTGTTCGACGTCCGCCCACCCCTCGGGGTCGGGGCCGGGATCGCCCGGGTGGACCTCAAGGCGAACCGCCACGGGTTCACCCTCCCGATGACAGCGCAGCGCCACACCGTGCCGGGCAGTGGTGAGAACCTCGCCAGGCGACCCGCGACCAGACTGGTGACGGGGTCACCGGCCTGGTCCGAGGCTGGGTCGCGGAGGAGGACGGTGCCGGAGTCGGGAACGGCCCGGACGAGAACCACGTGATCTGTCGTCGCGCCCATGTGATTCACGACGCTACCGCGCCGACCACCGCCGTCCGGTACGCCGGCCGCACGCCAGCCCCTCGCGAGCCCGCGCACACCTAGATGCCGCTGTCCCGGGGGCTTCGTCGCCACACGCCGCGCACCTGGGCCCTCCCCCGACGTTGCCCCTCCCAGAGCTCGTCCTCTCCGTCGCAAGGGTGATGCAGCGCTGCCCATCGCCGCGGCTGGCGAACAGCGTTGAGGGGCCCGGCCGCTCGAGGTCGCATTGATGAGCGCCGATGTCGTCGCTCCTCTCCGTCTTTGGCCGCACACCGTCCCACGGCGGGAGGGCCAGCAGCTGGCCGTTGTCCGGTGGCCAGCGACGCCACCCCCGCCGCGACCCCCTCGCAGGCGGGGGTGGCGCCCCGCTTGACGGATGCGACCATACGAGCTCCGGGTCTGCCGGGACATGGCAAGGCAGAAGCCCCGACGTTGGTGCCGGGCCGGGCCGCTGCCCGAGGTGCCGTCTCGGCCTAGTGATCCGCCGTCCCAGATTGCCCCTGGGCCGGGAAGACGTGGTGCTGCGCCGGTGGCACATTCGCATGCGGGCCGCGCACCGAGCGCCAGATCTCCTCGTTCAGCGCGTGCTCGTCGACCTGATCGGGCGCTCCCTGGATCGCCTGCGGGGTCATGACCGACGTGGAGTTGGCCGGGTTCCTATCGGTGAGGGACTGCCGCGGTACCAGGGCCTCGTACGGAGTGAGGTTCGCACGGTCCCCGAACGTCCAGATCATCGGGACCGCGGCCGCGTCGTACTGCGACAGCGGGCCCAGACCCATCAGCAGCTCCATCGTCCGCAGGGCCGACGTCTGGTTGTAGAAGTGGGAGTCAACGATCCCGCGCTGGGTGTACGGGCTGATGACCAGGGCCGGGGAGCGGTGTGCGTCCACGTGGTCCGGTCCGTCCTGGCCGTCGTCCTCGACGACGAAGATGGCCGTGTCCTTCCAGTACTTCGAGTGCGAGACCGTGGAGACGAGCTGTCCCAGGGCGTAGTCGTTGTCGGCGACCATCGCCTTGGCGGTGGACCCGCCGGCATACCAGCCGTAAGTGTGGTCACGCGGGAGGTCAACGAACTGCCACGACGGCAGGTTGTCCTTCGCGACGTACTGGTCGAACTCCTTCTTCCACTCCGCGACCCTGCTCTGGTCCGTGATTTCCATGTCGAACCACGGGTAGTGGTGGTCGGTGTTCTGGTTCAGCAGCGGCTCGTACGCGCAGTACTCGCCGCTCGCACACGTGACCTGGTTCTTCGGGCCGAACCAGTCCGCGGGCAGCGAGTGCATCCCGTAGTGCCGAAAGCTCTGGCCTGCTGCGGCCGCCCGGTCCCACAGGAACGCCTTGCCCGGGTCGGCGCCGCCGGCCGTCACCGGGGAGTCGAGGTAGCCGGAGGAGTCGTACTCCGAGCCGTTGCCGTCGTAGCCCTGGTGGGTGCCGAGCTGGTTGTACGGGTTGGAGTTGCCCTGAGTGGCCCAGTCCCAGCCGTCCTGGCTGACCTCACCGTTGACATAGAAGTTGTCCAGCGTGGCGAACTTGCTGGCCAGCGCGTGCTGGTTCGGCGTCACGTCCTTGCCGAAGATGGCCAGCGACGGGTCGCCGTTGCCCTTGCCCAGATCACCGAGGATCTGGTCGTAGGTCCGGTTCTCCTTGACCACGTAGATCACGTGCTTGATGGGCGACCCCTGCCCCGGATGCCGGGGGATGATCGTCGCCGGGGCCCCGCCGCCGTAGCCGCGGACCGCACCGGAGCTGGTGGTGTCGTTGTTGAGCTCGACCTGGCGGGAATACCGCTGCAGCTGGGCGGCGCTCGGCGTGGGCACCACCTGGAGCATGCCCTTGACCAAGTCCTCGATCCACGGGTGGTTCGTCGGGTCGGCCAGGGTCGCGGAGCCCTTGTTGGAGCCGGTGCCCAGCCCCTTGCCGTCGGCGATGAGCAGCCTGGACCCGTCCTTGGTCACCTGCACGCCGGTGGGGTACCAGGCGGTGGGGATGAGGCCGTTGACGTGTCCGAAGTCCCCGCCCGAACCAGTGTTCACCACGGCGACGTCGTTGTTGCCGGCGTTGGCCACGTACAGCGTCTTCCCATCGGAGGTGAGCGCCATGCCGAGCGGCGACGTGCCGGCACCGGCGCCGCGGTATGGGCTCAGCGCGATCGTGTGCTGGACGGCGTTCGTGCGGGTGTCGATGACCGAGATCTGGTCGCTGTCCCCGTTGCTCACGAACACGCGGTGCCGCGCGGGGTCGCCCAGCAGGTGGTTGGGGTGCGTCCCCACCGCGATGGGCGCCTTCGGCACCAGCGACGTCGCGTTGACATCGAAGACCGACACGGTCTTGTCCGCCTGGTTGGACACGTATGCCGTGTGGCCGTCCCCGCTGAGCGCCACCCCGAACGGGTACGCCCCCGTCGGTGCGGACGTCGTCGCGCCCGTGGCGACATCGACGGCGAACAGCTTGCGCGCGTACTGCCCCACGGCGTAGACCGTCTTGTCGTCCGGGGACGTCGTCACCATCTGGGGGTAGGAGCCGTCCGGCAGCGCGAGCGTCCGGGTCGGGGTCAACCGGCGCGCGGCGGGGTCCCAGTCGAACCCCAGCACGGAGTTCTTGTTCGCGGTGGCCAGGTAGACGCTCCGGCCGTCATGGCTGAACACGAGCCCGGGCGCGACACCCTCGCGCTTCGTGGCGTCGTCGGGGTTGAGCTCGACCTCCTGCAGCAGCGCGCCGGTGCGGCTGTCCAGGACGTCCACGGTCTGCCGGGAGTGCGCGTTGCGGATGACGCCGGGAACCAACACCGCTCGGTCGTCAGGTGAGAGGACCGCGTTCGCAGGGAAGGACCCGGCCGGGTGGGTGCTGCCCGCGGGGGTCACCTGCCACCCCACCGGCGTCATGGCGGTTCCGTCCGGGCGTGGGCCGGGGTGGTCGAAGTTCCCGGCGACGCCGAAAGCAGCCCCACCCCCGACCAGCACGGCTCCTGCGATGACGGTCACCAACGCGGCCGCACGCTGCCTTTTCCTCACGTGGTCGTCCTCTTCCAGTCCGTCGGCCCCGTGCGGGCCAGGTTCCACGCAGAGGGTGGCGGTTACACATGAACGACAAAGCAACAAATTCTCACGAACGCCCCACTGTGGAACCAAAACCCGCAGGCAGGAATGCGGTCGCAGAAGGTGCAGCCCCATGGCGTTGCTCCAGACCGGGTCGACCTCCCCCGCACCGGATGGATGCGCCCGGCGGAGTCGACGAATACGTGTGGCGCCGTATGTCTGGAATGGCTAATCGTCAATCCGCACAATGAGAACTACGGGGGTAGTGGCGCGGAAGGTGATGACTCCGTCACCACGCAGATCCAAGGCCAAGAGCATTGACTCTCCCACCCGGCAGCGCAGCACCCAGATCAACGGGATGGCCTCTTCGTCGCGACGAAGGTCGGCCACCGGCGCCCAGCCGCTGTCCTCCATGGGGACGGGCAACGGTGCCCTGCGTGCGGTACCCGCGTCCAGGTCGAGGTCGTAGCTGGCGGTCTCGGTCCGGACCCGCCAGCGGCCCGCGCCGACGGCCGGGAGCTTGAGCTGCGCCTGCTCTCCCGTTGGCCGGATCTCCTCGCCAGTCATCCAGACCCGGCCAGCACCGCGGTCACGGCGCGACGCGAGCTCATATGCCGCCTTGTCGACCTCAGGGTCGCACTCATCGACGATTACTTTGGTCGTGCCCGGCTGGGGAGGCCTGTGCCGCCGGACCGGCGGCGTCCACGACACCGGCATGGGGCCGCGGTAGGCGCCCGGCTCCGTGGCAGTGTGGGCACACCGTCGACCCGAGGGCGTCCGGGTCCAGGGCCTCGGTGATGGTGTACTCCGCGGCGGCGGCAAGCAGTTGCGCGCAGTCGGCGCAGTAGGGGACTTCGGGAGTGGCTTGGTCGCCGTCGTCGAAGACCCCCAGGGCCGCGGCGGGCAGTTGCTCGTGCCCGACGGTGGCGCACCGTGGCACTCCGATGTCACCCCGGCGGGCGTCATCCTCGGGGCGGGAGCTGTCACCGGGGTGGGGATCAGTCGAGTGGCTCATGTGCTGGCTCCTGGTGGTCAACGAGCCGGGACGTCGTCGCGGCGGCCGTGATGCGATCAGCGTGGGCGGAGGCTCAGCTCAGCGGCAAGCGGCGGCAGGGAACCTCCGATGACTGGCCGGGCTCATCGGACGTTCCCCCGCGGTCATAGCCTCGGCCGCCGCGGCCGTGTTGTGGTGCGCTCATGTCACCGCCCACCGCGCGGGGCACCGGTCAGAGGCGAATGCCGTGGGTCCCCGCGTCGTCACCGTCCGCGGCATGCCGAACCGCCGTCGCCGCCTGGACGCCCGCACCCTGCACCCGAGGGACTACCTGCGCGATCCCCACCAATTCGGGTCACATCCGCACCCCACGTGGCGGTTGCCGCCCGGTGGGGACCCCCGCTCTCTGCAGGTCGCAGCCATCGAACACCAGGTCGCTCGGCTTGTTCGCGAGCGCGGCAGCCGAGACACCGCGGCGCAGGTGTGCGCGCGGTTTGGGTTCTCGCGGTCGTTCTGGGGTGACTGCTTGGCGGGGCGGGCGTGGATGGGTGAGACGGTCCTGGCCGCGGCACTCAGTGCGTTGTCGCCCCCGAGCGGGAGTGTCCGGTAGGGGCTGGCGGCGCCCACGTTGCGTGGCATCGAGCCAATGGCCACGTCGATGGCAGCGCGTCGGCTGACCCCGGCCTGGGCCGCTGCCGGCGCCAGACCGGAGCTGGGTCTGGCTCCCGGGTGGGCGCAGGTGCTGAGCGTGTGGCACGACGACGCCCTGCTGGCCGAGCAGACGGGCGCACGGTTGGAGGAGATCGGTTCGCGGTTCGTGGCGCGGCTGAGTCGATCTGGGCGGTCGGCGTGGACCGATGTCAGCGCCGGGGACTGTCAGTCGTTCATCACCGCACCGACGCGAAGGGGTGGGGCGCCCAGCTCATCGACGCAGCACCTGCGGCGCTCGACGGTGCGCGCGGTGTTCCGCACGTTGCGTGGCCTGGGGATCGTCGGTGGTGACCCGACCTTGGACCTGAGGTTGCCCCCGCGGTCTTCCCGTGCGTACCGGCCGTTGACTGACGATGAGGTGGTGCTGTGCCGCGCGACGAGCCGTCTCGGGGAGTCCGGCGCCGGCTCGTTGCGACGCGCGGTCGCGTGGGCGCTGGGTGAGGCGACCGCCGCCACCAGCGAGATCGGGGCGGCGTGCTTGGGCGCCCTGGATGACCCCGTGGACCCGCGCGCGGTGTGGTTTCCTTCCTCGCGGCGGTACGCCGCGCGCGTGGGACAGCTCAGCGCATGGGGCGCGCTGGTGGTGCGCCGCCAGGTCCGACTCCTGCGGGCGAACGGTGCCGATGACTTGACCCTGCTGGCCTACGCCGGGACCGGCACCGGAGGTCAGTATCTGGCTCAGGCGTCCGTCTGCACCCAGATCACCAAGGTGATGGAGGTCGCGGGCCTGCGGCAGGACCCCGGCGTGCGGGCCCGGTCGCTGCGCGGCTGGGCCGGCCAGAGCCTCTACCGCAGCGGCCTACCCCTGGAGCAGGTGGCGGTCCGCCTGGGCTGCAACAGCCTTGACGCCGCGGCCGCCGAGATTGGACTGCAATGGAAACCTTCCTCCCCACCCTCCTAGGCCGCACCCGGGTCCCGAGCACCGCCGAGACGATCACCGCCCTGGTGCACAGCCCCGAGCTCTACGCGCTCGGCGACCTGCTCCCCGAGCGGTGCGCGGTCGGCCGGCCGCGGGAACATCCCGGGTGGTCGGTGCTGCTGTACGGGGCGCTGGCGCGGCACTACCGCTCCGGCGCCCGCGCCCACGCAGAGCTCCACTCCCCGCAGGTCTGGTCTCACGTGCAGACACAGGCAGCGCACGCAGCCAGGACGCTGGGCGTCGCGGCGCCGTCCGCCCTTGCCCCACCGACGTGGAGCACTTGGGTGACCGCCCGAAACAGGCATCTGAGCACCGACGACGGGCTGGGCCGCGTCGCCGAGGTGCACTTGCAGGAAGCCAGCGCGCTGGCGCACGGACTGGGCCTGTGCCTAACCACCGGGGGCGGGTCCTGGTCGCACCCTGCCAAGACCCGCACCGCCTACGGCGACGGCACCCTGGTGACTCCCATGTACCGGCCCCCGGACGCGCTACGACAAACCCTCCCTGACGGGTCCGTGCAAGTGTTCTACCCCGACCCGATCACTGGTGAGCTGCTCGAGACCCCGACCCGCCGGTACGACCCGGACGCGGCCGAACACCACGGCAAGGGCGGCCCAGCCCACGCCACCAACTACGTCGCCTGGCACGTGCGCGGCAGCTCCTACTACCAGCGAGTCATCCTGACCATCGGCCGGGTCGAATCGCCCGGACGGGAGGCCGAGACCGCGGTGACCCTGCTCGGAGATATCCGCCGCGTCCTGGGCGACGGACTTCAAGCGGTCGTCTACGACGGCGCCTTCCGCGGCGTACACATCGACCACGTCATGCGCCACCACGGCTACGTGGTGATCTCCAAACCCGGCACCATGACCGCCGACGAGCTCGCCCCCGCCGCGGTACGCCTGCCGGGCGGGCGCGCCGCCAGAAGCTTCCCCCTGGGCACCTGGGAGCACGACACCATCCTGGGTCCCTGCCTTCACGTTCTGGCCGCGGTCAACGGAGCCGTCAGCGAGATCGGCCTCGACGAGAGCGGCGACCCGGTGCTACTCGCCCAGCTCGCCCGGCGGCAGGTCAAGCGCCCCCGCCGCGCCGACGGGCGGTTCCACTTCAGCGTGGGCTACGAGGTGCCCTGCACTGCCGACCCGTTCTGGGTTTGGGTCAGCCCCCACGCCGACCGCGCCGACCAGGACGCCAGCCGCGCAGAGCACGTCCGGGTCATCGCCGCCACCGACCCTGACGGGCAGCGCATCGTCGGCCTGCGCAGCGACGCCGAAAGCCACCACTACCTGTTCAAACGGACCCTGCTCATCGGCCGGGCCATGAGCCTGGGCTGGCGCCGCGGCCTGCTCGACCAGTACTGCTTCGCCCTGCTCAACAACGCCCTGGTCCACCACCGCGCCGGCCTGGCCGAACCGCAGTACCCACACCCGTGGTCAGCATTAGAGCCCGGCTGAGGCGGCAGGTGGCGCGAGCGAAGCGGCGAATCACCTCCCTTCAGGCCCGCTCACACCACGCGCCGCCCCAGCCGAGCGACTCCATGCTCTGTTCAGATGACAACCACCCCACCCACAAGTGCCTTCGCCACCCACGACGCGCGCAACAAGGAGCGACGGCCACCGTGTCGGACCAAATCACCAGCGCAACCACCGCACACGGCGCCGGTCCCCCCAGCCCCCGACCGGCCAACCCGAGAAAGGACAAGCCCCCGAGGATGAACGCAGCCGAGGCGTCCACCCGGCGCCAGGCGCAGTGTCCAACCTGGCGCCGCACCGAAAGTCACGCTGGTCGCCACCCAATCGGGGCCACGCCTTGCCGATGCGGTTGCCTGTCGCGAACCCGGCCGTGCAGGCTTCCTGACCGGCCGCGTGCCCGGCCACGGGGATGAAGCCCATGGACCCCCTGGTGCGAAGAGTGGCACTGGCACAGCTGCTGCAGATGAACCCTGGGCAGCTGCTCGAGCGGGCCGCGGCCCTGGAATCGGCGCCGCCGGTCCCGCCCTCCTTCCGGGGGACGGCGGCTGAGACCGCGCTGGCGGACCAAGCTGCGCTGGCACGCAGCTTGGCGCCGTTGCGGGTCGAGATGGATGACGCGAAATGGGCCAAGCTGGCATCGCTATTGGTCGAGGGCATGGACCCCGATGAGGCGGCTCGACGAATCCGCGGCTAATCCAGTCCCTGCCACCCGGAGCTCCTGCTCGGCGTGTGCGCGGGCACGTTCGAGCCCGCCACGGTGGGCGACATCGATGAGGACTTGTCGCGGTACTTCGACGTTCGCAGCGAGCTCCAGCGGCGTGAGGACGGGCCGCCCCTTGACGGCATCGAGTCCGCGCCCCCGCATGGGGCCGGCTGATCAGCCCAGCTCGAGCAGCCGTTTGGCTGTGTCGAGGGCCCTCATCTCACCTTCGATGGACTTCTGGACGCGGGCGCTCATGAACAGCTTCCGAAGGCCAGGGATCTCGGCATCGAGGATGAAGGTGACCTCGGTGCCGGAGCCGTACGAGGCGAAGCGGTACTCCCCCCTGGGACGCACCGGCCCCTCGGCGCCCTTGAACGCGTACCTGCTGGCCGGTTCGTAGGCCGTCACCTCGACGTCCGCCGGGACCCCGCGCCCGCCGTGTCCGTTCACGACCAGATGGATCCTCTCCCCGACGACCGGCGGTCCCTGGCTGGCTGTGCTGATGACCTGAGGTCGCCACCGGTGGTCGTTGGCCGGATCGGTGAAGAACGCGAAGACGTCCTCAACTGGACGGCCGATAAGGACCGAGCGCTGGGCCTGTGGCATGGGGTTGCTCCAAGCTGTGCAGTCACCCCTGCGAAGACCATGGTCGCCCGGCGCCGGCGGTGCGGGCATCGTCCGGCCCGGATGGCAGATCCTTGTGGCTTGGTCAGCGGTGGTGGCGAGACCGCCCTCGAGGCGGGTGCGATCTCAGCGTTCTGTTGACGCAGTGGCCGCCCTGGCACACTCCTGATCGAGGAACGATCGCCCAGGGGGTGCGATGACGCCAGGCCCGGAGGTATCCGAGCGCGCGAAGACCCAGGGCACCCGCGCCCTGCTGGTCGTGGGCGTGATCGCTGCGGTGCTGGGTGCCGCGTGGTGGGGATTCGACGCCGATCCGAGGCAAGGCAAGGTGATCCTGGTGCTCGGTGTCGCCGCGGTGACCGCCGGCCGAGTTCTCAGCGGCCGACTCAGCTCTTCTGGCCAGCGAGCCCTGCTGGTGATCGTCGCGGTGCTGGCAGTGCTTACTTTGCTTGGCGCGGTGCACTTGGTGCAGGTCGTCAACTACCAGCGGGCCTCTCACAACCAGTAGCGGGGTCTCACCTCGCCCGAGGTACAGACGGTCCCGCGCCACCCTGGACACGACGGCTGCGAACTCGACGAGGTCTCGCGGGCCTCTCGCGACCTCCAAGACGCGCCGGGCCACGGTTGAAGCCAACGAACGGCCGGTGTTGCTGGGGAGGTCATTCGGACAATTGCCCATCGCGGGAAGTGACTCCCCCAACGGCGTACGCGATCGCACGGCACCCACGCCTGGGTGCGAGTCGACAACTGCCCTTCCTGGTTCGTTTGGGGGATGTGCGGGTGCGAGATCGCACGTGACCATCAGGCATGGATCAGGTCTCGACCCCGCTCAGCTCCCGGATCCGCCACGGGCTGCACCCCGACTTCCGCGAGGTCGCCGCGCAACTGCACCGGGACTTCGACCTGCGCACCGGGGCAGAGGTGGTGGATCGGGTTCTCGACGAGGTAGCCGCCCGCTTCGCCGACGCCCGGGTGCGCACGTTCCTGCCGCTGCTGGTCCATCGCTACGCCAGCAGCGACCTGCGTTCGGTCACCATCGCCCCAAGTGGGGCCGTGCAGGGCAGGGCTGGTGCCAGCGGGGTCGCCTCGCAAGCCTCGTCGGTGAGCTGACCACGGCCATGTCGGGCGCAGGCCAACCCGACCCCACGGCATACCGGTCCGTTGGAGGGCGGCTGCGGGCCGCCACCGATCGCGGGGCGGTGCTGGACGACCCCTCGGACACTGAGCTGCTCGGGCTCCTGGAGGACATCGACGCCGGCGAAGGAAGCTGCCTGATCGTCGAACGCCTCGACGACTCCTCGGGTCAGACCTACGTGCAGGTGCTGCGCACCGAGCGCGATCCGGGCTGGGAGGTCAAGCACCGGGCAGGCAGCCCGGAACGGCATTTCCATACCGCCGTCGGCGACGTCGAGTCCGCGCACCACCTCGTGGCGGGCTGGGCCCTGGACCACCCCGACTGGCTCGACTCCGTGCGCTGGACACGGGTCGAGTTCAACCCCTAGGCCACCTGCTCTTGGCGCCTGAGCCAGAGCCTCAAGAGGCCTTCGGCGCAACCCGGCGGCGGCGCCGGGCAGCGCGGGCTTTCTCCCGCGCGCACACCAGCCGCCGAGCCACCTCGACGTCCAGGGCCTCGATCTCGCTCAGCCGGACCAGCCCCTGCGTGAGCCCCCGGATGATCGGGCTGAGGACCTCCAGCTCCTGGGCATCGTTGTGGGCGATCGCCCGACGAAGCCGGGTCGGCAGGTCCGTCGGTACCACCAGGTCCAGGTCCATGCTCATCCCAGCCCTCCACCACGCCATGTCTGAACGGGCGCCTCACCCTCGACCCCCACGGTGATCGGCAGGCAACGCCGATGTGAATGCCGGGGCCGACCGGCGCAAACCATCACCGCCGACCCGCCGTTCCATGCCCGATGCACACCCGTCCACGGCCCAACGGCGCCCCTTCGAGCGGAGCCTTGCGGCCTCGGTCGGACTCGACCGCCACCAGCGAGCGGGTTCCCTGCAGGCTGCAGGTGGCGGTGGCCAGGACCGGGTTGGCCACGAGAGCGTTCGCGTACACCCCGACACAGGGCATCTCAGCTGTGGATGTCCCGACGGCACGCGAGGCGCTGACGGGAAGGTCGACGGGTCATGCCCGGGTTCGCTAATGCAGCTTGGACATCCAGTTGGGCGGTACCCGCCCCGCCGGCCCCGGGACCTGCTGACGGAGTGGATGGGATCTTGGCGGCGCGAGCTCTGGGCCGTCGAGCCAGTCGCCGGTGCGGTAGTCGAAGAACCAGTCCTCGCCGGGTTCGTAGCTTTGGACCGGGCGGTGTCCCGTAGTTCGGTAATGGGCTGAGGCGTGCTGGGAGGGGGATGAGTCGCAACACCCGACGTGCCCGCACCGGGCACAGCGGCGCAGATGTAACCACCAGCCGGGAGGCTCCTGCGCCTCGCAGTCGGCGCAGCCAGGTCCGCTGGGTGCCACCTCGGTCCTGATCTCACTGATGCGACTCACGACTCGGCCCCTTTCATCGGTGGCGAAATGGGGTAGGTGGTCAGTCCCCGAAAGCCCGAGGTGGGCTGCATCGGTCCGCCAGACTTCACAGCAGCCGGTGGACCTGCGGGTCGAAGCAGACCAGACCCCGCCGGTGCGCTGTGCCGGCGATCAACGGCAGAGCACCCGCGGCATCGTCAAAACGCACGCCCAGAAAGACAATCGGCCCGCAGGCGTCCCGCATGGGCTCAAGAGCCCAAGGCGATGCCCCGTCACCGTCCGGCCACACGGCGAGAAGAGCCTTCACGAACGCGACGATGCGCGGGGTGGGAGGTGCATCCTGCGCCTCCGCCACATCCATGAGCCGGTCGAACTCCACCCCTGCCGCGCTGTTGTTGATCGGCCGGGGGCCTTCCCACACGGCCACGTTGTAGCTCACGGCTACGTCACCCTTCGGGCTCCGGCCAGCGCATGGAACCGGTCCCACACCCCGCGCACCCGCTCCAGCGCCGATTGCGCCCGACGAGCCAGTTCGCCCTCAAGAGCATGCAGTCGCCCCCCAGCCGAGCTTTGCGCGTCGATCTGGGACCGCGCAACGTCAGGCAGCAGTTCCACGTCACCCATGCAATCCCCCGGAGCCCAAGCGCGCTCCTACGAAAGCGTCGAAATCTTGTGTAACGATGGGTTACCGAACGGTGACTGTCAGGCAAACACATCGCCGCACAAGGACATGTTTCGAGGGGTGGGGATGCCGACCCCATGAGGCGAGGCTGCACAGCCGCCGAACGAGCGTCCGGGACGGACCGCTGAACTGCCTCACATGCCGCAGGTTGGGAGCAGGCGGGGGCATCCTGAAGGTGTCGGCTGGCGAAGTCGATGAGCACGGCGACTCCCCCCCTCAGCCCAAAGTCACGACGCCCGATCCGTGGCGTTCATGGGTGACGCGGACCGGAACAGTGGACTCCGGGACAGGACCAAAGCGTCCCTTAGGTCTCCAGAGGTGGGGCCTGGTCACCCCCGCGCTGGTCCAGCTCGCTGCGCAACTCGACGTAGCGTGACAGGTGTTCGTCGAGGGCGCCGGCAGTTGCTCGGGCTACGTCGTCGCTCACGGTGGCGAGGTGCGCCTCGTACACCGCTTGCAGCGGGCCTGCCTCGTTACGGAGCTCGTGATCGGTCATCGCCCGGACCGGCTTCATGGGCTCACCGTAGAGCCTGCACCTGAGCCCAGCGAACCGACCCCGGCGAAGGCGCCTGGTCATCGGCGCGGGTAGCCCAGGCGTACCAGCGGCTCCGCGATGACGTCTTCAAGCTGTTCGGCCTGCGCGGCTGTCAGGTCCCGTAGCCAGGAGCGGCCCCGTGTCGACGAGATGTGGTGGCGGGTGAAGCCGGCTTCGAAGGCCGGTGTCCAGTCAAGCCCGAGGAACTCCAGCACCGACTTCATCTGGCCGCGGGGGTCCTCCAGGACGTCCTCATGCCGCACAGTGAGCCACTGGCCCTCCGGGGCCCGTTGCTCGGCCTCGAGTGCGGCCTCGATGAGCATTCGCCACCCCAATCCCGCGAGGGACACGAACGAGCGCCCGGACTCCTCCCACAGGTCGCGGTAGGCCGGCGGTAGCGGGCCGAGGAACCAGCGGTCCGGCCCGCGGTAGCCGTCCCACCAGCCCATCTGCAGCCAGGAGTTGGCCACGGCACGGCCGTCCCGGACCACGTGGATGAACCGGGCGTCCGGGTAGGCAGCCGAGAGCAGGCCGGCCCGGGGCCAGCCGGTGACGTGGTGCACGAACGCGGGCGTGTGCTGGGCGGCGATCCGGGTGTCGAAGAACTCCTGGATCCGGTTCACCAGCCAGGGACTGGCGTCCGCTGCGGTCAGGTCCCGGCAGGGGCGCACCAGGGCGCCGGAGACCTGGCGTTCCAGCAGGGACCACCCCTCGGACGGTGCCACCCGGACGCGGCCGCGCTCGACGAGCCGGCGCCGATGCTCGAAGGCAACCAGGGAGGGGTCGCGCTCGGCGGCCCGGGAGAACAGGGTGTTGTTCCAGCGGCCCTTGAGGTTGAGCCGGGCGAGCTTGTCGTCCATGTTGGAGACGAACCCCACCTCGGGGTGCCGGGCGATCAGCTCGGTGAGCATCGTCGAGCCGCAGCGGCCGGTGCCGATCACGAATGCCAGCATGGTCAGGCCCTTCGTCCGGGGCGTCCTGTATCCACGCTGCGCCGGCGCGGTGATCACCCGTGGGCACTCAGGTGTCACGCGCGGGGCGGCTTGGTGAATGCCGGCTCGGAATCCCCTGAAGTCCACCTGAACGGGGCGGTGGCGACTCCCGGGGCGGTTCCCGCCCTAGGGGTCAGGTCAGCCGCTCGGGTCCGGTGGCCTCCAGGCGATGGCGCGGACACCGGGCCCGCCGTCCAGGCGCTGCTGCAGCTCGCTGCGGACGTCGAAGTAGCGCGTCAGCTGATCGTCCATGTCGCCCATCGTGGCCCGTCCCACGGTCTCCGAGACCTGTCGGACGTGGGCCTCGTACACGTGCTGAAGCTGAGTCGCCTCGGCGACCAGTTCCTCCTCGGTCATCAGCTCGACCGGCCTCATGACCAGCAACGATAGGTCCCCAGGGCCCGCTGCGGGCCCTAACCGACCTGTGGATCCTGCCGGCCCCTGGCCCTAGCATCGCCCGGCGGCGCGACTAGCGTGGACGGATGCCGTCGCCGTCCACCAGGCACCTTGAGTTCGACCCCCAGATCGGCGTGCCGCTGGAGGCGTGGCTCGCGCACCGCCGGGCCGAGGGCTGGGTCCCGATCCGCGGAGGCATCGCCGTGGTCAACATGGCGTCCGGCACCGTTCTGGCGTTTCGGATGCGGCGCGCGTACCACCGGGTGAACCCATCCCCGTGGATCAAGGCTGAGCCCGCAGCAGGGCCGGATGCAGCACCCCCGGCGCCCGGGATGACCACAAGGGTCGAGGGAGGTCCCGGGCGCCTAGCCCACACTCCGACTATCTGAGCCGGGGACGGGCCGGGTGCCAACCCATTCTGGACGCGTCCGCACACCAGGGTCCTCGGCTGGAGGCCCTTCGTTAGGAACCTGAGACACCGCAGCGACCGGTGGACCGCAGCGCCGGGACCTTTTGTGAGCAAAGGGTGTTTGCGAGGCAGTCTTCGCGCTCGGCGCCCATGCAGTTCATGCCGTGGTCGAGCGCTGCTTGTCGCGACGCGGCAACGTGGTGACCGTCGATGACCGGCACGAACAGGAGGGAACACCCACATGAGCATCGCACCTGGCCCGCTCTCATTCGACGTTCCTGTGACTCCCGACCTGCCCGGGCGCATCCGGCGCGCCATCGCCAAGCAGGACAGCGCCGAGCTGACCTACCTCAACCCCATCATCCGGGCGCTGGCTTACGGCGACGTCACCGTCGGTGAGATCAAGGCCCTCAACGCCGAGCAGGCGCTGTGGCTGCTCAGCGAACGGGACAAGCAGCAGGCTTAGGCCGGCGGGTTGCTGGGCTCGCAGCACAGTGCACGGGCCGCTCCAGAACGTTGCAGCTCGTGTAGGGCTAGCCTCGAACGCCGTCGCGACCACCACGGCCCGGCCCCCTCTACTACCTGCGGCCAGGCCTTGCTCTGCTGACGGTTCAGCCGGGCCGAACGTAGGTCACATTCAGCAGGTCCCCCTCCCGGAACCGGCGGATAGTGGCGTTTGTGGGGAGTTGGCCGATTCGCAGACGGCGGAGACGGCGACCGTCTGGGCCGCCGCCAGCGTGCCTGGACTGCCGCGACGGGGTGCACGCCGGCTGCTCGGGCTGGTGCGGATGCGCGGCCCGCGGGCACCGACCGCCAGAATCGCCCCCGTCGCGTCGCCACGGAAGAGCCGCCTCGACGCCCACGGTGCTTTGCCCGACTTACCCCGCTCATCGCGTGGTTTGCTCCTCGCCGGGTGGCGCGGGTCGCGCCCGCACACCCCCCGGTCGGGTGGTCACCTCAGAGTCCGGCACGGTTCGCCGGAAGCAGGCCAAGCACACGACTTCGCTATGCCCGACCGGACCGGGCGCCTCCTTGCGTCAGGCAGGCGCTCCGTAGCGTCCGCCCGCTTGACCTTCGCCGGTGAGGTCGATGGGGCTTCGCCCGCGTCGCGCGACAACACTTCGGGGTGATCGCAAGAGCCGTATCGTCACCACTGTGACCACCGTGCTCCCGCCCCTGCCGTTTCGCGGGACGCCCCCGAACCGGGACCGGCACGTGCTCCAGCAGGGCTTCTGGTTCAAGGCGCACAGGTGGTCCTCCCGCCTGGACCCGGCCGCCTGGCCCCCGGAGCTCGATGCGTGCCCGGAGAGCATCGACCGCCGCTGGATCGACCGACGCGCCCTGTTCGCCATCGCCGACCGCGCGGGCGACCCCGTCGGCGCCATCCACACCCTCGTCGCGACCAGCATCTGGGGCACGTCGACCAGCGCTCGGGGGCGTGCGCGACGTCTGCGCGTGTTTCATGCCGACCTGGCCGCCGTGGGGGATTCCGTGGCACACGCCGTGAACGTGATGCTGCAGGACGGACCAGTTGCCGCGTATCGGACCCTGCACGACAGGGGCCCCTCGGTGAAGCACCTGGGGCCGGCGTTTGGCACGAAGGTGCTCTACTTCGCCGGGTACAACCACACCACCGAACACCCGCGGCCCCTCATCCTGGATCGGTACGTCGCCCTGGCCCTCAACCAGCTCTGCGGGTGGAGCTGGCCGGACGCCGGCTGGACCGCCGATCAGTACGCCACCTACCTGGACTTGGCCGAACGCTGGGCCGCGGCCTGGGACACCGAGGCCGACGTCATCGAGCTCGTCCTGTTCAACGTCGGCAAGAGCGACAAACTCGCGATCGCCGCCCTGAGCGGAACCCCCGCACCCGAGGCCCCCTGAGCCAAACCGCGCCGATCACTGCGTCGAAGCCGGCCACAGATTGGCCCATCGAACGCTCGTCGCAGGTTCCGGAGGTGACGATTGTCCACCGGCTGCAGGGTCCACTAGCGCTACCTGGGGGCGTGTGCCCGATTGGTCGGTCCACGGGCTGATGCCGTCTCACCCAGCTCACCCGAAAGCCGCGACCCTCACGACTGGTTCAGTGCCCATACCTCCGCGGCTCCCTCGTCCCCGGGTCGTTGGATGCTGTCGATCAGGGCACGACGGGTACTGGCGGCCTGCCGGTGCGGTGAACGAGCCGGCCATACACATGGGCTGGCAGGGCAAGCCGCACCAGGATCACCAAGGAGCCGGCCACCGCGACCGCGGCGTACAGAAGGTTGGCCGTGACGTGGGCCAGGCAACCGTAGGTGCCGGCGATCACGGCGTCGGTGATCAGCAGCATCCACGAGCTTGCCACCAGCGCCGACACGTCATGGCTGCGCCAGGCCGTGATGGCCGCCGGGGTGATCAGCAGGGCGATGGAACAACCGAGCACCGCGGTGATAGGGACCGCGCCGGCCCACGGGGCGACACACGCTGCCGTGGCAATGGTCGCGAACCAGGCGCACGGCAGCCACAGCTGGGACCGCGAGCCTCCCCGGCACCAGGCGAGCACGAGTGAGGTCGCGGTCACCGGCAGGCCCACCAGGGCTGGCATGACCACCCATGGATCGTGGATGACTGCCCCGTAGGTCATCCAGGCGATCCCGCAGAGGGTGGAGTTCGCCAGCGCCGCGACGCTGACACCGGCGGCCCGTCGCACGCGAAGCAGCCGGACTGCTTGGGGGACGGCGCAGGCGAAGGCGAACGCGGTGCTCAAGGCGCCGGCGACCATGGCGACGCTCATGTCGTTTCTGGGTTTCCTGACTCACGCACGGGAACGCGGTCAGTGGGGGCCCTGTAGGGGGTGCGCTGACCGCGTGGGACTGAGAAGCGATGCCTTGACTGGCCGGAGTCACCCGCGTCGAGGAAATGCTAGGCGTGGCACGGGTGGTCGCGGAGCGTGACCCGGCGACAGTCACATGGAGGCCGGGTGAACTTCGCCTTCCCGGAACCAGGCCGGGACCTGAGGAATAGCGTGGGCATCCGCTGCTGGCGGCCGCCGTGTCCGCCTCGCCCGGTGGTCAGGCGAAGCGGATGATCGAGGCGATCCCGGCGATGAGGCAGTACACCGCGAACGGGGTCAGGGTGCGCGTCTCGAAGTACCGCGTCAGCCACCGCACTGAAGCGTATGCCGCGACGCCGGCCACCACAGAGCCGAGCACGACCTGACCGAGGATGCCGTGTCCGGCCGGGCCGGCCAGCGTCGGCAGCTTCAGCACCCCCGCGGCCAGGATGACCGGGGTGGCCAGCAGGAACGAGAACCGCGCCGCGTCGCGGTGCGACAGCCCCCGCGCCAACCCACCGACCATGGAAACGCCGGAGCGGGAGATGCCCGCCAGCAGGGCGAAGGACTGGAACAGGCCGATCACCACGCCCTCGCCGTAGTGCAGCGTCGCCAGGCGGCGGGTGCGCCGCCCGCGCACCGCCTCTACCGGCGGGTCGGCAACGGCAGCGCCATGGGCCCCGGCGGCCATGGCCTCGACCACGGGCTGCGCCGTGCCTTCCTCCGCTTCATCGGCCGGGGCGAGGCGGCGCAGCCATTCGCCGAGCAGGAGGATGAGCCCGTTGAGGGTCAGGAAGATGGCCGCAGCCAGGGGCTTGGCGAAGAGGGTCCGGAACGTGTGCTCCAGGGCGAGGCCGATGAGGCCGACCGGGATGGTCGCCAGGACGATGAGCCAGGCCAGGCGCTCGTCGGGGTCTGCAGCGACCAGGCGCCGGGCCCGCAACGAGGGGCCCAGGCTGCGGCAGAACGCCCGGATGATGCGGACCCAGTCGTTCAGGAAGAAGACCAGCAAGGCAACGGCGGTGGCGACGTGGAGCGCCACGATGAAGGCCAGGTAGGGGCTCTGTTCGCTGGTCTGCGTGGCGGACTCGGTCACCAGGTGCTCCCAGGAACCGCCGAGCCACGCCGGCACCAGGACCGAGTGCCCCAAGCTCGAGACGGGGAACAGCTCGGTCACGCCCTGAAGCAGACCGATGACTGCGGCCTGAAGGTACGTCAGCACTGTTGTCCTCCCGAGCTCGGCGGCTGAGCATCACCACAGACGGCCTGAGCTTGCCCGCCCACTCAGTGCTGCCCACCTCACGAAGGGTCCCCGACCGTGCCGTGACCGGGGATCCCCCGAACGGTCACACTTCTTTGCGTCGAGCAGCTTGGGCCCGGCTAGGACCGGCGGGCGCGGCCGGGATTCTTGATGAACGCGATATCCCGGCGTTCCTGCGCCCGGGCGGCAACGAGCCACAGGGCCTGTTCCGCGTCCAGCGTCTCGATGTCGTCCAGGGTCGCCTCGCCCTTGGCCAGGGCGAGCACGATCGGGTTCAGTAATGCCAGCTCGGCTTCGTCGCGCCACAGCAAGGCCCGGCGAATGCGGCTGGGAAGGTCGGGCGTTGTGGCCCCGAGATCACTGGAGCTGCCGCGAGGGTTGGACGCCATGACTGTCGCGTTCACGGCGTCACTCTCCACCCTGAGAATGAGCCCCGGTCGCCCCGCGCATGAACGCAGCGCAACGCCTATGCGCCCACGCCACGTCAGGAACGGGCCCTCGCTGGAAGTGGTGAGCGCGCTTGACCTCACGCAAGCCGTCTGGCTCGCCCGCGCCGCGAAAGACTCAACCCGACGGGCCCCTCGCATCCCTGAGCGTGGTGCAGCTGGACGCCCTGGTTCGTAGTGTTCCCCCAGCTCGGGACGGGCAGTCCAGCCCCCGCCGACCCTTTTCCAGGCGATCGCCGCAGCCGTAAATTCTGGCGCTGGAGTCTGGTGACGCGCGTCGGTTCGAGTTCGACCCGGGCGCTGGAGAAGCCCTTGAAGCGTGGCTGAACTGCTTGCGCGCCGCCCAGGATGGCGCCCGGTCCACCGCGGCCGCAGCTTGGTGTGGACCCCATCAGGGCTGCGGATGGTCCTGCCGATGAGCGCGCCAGCACCCCCACGGACGATGCGCTCTGACGTCGACCGCCCTTCTCGGGGAGCACATGGCGGCGAACGATTTGAGGAGTTGGCACACGGGGCGGTCGACCCTCAGGAGACGTAGCGCGTTGCACGCTTTTGATCGCAGGTGTGGGTGCCGGGGGTGGTCCTAATCTCGTGCCGGGCCTAGGACATCCCACCAACCTGGGCGGGCGGGGCAGGCGACCGCCGACACATCCTGCGCTTCTCTTCATCGGGGGTCATCGATGCTGCGTTCAGCCGCCATGCCGGTACTCGCCCTACTGCTCGGCCTCGGCGCAGCCTCAGGCGCCGCCCCCGCCGCGGCGGCCGCGCCGCAGCCCTGCGGGACGGCCGCAACGGCTCCGGCCGTGTACGACCACGTGGTCTGGATCGTCGACGAGGACAAGAACTACGACACCGTAGTCGGGTCCAAGTACGCACCCTTCATCAACACAACACTGATCCCTGGCTGCGGGCTCGCGACGAACTTCCACCCCGAGACGCACAACTCGCTCGGGGACTACATCGCGATGAGCTCGGGCGGTCTGGTCAAGGGCACCCCACCCACGATCTTCGGCCAGCTCCGGGCCCACGGTAAGACCTGGCGGGCCTACATGCAGTCCATGCCGGCGAACTGCTACCGCACCAACGCCGGCAACTACTCCAAGGTGCACAACCCGCCAGTCTGGTTCACCGACACCAAATCCGACTGCCCCGCCTGGGACGTCCCCGAGACCCAGCTCGACACCGACCTCAGCAACAACGCGTTGCCGACCTTCGCCTTCATCGCCGCCGACAACGCGCACAACATGCACAACAACCCCGTCGCCTCCGCCCTGACGAACGGGGACACCTGGCTCAACACCGAGATCTCCAAGATCGTCAACAGCTCGACCTACGCGGCCGGCCGCACCGCCATCTTCCTCACCTGGGACGAGGGCAACGGCCCGAAGAGCACCACGGTGAACTACCAGGGCGAGAACTGCCTTGACCCCACCAACGCCGCCACCGACGCCTCCTGCCACGTCGCCACCATCGTCATCGCGCCGAGCATCTTTCCCGGGACGCGCTCGGGCACCTTCTACTCCCACTACAGCCAGCTGGCCACGACCGAGGACATGCTCGGCCTTCCACGGCTGGGCAACGCGACCTCAGCCGGCAGCATGCGCGCCGACTTCGGGTTCTGATGACACCCCGCATCCCGTCACGCGACCGCCACACCCGGAAGCCTCGCGCGGCCCGAGCGCATACCTCCCTCGCAGCGGTGGTGACGGGACTGCTCACCACGGCGTCCCTGGCGGTCGCTGCCCCAGCGGACGCAGCCCGCGCCCCCTCGGCCGGGACCGTGGTGGGGCTGTGGCATATGGACGAAGCGCCCGGAGCGGGCACGATGGTGGATTCCTCCGGTCTGGGCCACAACGGGACCATCAGCACGGGCGTCACCACGGGGACCCCATCCGATGACGGCACCACCGGCTACACCTTCACCCAGACCGGCGGAGTCGTCCGGGTCCCCAACGACAGCACGCTCAACCCCGGCACCAGCCCACTGACCCTCAGCATCCACCTGCGGATGGCGGCGAACGTCCCGGCCGGGGACTACAACGTCGTGGAGAAGGGCACCGCCACCGCGACCGGCGGCGCCTACAAGCTCGAGATCAACGCCACCCACACCGGACCCAAGTTCGGCTTCCCCGACTGCGCCTTCAACGGGGCCACCGGCAGCCACGCCAAGGCCTTCGCCCCCGCCAGCATCCTCGACGGGAAATGGCACGTGGTCACCTGCCACCTCAACACCACCCAGGCCTGGGTTGAGCTGGACGGTCATTCAGGGAAGACCGTCGCCTGGCAGGGCGACTCCATCGCCAACAGCGCCGACCTGACCATCGGCGCCAAGCCCAACGCCACGCACGGGTATGTCGGGGACGCAGACGAGGCAACCCTCGTCATCGGATGAGCCCAGCAACGCCACCCCGCGCTGCGGTTCGGCCTCCTGTAACTCCGGTGGGAACTCACCCCGCGCACTGAGAAATTCGACGTCATCGACGGAGCCAGAGCGCTGCTCGGATCCACAGGTGGCGTCCGGGTTCGCCTACTTGTTCCAGCCGCTGTTGTAGACGTCCAGACCGAACCGGTTGAGACCCGAGGAACCGGCGTAGCCCAGGTACGGGAGCTTGAAGACGTCCTCGATGGAGGCCAGCAGGGAGTAGTGGTTGTAGCTGGTGGTGCTCCACGTGTTGGCCTTGACGTAGCGGGACAGCACCAGCGCGCCGATGCGCCCGCCGCCGAGGCCGGTGATGCCGGGCAGGGCGGCGTTCGGACCAGGACCTTCGCCGCAGCAGGCGGTGGCATCGGACTGCGGGCCATCGGACTCGTCGGCGGTGATGACCAGCATCCCGTCGTTCTTGTAGGCCGGGCTGTTGAGGATCTTGGGCACCCAGGTCTGCAACCAGGAGTTGACGCTGGTCAGGCCGCCGGGCTGGCCGTCCACGCACGGCGAGTCGTGCCCGTCGTGGCACAGGTTGGGGGTGATGTACGACAGGTTCGGCGTGGTGCTGGTCGACGCGAGGTCGGTGGACAGCTGGTTCAGGTCGACCACGTGCTGGCCGCAGTCGGCAGCGCCAGTGATGGAGGAGAAGTACATGAACGGGTTGTGCCGCGCCGCGTACTGGTCCCCGACCCGGGCCTTCTGGGTGTCGTCGGTGGCATTCAGCGCCGGGTGGCGGCAGGGCGTACCCATGTCCTCCATGTAGCCCCTCCAGGCCAGCCCCTTGGACTTCAGCTGGTCGGTCAGGTTGGGCACCGACGCCGGGAAGACGCACCCGTTGCCGACCGCCTGCCCAGGAGCCGCGGTCCCGGTCTGCGCGAACTGCGAGTAGACCTGGCAGTCGCCCTGCATCTGGGCGTTGGGACCCTGCCCGGAGATCTGCGCGACGTAGTTGGGCTGGGAGTTGTGCGCGGTTCCGTAGTAGGTGTTCAGCAGCACGCCCTGGGAGCGCAAGGTCTGGGCCAGGTAGGGGGCGGCCGAGCCGGCGCCCCAGGTGGTGTCGTAGCCCTTGTTCTCGATGTTGATGACGAACACATGCTTGACCGGCGGCACGTACGCCGAGGTCGACGTCGGGGTCGCGGTCGCGGCGCGGCTGGCGTCCGGGCGGGCCAGACCGGCGCCGAGCAGCACCACCGCGGCGGCGAGCAGGAGGGCAAGGACTCGCTTGGTCGTACGAGGTGTGGTGCTCATGGCAGGGGCCACCCTTCGGCTGCGGCTTTGGTCTTCAGGTCGCCCCACTCGGACTGCTCCGGCCCGCTCGCCGGGGCGGGCGAGCAGGCGGTGGCCGTGAACGGCGGTATCACGAACGTCGGCGCGCTCAGGTTGGGGGCGCTGGAGAAGTCGAGGACCTCGGCAATGTTGCGCGCCGCGGAGTCCCGGGGCGTCAACGCCGGCAGGCCCCACCGCCACTCGATCGCTTTCAGCACCGACGTGTGGTCGTAGGTGTTGTGCGCGACGTACCCGCGGCGCGCGCGCGGCGAGACCACCAGGGCCGGGACCCGGAACCCGCGCAGCGCGGTAGTCGAGCTGACATCGGGTGCGGTCGCGGGGGCGACGTGGTCATAGAACCCGCCCCACTCATCGAAGTTGACCACCAGCAGCGTCCGCGACCAGTTCGGGCTGGACGTGACCGCTGCATACACCTGGTTGAGGAACTGCTCCCCTGCCCGGATGTCGGCGTGCGGGTGGTCATCGGAGGATGACCCCGAAGCCTCATCCTCGAAGCGCGGGTCGATGAAGCTCACCGCCGGAAGGGTCCCCGCGGCGGCGTCGGACAGGAACGTCGCGAACGGGTGCGCGATCGGCAGGTACTTGCTGCCCCACAGCGCCAGGAACGGCACGTCGGAGTAGTAGTACTTCCCGCTCAGCCCGGCCGCCGACAGCCGGTCCCAGATGGTCGGCATGGTCGCCGTGGCCGTGGAGTTGTGGATCCGGTCGGTCTGCGCCGCATGCATGTAGAACCGGTTCGGGTATGTCTCGGCGAGCACGGCGGAGAAGTACCGGTCGCACATCGTCCACGCCGGGGCCGCCTTGCCCAGGAAGCCCAGGTCGGCCTGCTGGTAGTAGCCGATCGGCAGCAGGTCGTCCTCGCCCGCGCGCAGCCAGCCGTCGCAGGCGCCGCCGTCGAGCTGGATCCGGCCGCCCTCGTAGGAGTGGTCCGGGTCCTGGTGCCCGCAGCTGGCGGGTTGGGTCAGGTGGTAGGTCGAGTGGGTGGCGCCGTACCGGTCCGTGAAGCTCAAGCCGGCCTGCTTGCCGTCGGCGCCGGGTAGCCAGCCCATGAAGTGGTCGAAGGACCGGTTCTCCATCATCACGACCACGATGTGGTCGATGCCCGAGCTGCCCGGCGCGGGCAGCGTCGTTGCCGCCGACGCTGTTTGCGCCCGGGTCAGGAACGACCCACCGGTCAGCGCGGCCGCGCCCCCCACCACAGCCGCGGAACCCAGAAACTGTCTCCGCGTCACACTCACGGCAATGAAGGTAGAGCGAACACAAGGGACATTGCGAACTTCAGGGACAAAGTTCACTTCTCGTTCACCCCTGCTGCGCTCACCCACGCGGCGGGACGCACGACACGGCTCAGCGGCGACTCCGGCCAGAGTTCGGCAGGGCCGAAGCCAACCGCGGGGATGCGTGGTGTTCGTATGACGGCCCTGCTGGCAGGACCAGGTCCTCAAGGCTTGGCCGAGGGACGGGTGAGCGGGTGCCTGCCGTCAGGCGCCGCGGCCGCGCAGGCGCGTGATGGCGGACACCGCCGACGACTCGGCCCGCTGACGCACCCGCTCCAGCCGGGACAGGGGTAGCCGTTCGACCCGGCACTCCAGCGACCACCGGGGCATCGCGCCCAGCGACTCCTTGAAGGCCACCAGGCCGGGCGCCCCGCCGGACATCCCCAGGCTGAACCAGCGGCACCCGCTCACGCAGGCGTCCTCGATCGCCAGCCGCTTCAGCAGGTGGCTGGCATGCAGAGCGCCGTGCTCCCGCAGGCCGTAGCTGCGGAACGAGATGCCGTGAGCCCCGTGGACGAAGGTCATGAGCGCGGCGACGGGCTCGCCCTGGTAGCTGGCCAGCCACGTGCGGCCCTCCAGGCCCGGGGCGGTGGCGAGCGCCTCGAACATGGGCAGCGGCTGCCGCCTCCTGGCCAGGGCGGTCGCCACCGGCACCGGCAGGCCCGTTCTTTGGGCACGCTCGGTGGTCCACGCGAGGTACAGGTCGTAGAGCGCCGGGACCAGCCTGCCGGTGGTGTCCCGGTCGACGGTGAGGCCGGCGCGTTCGGCCCGGCGTACCGCCTTGCGCGCCGAGGCGTGGAACCGTTCGCCCCAGACGCGGTCGAAGCCACCCTCGAGGTCGAGCACATGGACGGGCAGCCGGGTGGCGGTGGCCCGTGGGGGGAGGCCGGCCTCCCAGCGTTCGGCGACGTCGTACAACGCCGTGATGCGGGTGCTCACCGCCGGTGAGCCAGCCAGGTCGGACAGCACCAACCGCACGTCGTCCGGTCGCAGCCCCCCGGCGGCGAGCAGCCCACCGGGTCCGAACGGGTGCGGATGACCGGCCTCGAGGGCGACGCCGGGCAACGTGCGGTGGCGCAGCAGCGGCAGCACCAGCCGGCGCCCGTCGTTGGTCTCGTAGAGGCGGCTGGCGTCGCGTGCTCCGGTGACGGCCGCCGCCGCGTCGAACCATGCCGGGCTCTGGAAGACGGACGCGGCCGGGTCGGCTGCCAGCACCGCGGACCACTGCTCTCGCGGCGCGGGGCTGACCACCGCGCCCTCAAGGCAGCGGCGCCCACCAGAACGGGCCACCGTCATGCCCGGCCCGACCCGGCCGGGCTCAGGCGGGACTGAGCCCGTGACGCGCGTCGCGAGGGAGGGCTGCTCGGGGCGGGACCCCGCGGCGCCCGGCACGCGGTCATCCTGTAGGACCACGCCCCCAGCACATCCTCCCCGCCCGCTGTGGCAACCCTGCCGTTGACCGACCTCAGGGCGCCTGCGGGTACGCGGAAATGCCGGGCCGGGAGACGCGTCGGACGGCGCCTGGTGTGTCTCCCGCCCGCCGTGATGGTGGACCGATGCCGCGTGCCGTGTTGCTCGTGGCACCTACCGGCAAGCCCTACGCGGTTTGGCGTCGTGGCCCGGGCTGGTCCGGCGCGGGGGCCCGCTCGGCTCGGTGCTCGGCGGGCACCGGCCCGTCGGAGAGGAAGATGGGGTTGGTCAGGGCCTCCATGTCCCCCTCGTTTGCGGCAGGGTTGTCCGGAACGCGGCGGGGTATGCCACGGACCTCTGCGCGCACGTAACCGCCGCCTGGCGGCACGGGGATGGTGACCTCGACGGCCTGGTCGTCGGAGGCCACGGGCACGACATCGACTGGTGATCCGTTGGCGACGAGGATCAGGCGCATGCCGCCCGCTTGGCGCACCCGGACCCGGATGGTGACGGGGTCGCCGGCTGCGCCGTACACCGAGCCGCCCACGTACGTTTCCTGCCCGGGCGCGGTGGCGGTCAGGTAGACCTCGACGCCGTTCGGGTCCCGGGTGATGAAGCACCGCCCCGCCTTGAGCGCGGTGATGATGTCGCGCTTGGCGAGGCGGGCGGAATACACGACCGTCGTGGGTTTGCCCACGGCGAAACCGCCGTCGTTGCGGACGCCGTGCAGGTCGCTGCCTCCGTTGGCGACGGTGCGCCAGCCGCTGTTCAGCATGGTGTCCCACGCGGCGAGGGAGGCCTCGTCATCGGCCTGCCAGGGCCCGGTCCACACCTCGAAACCATGGGTGCGCGAGCGCGGGTCGGCTTCGGCGTCAGCCATGAACTGCCAGCTCAGGTGCGCTCCCAGCGGGTGCGCGGCGGCCACGTAGGCGCCCATGGACTCGGCCACGGAGATGAACTCACGGATCCGGGCCCCACCGGTGGGCAACGGTGCACCCAGCGGGCTCTGCCGGAAGTCCAGCCATTGGCCGACTTCGAGGCCGGAGACGGTGGCGTGGCCGTGGAACCAATTGGTCATCTCCTCCCCGGGCATCAGCAACATGTCGGCGCCGGCGTCACGGGCCAGGAAGTAGTTCTGGCTGATGACGTTGTGGTCAGTCATTGCGACGTAGTCCAGGCCGGCGGCGCGGCAGGCGGTGGCCCACTCCGCCGGGGTCATCGCGGACCCGGAGGCCCACGCGTCGGAGCTGGCGGTGGTGTGGCAGTGCAGGTCGCCGCGGTACCAGCCGGGCGCGTCGAGCACGACGCCCGGCTCGGGCCCTGGGCGGAACGGGGCGCCCTGGGGGTCGAAGGACAGGTCGACGGTGACCGTGACCGTGGTCGGTACCGGCGCCTTGAACACCGGGATGAGCACGGTCCAAGTGCCGGCGGGCATGTGTCCGGGTACGAACGCCGGTGAGGCGTCGGCGGTCGAGACGTGGAACGCGGCGCGTTCCTCGCCGTAGACACCGCGGAACCCGGCGGACTGGTACCCCGGCCCGTGGGCGTCGAACAGGCCAATCCCGAGCGAGGCCTGGCTGCTGCTCTTGGTCATCGCCACGTCGATGCGTTGCACCCCTCGGGGCACGGGGAAGGGCAGCTGCGCGTACGAGCCGGTCCCGACCACCGTGGTGGTCAGGGTCAGTCGCTGTCCCGGCCGGGTTCGGGCGGCGGTGCGGGCGGTCGCCGGGGTACCCGTGGCGGCCGCGCCGCCCAGCGCTGCGGCGCCGGCGGCCGCGCCGCGCAGCAGAAGGCGTCGGGTGAAGGCATCCACGTCAGTCCCCCTCGCCCGGGGCGGCGGCCAGGCCCGGCCCCAGCGGGCTGCACCCGCACGGCCGTCCGTGCGCCCAGGCGTCCAGGGCCTGTTGGCGGATACCGCCTCGGCTCGCCAGCTCCTCCAGCAGGGCTGGGGGCATCGGCGCCCCTGGGCGGGTGGCCTCCCAGATCTGCGCCTCAAGCATCGGGCCGGCGACGTCGGCGACGCGCAGGTCGAGCGGGACCGAGGCCGCGGTGCCGGGTGTGGTCGAGGGGTTCTTGGCGTCCATCGGGTAGGTGGGGGTGACAGCGGTGTACGGCGTCGGGTCCGGGTGGGCGGTGAACATGTCGTAGGGGACGGCGGCGTACTGCGTGTAGGAGGACAGCGGTGCGATGCCGAGGATGAGCTCGATGGTGTGCAGCACCGAGGCCTGGGAGACGTGCAGCGAGGACAGGGCACCCGGCCGGACCCACGGGGACGCGGCCAGCAGGATGTTGCGGTGCCCGTCACGGTGGTCCAGCCCGTCCTGGCTGTCGTCCTCGACGACGAAGACTGCAGTGTCCTTCCACTGCGGGGTGTGGGACAGGTAGTCGATGAGGTTGCCGACGGCCAGGTCGTTGGTGGCCACGTGCGCCTGCGGGGTCTTCTTGCCCGCCTCGGTGCCGTCGGTGTGGTCGTTGCCCAGCACGGCGTACATGAACTGCGGCAGCCGGTCGGCGGCCACCAGCGGGGCGAGCTCCTTCTCGATGTCCTGCTCCTTGGCCGTGTCCGGCACCGAGGTCAGTGACAGGTTGGCACCCAGGGTGTTGGAGAAGCTCGCCGCTGACTGCCCGTCGTGGACCCCTCCGGGGGTGGCGCAGCGGGCGCCGGGTGCCGGCCGGACGGTCGGCGCCTGGGAGGTGGCCAGGCCGACCATCTCACCGAAGTTGTGGAAGCTCTTGCCCTGGGCGGCCAGCTGTTGGAACACCGACCCGCACCGGGGGTAGACGATCGGGGCGGTCGGGTCGTACGGGTGGTTGCGGTTGGAGTAGTAGTGCAGGTAGCTCTTCTCGGTGTAGTCGCTGGAGACCCCCTCGGCGGTCCAGTGGTGACCCTGGATGCTCGCTTCGCCGTCGCTGTAGAAGTTCTGCGAGAGCCCGAACCGGTCGGCCAACCGGTGGGCGTTCGGGGTGAGGGTGCGCCCTTGGGCGTCCTTGGCGCCGAATTCGGTGTAGGCGGGCTGGACGTCCGCGCCGGGGCGGTGCAGGTCACCGAAGACCTGGTCGAAGGTGCGGTTCTCCCGGACCACAAGCATCACGTGCTTGATCGGGCTGTGGCCGGCGTGCGCGGCGTCCGGGATCGGGGAGTCCGCCGGGCGCTGGGCGTTGGCTT
The DNA here is from genome assembly GCF_006716205.1 of Oryzihumus leptocrescens. Taxonomy (GTDB): domain Bacteria; phylum Actinomycetota; class Actinomycetes; order Actinomycetales; family Dermatophilaceae; genus Oryzihumus; species Oryzihumus leptocrescens. Next base: position 276,263 of record NZ_VFOQ01000001.1, on the reverse strand, counting down.
GGGTGGGGTACAGCAGGTCGGCGCGCGCCCGCGTGGTCCAGTCCGCCAGCTGAGGGGTGCTTGGACGCGGCACAGCCGTGAGCAGCCCGTGCCGCTTGTTGACGATGTACTGCTGCTTGTCCGTGATCGGTGCCCCACCCAGCCCCTTCGCGGCCGCGGTGAGCACCTGCCCGTCGCGGAGCACGGACACGGCGGTCGGGTAGGCGCCGGTAGGGATCGCGCCGCGGGGCACCAGCCGCGCCGGGTCCGGGGACGAGTGGCGGTGCGAGGGGTCCTCCAGGACCGCGGTGGCGTTGTCCCCTGCCAGGCCCACGTAGACACGACCCGAGTGGTCATCGACGGCCACCGCGTCCGGGGTCGAGCCATTCGCCTCCCCGGGCACCAGGTGGGTGGACAGCTGCCGCTCGACCCGAGGAACCGCGGCGGTGGCGTCCAGCACCGAGATGGAGTCGTCATTGGCGTTGGCGACGTACAGGTGACGACCGGTGCCGTCCAAGGCCAGCGCCACCGGGTGGTCACCCACCGGGGCGAGCCCGCGCACCGCCCCGGTGCGGGTGTCCACCGCCGCGACCGCGTTGAGCCCCTGCGCGGCGACGTAGGCCGTGCCACCTCCCGGGCTGACCGCAACAGCTTCCGGGTAGGCGCCGCCGGGCTGCCCCGGGCCTCCCAGCGTGGTCTCCCACTTCAGCGCACCGTGGGTGGTGGACAACGCCGCCAATGTGGAGCCCTGCTCGTTGGCCACGAGCACCGCGGAGCCGTCCGGCGTCAGGGCCAGCCCTCGGCTGTAGGCCGCGGCGTCGCCAGCGATGGGGGCACTGCTGGGGATGCCGCCGTTGCGGGTCCCGACCACGGTCGGCGCGCCGGCCCGCGCCGAGCTCTTCCAGCGGTGCAGCAGGTGCAGCCGATCTCCGGTGACGGCGTAGTCGTAGACCTGGTCGTTGCCTCCGCCTGTGGCGAACAGATGCCGGCCGTCGCGGCTGAACGTCAGGCCGGACTCGTAGAACGTGGGCTTGCCCGGCTCGTGGTCGCGCACCGTCTGCACCACGTCACCGGTGCGGGTGTCGACCACCTGCAGCGCCTCGTCCCCCTGCTCCGGCGCCCCCTCGCCCTGGCCGCTGTTGGCCACGACCACGACCCGGCCGTCCGGGGAGGCCGCCGAAGCTACGGGAAAGTCCCCCAGCGTGGTGCGCCGGCCGACCGGCTGCACCAGGCGACCGCTGACCAGGGAGGCACCCTCGGCGTACTGTCCGGTCGGGCTGTACGGGCTCACATGTGGCAGCCCATTCCCGGCGGCCCTGGCCTGCACGGCAACCAGTCCCCCGCCCCCGACTGCCAGCACCATCGCCGCAACCGCTGCGCGCCCCGACGTCCGTCGCCCCATCGTCGCACCTTCCGGAGAACCGCGTCCGATTTGTCGGACTCTGCTGACGCAGGATGGCGCCTCCCGATGAACGCCGAGTGACAGGAGGGCCGACATCCCGCCCGGCGCTGTTGGTTTCGGTCACACAGGCCTACGGGGTCCGGACAACGGGTGACCCCCCGAGGCCTGACCGACCCGAGCCTGGGCGGCGTTGGCGTGAAGGAGGAGTCCAACAACAGGCAACGCAAACGCCCCGCCGCCGGGAGGGCGAGCGGGGCGCTTGTGTCGGGCGCTTGAGACGCTCCCCGACATGGGGAGTGTCTCAGGCGGTTCCCCGAATCAACCCAAGGCCGGGTGTCCACGGACCGACTCAGGAGTGACGAATCCATTCACGGGCTCGACGGGCAGGTGGGCGCATGATCATCTGGACCGGGCATCGGGCAGCCACCAGCTGCGCTCGAGGAACTCATGCAGAGGGAGGCGGGTCCTGGCGGACCCGCCTCCCTGCGTTCGACCCTGCGGCCTGACCAAAGGGAGTCAGCCAGCCCGTGTGGAGTCGCTATCTCCCGGTCAGGATCACTGGCCGTCTGAGCTGGGGATGTAACCGCCGGGAACCTGCGACGGGGTGTAGATCTTCGGGTCGCCGGGGTACGGGGTGGCCCAGTTGTGTGCCTGGTACCAGGTGAACCGGTTCATCAGCTCGGGGCTCGCGGTGTCCGGCGCCGGGTTGCTGCCATTGAAGCCCTGCTTCTTGCGCCACGCCTCCCACTGCGCTGCGACCGCCTTCTCCGACGGCGGCACTGCCGTGGCGCTGGGCTGTGCCGCGGCGGGGCCGGCACCCGAGGGGGTGTCCTGGCCGCACGTCGGCGGGGGCGTCACCTGCTCGGTGAGCGGGATCTGGTTCGGCACCGCGGTGAACGGCCTGAGGTCGGGCTTGGACTGGAAGGCGTCGTACATGGGCGTGGCCGCGGCGACCTTCTGGTTGAGCGGCTGGGCACCGAGGATCTGCTCGATGGTACGGACCATGTTGATCTGCGAGTAGTACCGGTCGACCACCTTGCCGTGGACGGCCCAGGGGCTGATCACCTGGATCGGGGCACGGTGGCCGTCGACGTGGTCGGCGCCGTCCTGGCTGTCGTCCTCGACCACGAAGATTGCCGAGTCCTTCCAGTACTTGCTGTGCGAGATCTCGTCGACGACCTGGCCTACGGCGAGGTCTCCGTCGGCCACCTGGGCCCGTGCGTCCGGCGCACCACCCGTGTGGTCGCTGGAGAGCCAGAGCATGTTGAAGTTCGCGGGGCCCTCCTTCTCGAAGTGCTGCTTCCAGACCTGGAAGCGGTAGATGTCGGGGACGTTGACGTCGAACTTCGGGTAGTCGTGCGCCGTGATCGCGTTGAGTGACGGGATCGGCGACTCGGTGTCGGACTTGACCGACGGGTCGGTCAAGGCGCTCGGGTCACCACCCGCCGCCACCTGCTTGGCGGTGCAGTAGTACTTCTGCCACGTCGCACCTGCGGGCTTGGTGAGGAACTGGGTGAACTCGCCGTAGTTGCGGGCGCTCTTGCCTGCCGCCTGGGCAGCGGTCCAGATGAACCCCGAGCGCTGGTGCCCGAGGGCGTCGTCCTCGGTGTCGTAGCTGCGGAGGTACTCACCGGCGGAGGACTCGGTGTACTCCGGGTTGTCGCCCTGCATGATCCAGTTGTGACCCTCGGCCGAGTTCGTGCCGATGTCGTAGGTGTTGTCGTAAAGGCCGAACTGCTTGGCCAGCGCGTGCTGATTCGGCGTGACCTGCTTGCCGAACTGCACGAGTGAGGGGTCGCCGTTGCCGCGTGCGTCGTCGCCGTAGACCTGGTCGTAGGTGCGGTTCTCCTTGACGATCATGAAGACGTGCTTGATCGTCGACGGGTCGCCGACCCGGGTCGGCACGGCCACCGGAGCGGCCTTGTTGCCCTCGGCCTGCTTGACATCGTGGTGACCCCAGGCGTTCTGCGCGAACACCGTCGAGGTGTACCGCGCGGTCTCCTTGTCACTGGGGAGCGCGAAGCTGGTCAGTGACGCGGTCGTGCTGTGGGTGTCGTGCCCGCTGACGACCGGGACGCCGTACCCCTTGTTGGTCGTGATGGCCGGCCCCCGCGCGTCGATGCCGCGGGTGTTGGTGACGACCACGCGCGAGCCGACCGTCGCGATCGCGGCCGGGTAGTAGTCGGTCGGCAGCAGGCCGACATAGCTGACGGGCGCCTGGGGGGTTCCGTCGTACTTGTAGACGGCGACCGCGTTCGCGCGACCGAGGGAGACCAGGAGGTGTCCGTCCTTGGTCAGCGCGATCCCGGTCGGCGCGTAGCCCACGCGGGACTCGGGCCACGGCTGCGTCGCAATCGTCTGCACGACGGCGTCCTTGGTCGTGTCGACCACGGAAACGGTGTCGCTGTTGGTGTTCGCCACGAACAGGGCCTTGCCGGCGGCATACATCGCCGTGGGGTGCAGCCCGACGGGGATCGATGCGACGGCTGCGGACGGGGAAGCGGTGTCGATGACGCTCAGCGTGCCCGTCGTCGTGGCCGCGTGTACCGGGTCGGCGGGGACGTTGGTGCCGTAGGAGTTGATGGTGGGCTCGCCAGGCTTGGCCTGCCGGCCACCCTCGTTGCTCACGTAGAGCTTGCTGCCGACGAAGGTGAGGTGCCGCGGCGCGATGCCGACGGGCCAGGTGCGCTTGACCGCACCCGTCGCCGGGTCCAGGGCTGCCACGGCGTTCTGCCCGTTGAGCGCGACATAGAGCGTCGAGCCGTCCGGCGAGAACGCCGTCGCGCCGGGCAGCGCCGAAGCCGCCCCGACCTTGGCCAGCGGGACGCGCGTGGCGGTGCCGAGCGTGCCGTCGGGGTTGACCGGGAAGCGCGTCAGCGCGTCCTGCTGGGCCAGCCACAGGAACTTGCCGTCGGGCGAGTAGGTCGGGCCTTCCTGTCCGACGCTGCCGTCGGAGAGGGTCTGGTCCACGCCGGCCGCCTTGCCGACGCGGTAGATCAGCTTGTTGGTCGCCAGGTCGAAGACCTGCAGGACCACGCCCTTGTCGGCGCTGCTCGCGGCAAGGAAGCGGCCGTCGGAGCTGACGGTCGACCCCATGAACTTGCCGTACTCGGTCATGACTCGGCTGCCGAGGGGCTTGATGACCTGGTTGTCCGAGACCTGCAGCCCGTTGGCGTACTCGGTGCCGACGGTGTGGTTGCCGAAGACGTCGGTCGCGGCAGAGGCGATGCCGCCGCAGGCGATGGTGAGGACCGCGGTGCCGGCCAGGGCGATGCGGAGCCGTCGGTTGGTGCGGCCATGCTCAGGCGCGGATCCTGAGCTGTGTCGTCGTTGACGAGCGACCTGCATGATCATCCTTTCGAGGAACTGCGTGAGGACAGGTCAAGAAGTCCGTCGACCTGCCACAGGGGGTTTGCTGCGTCCCCGTTCGGGGTCCGCACCGTGAAGTAGCCGTTCACCTCCTTGGGCCCGTCACCGTCGGCGACGTAGCGGCCGTCTGCCGCGACGTCGACCTGGTAGAGCGCCGTTCCCACGGCGACGGCTCCGGGGATTTGCCACGACACGGCACAGCGCCAGTCGTTGCCTGGCCCCTCGTCGTCGCCTGCTGATCCGGCCCGGTGGCAGGACGCACTGGCCCCGAGCTGCTTCTCGGGGATCTCCGTGCGATGGAGCTCGCGGGACTGCAGGCGGTAGAGGTGCGCGAAGGAGGTCGCCAGGGACCGCTCGACCTTGCCCTTGTCGATGCCGGAGCCGATCGCGGGCATCGCCACGGCGACCCCGGCGATGCTCACAGCCGCGAGGGCAACCACCGGGAGCGCGGCGACCAGCACGGTCCGTGGAGCGGACCCGTCGGAGGCGAGGTCGGTGAAGTCACGGCGGACGAAGATCACGTACGCCAAAGTCGTTGCCACGATGGTCCAGGCGAGGCTGACCATCAGGCCGATCAACAAGGGCTGACTCTCCGCCGGACCGGTGAACAGTCCGCGCCAGGCCACGAAGCCCTGGCTCGGCAGGGCGAGACGCACGGCAGCCGGCATCGGCAGCAGCTGGGCCGCCTGGAGCAGGAAGGCCAGGAGCGCCGGCATCAGCAGGCCCATCGGCGAGCGGCCCAGGACGACCGAGCCGAGGAGACCGACCGCCGCGAACGCGAGCGAGGTGAGCGCGACGCAGGCCCAGCTGAGCAGCACCAGCCGCGCGCTCTGGCCCGTGCCGATAAGGCGGCCGTCGAGCCCGACGAGCTCGCGGTCGCCGACGACGGCGATGCCCCCGCCGATGCTCGAGGCGGCCAGTCCCAGCTGCATCAGGAGGATCACGACGCTGCTCGCCAGCGCCTTCGCGACGAAGATGCGTCGCGGTGAGCGGACCGCCATGACGAGGTGCCGCCAGGTCCCCAGCCGGTCCTCCGCCGCGAACACGTCGCCCGCCACGAGGGAGGTGAGCAGCGGCAGCACCCAGCTGCAGGCGAAGGACAGCAGCACCAGGGATCCCGCCCAGCCGGTCGCGAACATCCAGCGACCGAAGACCGTGTCGCTCGGCAGCGAGCTCTGTCCGCTGGCGGCCACGATGAACGCAGCGGGCGCGACCCAGCAGGCCCCCAGGACGATGCGGATGCGCCACTGGGCGAACAGCTTGGACAGCTCGAAGAGAACGCTGGGGACGAGGCCGGCCGGTCGGGCCTCCAGTGGGGCGGCCGGAAGGGCGGGGGCGGGTCGTTCCACGGTTGTCGTGCTCACGGCGCTCCTACCTCGGCGAGGGCGCCCTCGGCGCCAGTGAGCGTGAGAAAGGCGGCCTCCAGCGGAGGCACCAACGGGCCGAGCTCGCGGACCGCCACGCCGGCGCCCACGAGGCGTACGACGAGGTCGTCAACCGCGCTGACCTGACCGCGCGCGACCACGGCCCCCTCGTCAGGTCTGGACGGGTGGCGATCCGGCACCAGGTCCAGCCCCGGGGTCTCGGCCACGACCCGGCGGGCGGTGGCTGCGTCAGACGTCAGCACCCGGTAGGCGAGCCGGCCGCTCTCGGCGGCGAGCTTGCCCACCGACCCGGAGAAGACCACCCTGCCGCGGGCCAGGAGCGTGACCTCGGAGCAGAGCGCGGCGAGGTCGTCCATCTGATGGCTCGAGATCACCACGGCTGCGCCCTGTGCGGCGAGGCCCTCCAGAACCCGGTGGACGTGACGCCTGGCCACCGGGTCGAGGCCGTTCGACGGTTCGTCGAGCACCAGCAGCCGGGGCTTGGTCAGCAGGGCGGCTGCCAGGCCCAGTCGCTGGCGCATGCCGAGCGAGAAGCCGCGGACGCGATCGCCGGCGACGTCGACGAGACCGACCTGCTCCAGAGCCTCGTCGACCTCGCTGCCCTGATCGATTCCGCGGCCGCGCAGCCTGGCGACCGCTGCGAGGTTCTGCCGGGCCGTCAGCGACGGGTAGAGCCCGGGCCCGTCGACAAAGCCGCCGACACCGTCCGGCACCGCGAGCACCCGGTCGACCGGAGCACCGAGGATCTCCAGGCTGCCCCGGTTGGGGACCGTGAGCCCGAGAAGGACTCCGAGCAGGGTGGTCTTCCCTGCGCCGTTCGGCCCCACGAGCCCGTGGACCTGACCACGGGGCATGTCGAGATCCACGCCGTCGAGGGCGACCACGTCGCCGAAGTACTTGGTGATGCCTCGACACCGAACAGCTGGTGCTCTCTCCATGAGGGCCCTTCCTCGCGACCGCTGGAGAGGCTAGGAAGGCAAGGTGGTCCATCGGCGGCTGGAATCTGAACCCGGAGCGAACGTCACGGACCAGCCTGCCGTCGGTGGACGCCACGCCCTTGTGGACGACCGCGAATGGATCGCTGGCTACGACGCCGTATAGCCCTCGCCGGGGTGCCGTAGGGCCGTCGGAGCGCCTGCGTCGGAGCGGCCGGACTTTTGTGGTTCATCCCGTCCAGGCAGGGGATGATCCCTGGGGGATCTGTGATCTGACCCATCGACGATCCGCTGCACAGCGGTCCGCGCAACAGGTTGAGCCGGCTATCGCGGTCTACCTGTTCATAACGCCGGGCCGGGGCGCGAGTGGAGGTGCACGATGGCGACCCCTCGTGGCCGCGTCTGGGCCGCCGACAGCCATCGCCAGCCGGATCCACCCGGGCACTCCCGGACGGAAGAGAGATCAGCCCCCGCGCTGAGCTCGTGCTCATCCGAAGGTCGATCTGCACTGGGTGGCAGGTGAAGGATTCGAACAGCGTTGCCGTGCTGCTTCGGGTGTATGCCCACGCAGTCGACGGCAAGGTCGGGGCGGCCCAGAGGCGAATCAAAGAAGCCGCCTTGCGCTAGGCCGGTCATTCTCGGGTTCCGTAACTCGCCCCCGGTGCGTGGACCTCGGCACTTGGAGAATCCGAGCGCGGGCCGGACGGGCGGCGGTCAGTCCTGAGCTGCTTCCTGACGGGCATCCCGGTGGGCGCGGGCGGCTGCGGCCAGCTCGCCGTCCGAGGCCGACTCGAGCGTGATCATCGACTTGTCGGCCAGGGGCAGGGCTCGGAGGATCTCGTCCAACTTCCGTTGGGTCGCCGCCTGTTCCCGGGCCTGGGTGTGCTGGATGACGAAAACCATGGCCAAGGTGAATGCGGCCACCATCGTCTGAAACACCGCCTCGAGCCTCGTCGGGAACTCAAAGCGGGCGGAGAAAGCCACCCACAACACGTCGAGGCCGATGACCATGGCGGCCAGCGATGGTCGAGACGCCAGCCAAGCCAGGGCGTGCAGAACTCTTGAGGCCGGGTGACGGGACCAGGAAGGGCGCAGCCTGAGTGAGCGCATGCCGAGATGCTCGCTGCCGTATTTGAGAGCAGCCTGAGGGCCGCCAGCACCCGGCCAGCCAGCGCCGATTACTCGGTCGAGGTTCGAATGTGCGCAAGCTCGAAGCGGTGTTCGGTGTCGTGCGCGACGAGTGCGCTGGCACCTACCGAAGCCATAGCAAGGAGGAGGATCACGGCGACGACCCGGCGGCTCGCCGGTCGCGGCGGGGCGAGGAGTGCCCGGGTGCGTTCACCGATGGAGCTGTCCACAGCGGCGAGGGCAGACCCGGTCTCTCGAGCGCGGGTCAGGCTGTTCAGACGCGCGAGCCCCGCCCGGGCCAGGGCGCGAGCCGCCAGCCTGCGGTCGTCGACCTCCGATGCGGCGGCCTCGTCGGCCCAGCGTTCGACGCTGAAGGCGACGGCGCCAGAGACCGGCCGGAGCAGCGGGTTGGCGGCCGCGGCCAGGTTCGCGGCCGCGACATACAGGTGGTGATGGTGGCGAAGGTGCGCCTCCTCGTGCGCGAGCAGCACCTTCCGTTCTGGCGCGGGCAGTGCGCGCAGCATGCCCGTGGAGACCACGATCCGGCCGGTGAAGCCCGGCAGGGCGTAGGCGTCGGCGACGTCGTCCTCGCGCACGACCAGACCGGAGGCCGACCCGTGGAGGCGCCGGCAGGTCGTTGCCGCGGCCACCAGGTCGCGGCAGTGGTGCAGCGCGCTGCGGGCCGCTGCGTAGACCAGCACGATCACGACGGCACCGGAGAGCAGACCGACCCCGACGGGGACGGGGTCGCCTGAGGCAACCACGCCGATCGACCACTGCGCGGCTGCGGCCACGATCGGGATGCGCGCGACGGTCAGTAGGCCCGCGACCGAGAGGGTGAAGCCCAGGCTGAGGGCGGTCAGCAGCGCGGTGACGGCCAGGAGCGTGGCCGCCGTCGGTGGTGGCAGCCGGCGACTGACCCACGGGGCAGCCACCCGCAGCGCGAGGCTGGCGAGCAGCGGCACCAGGAGGGCGGCGCGCACGGCTAGCCGTCCACCTCGGCGTCGGTGGCGCGCAGCAGCTCGGTGAGCAGCTGTTCGTCCTCGGGGTTCAGGTCGGCCACGAAGTGGGCCAAGACCCCGGCCCGGTCGGTGCCGGCGTCGAGCACGCGGCGCATCCGGTGGGCCGCCAGGCTGGCCTCGACCTGCTCCGGGTCACCCACGAACCGGTACGCGTAGGCCCGGCCCACCTGCTCGCGGGCCAGCACCCCCTTGCCGTGCAGGCGGGTCAGCGTGGTCATGACGGTGGTGTAGGCCAGCTCGGAGCCCAGGTCGGCGTGGACCTCCCCGGCGGTCATCGGGCGCCCGGCGGCCGCCAACGCCGCGAGCACCTCACGCTCCAGCCCGCCCCGGGGTCGTCCCGGCAGAGTCGCCACAGCAGATCCCATCTACTACATTGGTGGTAGTACGACGGTCTTCGTCGTTGCACCATGGTGCCGTACGACCGCCCGCCGACGAAAGGCTGACCAGATGGGCCACCTGCACGCCGCCGCGGCGACGCTCAACCCACTCGACCCGCACAGCCTGCTGGCCGGGCTGGGCGCCCTCGGGGTCTTCCTCGTCCTCTTCGCTGAGACGGGGCTGCTCATCGGCTTCTTCCTGCCCGGCGACTCCCTGCTGTTCACGGCCGGGCTGCTGTGCACCACCGGGGCCGGGTCCGCGGTTCACCTGTCCCTGGGTTCGGTGGTCCTGGCCGCGATCGCCGGCGCCCTGCTGGGGGCCCAGACCGGCTACCTGATCGGGGTCAAGGCCGGCCCGGCCCTGCTCGACCGGCCGGACCGGCCGCGCATGCAGGCGGCGGTGCAGCGGGCCCGGCACGCCCTGGACCGGTACGGCACCGGCAAGGCGATCGTGCTGGCACGCTTCATCCCCCTCGTGCGCACGGTCCTGAACCCCCTGGCCGGGACCGTCGGCGTACCGGCCCGGTCGTTCACCCTGTGGCAGGCCGGCGGGGGCATCGTCTGGGCCGCCGGGGTGACCCTGGCCGGGTACGCCCTGGGGTCCCAGATCCCGAGCATCGACCACTACCTGCTGCCGATCATCGCCCTGGTCGTGCTCCTCTCCCTGATCCCCGTCGGCGTCGAGGTGCTCCGTTCGCGCCGCACCGACGCCGACGTGCCCGCCGACGTGAAGGACCTGACGTGAACGCTTTGTCCCAGCTGAACGACCAGATCTTCCTGGCCATCAACGGCTTCGCCCGGCACACCCCCTGGCTCCACGCGCCGCTTCAGGCCTATGCCAAGTACGGCGTTGCCCTGTTCGGGCTGCTCCTGATCATCGCCCTGCTCAAGGTCCGCCGCGGCCCGACCCGGCTGCTCGCCGCGGCGGGCTGGGCCCCGGCGGCCGTGCTGCTGGCCCTGGCCATCAATCAGCCCTTGGGCCACCTGTTCGCCGAGCAGCGGCCTTACGCCACCCACCACGGGATCCTGGTGCTGGCCCAACGCACGAGCGACTTCTCCTTCCCCTCCGACCACGCCACCATGGCCGGGGCCACCGCCATGGGACTCCTGCTCATCTCCCGGCGCCTGGGCTGGACAGCGGTCGTCGCAGCCGCGCTCATGGCGTTCGCCCGGGTCTACATCGCCGCCCACTACCCGTGGGACGTCCTGGCCGGCCTCGTCCTCGGAGCCGTGGTCGCGTTCGGTGGCTGGCTCCTGCTGCACGCACCGCTGACCGCCCTCAGCGCCTGGCTGCGGTCCAAGCCCGGCGTCAACGCGGTGTTCGCGCCGACGGCGGAACCGGGCGAGGCTGCCGCGGCGTGAGTCGGCTGCTCGACCAGATCCTCAGCGCCCCCACAGCGGTCGTGCTGACCGTAGTCGGCCTGCTCGTCTTCGCCGAGGACGCCCTCTTCATCGGCTTCGTCCTCCCGGGCGAGACCGCCGCCATCCTCGGCGGCGTCGCAGCCAACCGCGGCCACGTCCCCCTCATCGCCGTCATCGACGTGGTCGTCGCAGCGGCCATCCTCGGCGACACGGTCGGCTACGAGGTCGGCCGCCACTTCGGCGGCCGGGTCATCGGTGCGTCGTTCCTGGACAAGCGACGGGACCGCATCGACGCCGCGCAGACGTTCCTGGCCGAACGCGGTGGCTGGGCCGTGTTCCTCGGCCGGTGGATCGCCTTCTTCCGCGCCGTCATGCCCGCCCTGGCCGGCACCTCTCGCATGCCGTACCTGAAGTTCCTCAGCTTCAACGCCGCCGGCGGCCTCCTCTGGGGCACCGCCGTGGTCACCGCCGGCTACCTGGCCGGATCCTCCTACTCGCTCATCGAGAAGGTCGTCGGACGTGACGCCGCCTTCGTTGCCCTCGGCGTGGCCCTGATCGTGCTGGTCGTCTGGCGGGTCAGGCGGCACCGGGCCGAGAGGACGACGCGACACGACTGACGGGCCACCCTCGGGCGAGGACAGGCGGGTTGCCAGGGAAGTGCGCCACGCGCTGCACCGATGACATTCACGGAGCGGCGGCTCGACCCCCACCGCGGCCACCATTGGTCTCGCCGTGGCGGAGGCGTGAGGCCCAGTCCACCCGAGCCAAGGCAACCAGACCTGCGAGCATGGCGACCTCGAACAGCGTGCCCCACGGGGAGGTCAGTGAGGACAGCAGGAGCTGCCCCGCGTTGGTGTGGTTGAACGCCTTGGCCCCGCCGAGGTAGAGCGAGTAGCTGACGACCCGACCGGCGAAGAAGGCGACGGTCAGCGGGATGAGCGCGACGTTGAGCAAACCGGCGGCCTCGAACAGCTGCGCCGACGGCAGCGGCGAGATGGCAAAGACAGCCAACCCCGCCAACGAGCGTTTGCGGCGCGCCAGTACCAGCTCTCCGGCAGCCTTGAGGTTCGCCTGTTGCCGCTGCGGTAGATGCCCACCCAGGCGCCGGGTCCCCCACGCCAGCACCAGCCGGCCGCAAGCTGCGGCGACGGCACCCACGGCCACCAGCACGGCGACCGTCAGTCCCCCGTGCAGATACCAAAGCACCAGCACCGCCCACGTGGGGGGCCCGAACGCCGGCAACAGGTTGACCGCGAAAACTGAGAACGCCACCAACAGGTAGGCATCGACCCGGTCCACGATCCCTCCCAACCCTTGTGGTCCAGTCTGCCCGGCCCGAGGGTGCCCGCGGCGCGGCAAAGGTCCGCCTCTGCCGAACAGTGCTGCCGCCATGGGCAGCTCGATCTGACAGGTTGGACCGGTGAACTCCGATCGGCAGGCTCCGCGAACTGCGTCCCGCGGCTGGTTGACGCACAACCTCAAGGTGCTCTCCGGGGTGTCCCTGCTGCAGGACGCCGCGAGCGAGCTCCTCTACCCGGTCCTGCCGATCTTCCTCACCGTCACCTTCGGGGGGCGCCGCCGGCGGTCGTGGGGGTCTCGGCAACGCCCCGCTGGGCTGCGCCGACGATTGCTCCCAGGGCCAGGACGGCGCACCAGCGCTTCGGGTCGGCAAGGTAAGGCGTCAACGGTTGCTCACGCGAGGTTCCCTGCGTGGGCAGTCTTCAGCTGACGTTGACCGAGGCGTCATCGAGGACAAAGGACGTCTGCTGGGTGGAGTCCTCGGCCCCGGTGAACTTGAGCGTGACGTTCTGACCGGCGTAGCTCGCAAGGTTGAACGAGTGGAGGCTGTAGCCGGTGTTCGCGTTGAGGTTGGAGTAGGTGTACAGGTTCGCCAGCACGGCCCCGGAGCTGTCGAGCAGCTGCAGCTTCAGGGTGTCGTACTTCGTGGTGGTCGTCGTCTCCGCGGTGTCGATGTGCATGTAGAAGTTGAACTTGTAGCTCGTGCACCCGGTGGGCAGGGCCACCGACTGGGACAGCGTGTCGGTGTGCGTGGCGCCGTAGCCGTCGAGCCAGGCCTTCCAGCTGCCGGTGCGCGCAGGCTCGGTGCTGCTGTTGCTGACCACGCCGGAGGTCGCGGCCCACGGGGCGGCCGTGCCGGTCTCGAAGCCGGGGTTGCCCAGCAGCTGCCCGGACGTGCAGCTGGAGGGGGTGGCGCTGGCCTCGGTGCTCTGCGGGCCCTCGCCGATCGAGTTCACGGCGCTGACCTTGTAGTAGTAGACTTGGCCGTTGGTCAGCCCGGTGTCGGTGCACGAGGTCACTGCTCCCAGGCCGCTGCAGCCGCCACTGGTGAGCAGCGTCTCCCCGCCGCTGCTCGTGCCGCGGTAGACGCGGTAGGAGGTGATGTTCACGCCGCCGTTGCTCGAGGGTGGCGTCCAGCTCAGGGAGACCTGTCCGCTGCTGGCGGTCCCGGCCAGGCCGGTGGGCGCCCCGGGCGGGGCGCCGGCGATGGGTGAGGCCGTGACCGAGACGCTCGAGGTGGCGGTCTTGGCCGGTGAGGCGCTGTCGGTGACCGTAAGGGTGGCCGTGTAGGTGCCGGCGTTGTTGTAGGTGTGGCTGGGGTTCTGCGCGCTGCTGGTCGCCGAGCCGTCGCCGAAGTTCCAGCTGTAGGAGTAGGGCGGGGTGCCACCAGTGCCCGTACCCGTGAAGGCGACGGTCAGCGGCACCTGTCCGGAGGTCGGCGTCGCGGACGCGCTGGCGGTCAGCGGGTTGCCGACCGCGCTCACGTTGATGGTGACGTTGGAGGTCGACGTGGCCGCGGGCGAGGCACTGTCGGTCACCGTGAGCGTCGCCGTGTAGGTGCCGGCCGCAGAATAGGTGTGGGTCGGGTTCTGCGCGGTGCTGGTCGCCGAGCCGTCGCCGAAGTTCCAGCTGTACGAGTAGGGGGCGGTGCCGCCGGTGGCCGCCCCGGTGAACGACACCGCCAGGGGGGCGTTGCCGGTGGTGGGCGACCCGGTCGCGGTGGCCGTCAGGGGCGAGTGGCCCTGCACCCAGAAGTCCTCCAGCGGGTCGCCGAGGGCGGCCTGGTCCGAGGTCGTCATCGGGAACGTGGATGCCCCGAGGTTGTCGTTCGGGTCGATCACGCCGGCGTGCACGTTCTGCATCACCCGCTCCATGGCGGCGATGACGTTGCTGGTGGTGTAGGCGACGTGGGAGAGGTAGTGCTGCTTGACGTAGGTCGGCGAGCCGATGACCACCAGCGGGACCCGGTAGGTGTTGCTGACGTGGTCCGGGCCGTTGCTGCCGTTCTGGGTGTCGTCCTCGGTGACGATGATCAGGGTGTTGTCCTTGTAGGCCGCGTTCCCCATGAGCGAGTCGACGATCTGCTTGGTCACCGCGTCGTTCTTGGGGATGTCCTGGTAGGTGCCCGGGTGGTCGTTGAACAGCTCGACGTAGGAGTAGGCCGGCAGGCCGTAGGTGCTCACGTGGCTCAGGAAGTCGTTGCCGATGACCTGGTCGTCATCGTTCTGCGAGCGGCAGGCGTAGTTGTTGTAGTTCAGCTCTTCGGGGATGGTCGTGCCCGGCCGGTTGACCGGCAGGACCTCGAGCTTGCCGGTGCCGGGGTTGCGCCAGTAGCCGCTGCCCGTGGTGAGCATCCAGTAGAAGTCCCCGTTCATCACGAAGGTGAACGGGCTGCTGCCGGTGCCGGAGCCGGTCTGGGACACGCATGGGTCGGTGCCCTCGCCGGCAGGCCCCGTGGTGCCGCTCAGCAGGCGGTCGAACTGCGTCCCGGTGCTGGGGTAGGACTGCTGCTGGGAGCTGGAGGAGGACTGCGCGGAGAAGAGCCACCAGTGGTTCGGCCCGCTGGGCGGCTGCGTGCCGGTGCTGTAGGTGTCGGACAGGGCGTAGGTCTTGGCGAGCGTGTGCAGGTTGGGCACCGAGCTGATGTGGTTGGTGCTCTGCACCGCGCCGTTGCACCCGGCCTGCACGGTGGTCGCGCAGTCGCCGAGGTAGTCATCGAAGGTGTGGTTCTCGCGGTAGAGGATGACGAAGTGGGTGAACGGCGGGAAGTACGGCGCCAGCGGGTTGGTCGCCGCCGCTGGGGCGGCGATCCCCGTGTCAGGGGTAGACGTCCCAGCGTGGCTGGCAAAGCTGTGCGGCTGGCGGAACTTCGCGAACTCCACACCCGGCCGGGCGAACGTGGCCCCCGTGCAGTTGTAGTCGTCCGGCTTGTATGACTGCGGCCGCTGCCCCTGGGGCAGGTCCTTGGCGTCATCCGGGTCAGCCGAGGGGTTCCAGTTCTTCAGCGTGCACGAGCCGGGCCCCGAACCCGGATGGATCCCGGCCGCGGCGGGGCCCCCGCCGGCAAAGGTGGTGGCCGTCAGAACGGCCGCGACGAACCCGACTGCACGTGCCCTGAACCCGATCATGCGGACTCCCCCTGAAGAGCCGAGCCACGAGGTGGTGCGGGTCGACCACCGCGGACGCATCGTCGGCGGACGCGCCGGCGCGCCACAAGACCGCCTGCCAAATCCTGACGAGTTGGTGGTCTGTCGTTCACCTGGCCAGACCGCCACGAGGCCGACCACATGCCGCCCACTGACGGGCCCGCCTTCACCAACCGCCCGACACAGAGATGCCCGCACGTTGGGCGTCGACATCGCGGGTGTGCCAACCTGGCCGATGCTTGGCGCTCGACGGGGAGCAGGGCCACGTCGTCGTTGATCTGGGTCCGATCTCCTCAGAGGCATCGGGCGTCGGTCAGGACAGCACAGGTGCCGTCCGGGGAGTTCAGGGCGGCCTGGAACTTACGGGACGTCCTTGTCGATCATGTGGTCAGCGGTGAGCAGGGCCCAGACGGTCTTGCCCTTCCCGCCGCAGAGCATGACGCCCCATTCGGTCCTCAGGGCGTCGATCATTCGTAGGCCTCGGCCATCGGTGGCGTGGGGGTCCTTGGCCCACCGTGGCATGACCGAAGAACCGTCGGTCACGCTCAGGTGCAGCCTCTGCTTGCCTGAGGTCGAGATTCGGACGGTGAAGTCGGTGCCGGCGTGGATCACTGCGTTCGTAGCCAGCTCGCTGAGCACCCCCTTCGCCCAGCGGGCGACTCCGGGGAGGCACCCTCGGAGACGCCTCCACGAAGGAATCGCCGAGACAGAGCCTGCGCATCCCCGCGCCATTGCGCAGCGCGTCGACGGCGGCGTGCCCATCATCTCGGCCGGCCTGCTGCTCCGGGCAGGGCCGCTCGGAAGGCGTGCGGGGCCGGTCCAACTCGCCGGATGTGACCCGCGCACTGGCAGGCTGCGGTAGAAACGCCAGGAGGATTCGCCGCCGGGCGAGCGGAACGGAGTGGGGGCCATGGGCAGGTTCGAGCGCGTGTTTCAGGTCGAGCGGCCGGGCGGCGCCATGGAGGTCCACGACCTCTCACGCCAGGCTTCGGATGGCGACGCGGACCGTCCGCTGGTCCTTGCCCTCCATGGCCTCACCGGCAACGGGTTGTGCTGGGCGGGCGTGGCCCAAGAGCTCTCCGCGCGCCTGGGGACCGCGACCCCGCGTGTCCTGGCGCCAGACCTTCGCGGCCGAGCCGGAAGCGCGGGGTTGACCGGCGGATGGGGCCTGGACCATCACGTGCAGGACGTGCTCGCGGTCGCGGACCACGTGGGCGCCAAGACATTCACGCTGCTCGGCTGGTCGATGGGTGCCGTCGTCGCCGCCCTCGCCGCCTCCCGCCGTCCCGACCGTGTGCGCTCGGCGGTCCTGGTGGACGGCGGAGTCCTGCCCCACGGCGTCAGTCCCGAACTGATCCTGCAGATGTTCGTGGGGCCGGCCTTGCAGCGGATCAACACGCGCTTCGCGGACTTCTCCTCCTATCTGACGTACTGGCTGGATCAGCCCGACGTGCGACCGCTGGCGGCCGACCCGGTTGGCCGCACGGTCCTCGAGGAGCACCTCCGTCATGACCTGATGCGCGACGGCCAGGCGTGGGTCAGCTCCTGCATCTCAGAGGCCGTGATGTCCGACGGGCGGGACACCGCCACCCTGGCGGAGTCGGACTTCCGTGATGCTGCCGCGGACGCGGCGCGAGCCGGGGTCGCGGTGGAGCTTCTCTGGGCCGACTCGCTGGACCTCCCCGGAGTGCACGACCTGTACGACCGGGGGCGGCTGGCCAGCCAGGCGCTGCCGCCGACGATGCGCGTCACCCGCGTTCCAGGGACCACGCACTGCTCCATTGCCCTTGGTTCGGCGGGAATCGGGCACGTCAGTGACGCACTGAAGCGCGCCCTGGCCATGTCAAAGGCCTGACGCTTCACGGTTGTCGGCGGCCCGACCACGACGCTGCTCCTGCAACAGCCGCTACCCGACCCCTGACACCTCTGCCTGCAGTGGCGCCTGAGTGACGAAGCGATGACGACATCTGCCATTGCGCCTCCTTGGCCCTGACCGCCCTTGCAGCGGCATCGCTGTGAAGAGGAAGCCCTGCTGGGCGTTCCCGGCCCTGCTGATCACAAGGGTGGAGACCCGCCGAGCGGTGGGGACTAGTTCGAGACCGGACGAAGGGAGCACCCCTTTGGCTTGGGCCGGCCGCGCCGTCTCCACCTTCGCCGTCTCAGCAGTGCCAGGCGTCAGCCGAGTGATGCTCCTGATCCTGGGTCTGCCGCTCGGTCGCGTCCGGTTGGTCGCCGTCCTCGGTATCACCTGCCCCGGAGGTCTCCGTGTCACGCGGCTCTGCCGTCTCGATGTGGAAGCCCTGGCCGCACCCTTTCCCAATCTCTGCGGGCTCCGACACGGCGCACACCCGCTCAGGACCGGCCGAGTCGGTTGGTCCTGTGCGGCGATTGCGCTCCCCGCTGGGGCTCCACACCAGTGGTCGGCGTCAACCAGACGCCGACCAAGGAGTGCCCGTGTTCCGCCCCTCAGCCACCGCGACCGCCCGATCGCAGAACTCGCCCCGCACCCCGATTGCGGCCAGCCGTGCAACCTCGCGACGGTCGATGTTCGGGTGCGCCACCCGGCTGGCCCTGGCACCGCAGATCTACCGGCGCATGTGGCTACCGGCCGACCCGGCCGGTCTGGTTCCTCTGCGTCGGCTGCCGCTGCCGGGGCCACGGCGCGAGCAGCAGGGGCGCGGCGGTGCGACCGCCCTGGCGGTGACCATCCGGTTCCTTATCCGCTGCCCGCTGCTGCAGATGTGCGCCTCGCTGTTCCCGGTGCAGACCACCGGGCGTCCCACACCGCCGGCGCGGTACTGGTTCTTCTACGGCGCCCTGGCCCGGGAGCTGGGGTCCTTCGAGGCCGCCGACCAGGAGGTCTTGGCCCACTACGAGTTGATCCGTGAGGAGTTCGCCGCCCAAGGGGTCAAGCTGCCGGCGGCCAAGCCGGGCACCACCAACCCGGTCCCGGGCTACCACGCGTTCAACCGGTGGCGTCAGGACAAGTTCTACGACCGGTTTGGTGACCTCCGCGGCGTGCACCGCGACGCGACGCTGACGCTGGCCGCCGCGATCCGCGACGCCGAGGCCCGCGCCACCGGGGACCCGTTGAGCCCGTCCCTGGGCGAGGTCCTGTCCGGGGACGCGTCGGTGTTCCAGCCGCCCTCTGACGTCCAGGCCCTCACGTTCAGCAACGAGGACACCCAGGAGCAGTACACAATCTTCCAGGGCAGCCGGGCCAAGAACCCCAAGGGTGCCCGCGTTCACGATCCCGGCGGCCGGTACGGCGACGTCAAGAAGCACGGCCCCAAGGAGGGCTTCTACCACCTGGCCATCTCCACCAAGGGCTACGACAGCTACACCCGCGTCGTGGTCGACGTGGACGTCGCCGAAGCCGGCCAGTCCGAGTCCGACGCCGCCCTGCCGATGCTGGACGCCGCCCTCGCCGCGGCACCCGGCTACTTCCAGGCGGTCGCCTACGACGGCCAGATCTACCCCCGGCACGCCCTTGAGCTACTGCGCCGGCACGGCACCTACGTGGTCAACCACAACGGCGTGAAGGCCAAGACCCATCCCCACGGAGTCGACGGGCAGGCCGGGCTCACCGTCCGCCAGCACGGCCAGTACAAGGACCGGGCGGTGCGCACCCACTTCGCCGCCCTGCCCTCCCAGCACCACCAGCGGGCCGACGGCACCGTCTGCACCCACCACCTGGTCAGCGACGACGGCGCGGTGTACCCCTCCGACCGCCCGGCAGGGGCCGGCACCCCACTCAAGAGCGGAAGGGTCATCGTTCCCGCCGCCCTGCGCCGACACCGCCGCCCCCGGCAGGGATTCGAGGTGGCACTGGACTACTCGATCCCCTGCCAGCACGGTGACCTGACCTACTCGGCGGCCCTGACCGAAACCAAGCCGGACAGCCGCGGGCGGGTCGCCTGGGGCTCGGCCCTGTCGGCCCACCGGGTGATCCCCGAGGCCTGGACCGACCGGTTCCGCGAGGTCTTCGGCGCCCGGAACCAGTCCGAGTCGTTCTTCTCCTGGCTGGAGAAGTGCTACTTCCACAAGGACCGTGCCGCGTCCTGGGGGCGGCAGGCCCAGCAGTGCGACCTGTTCATGGCCGCCCTGCTCCACAACGCCGAGGCCTGGGCCCACTACGCCTACCGGCACGCTCCCGCGCCCGCCTGAGCCGGCCTGTGCGGCGACTGCGCAACCGGGTCGGCGCCGGACGGTGCCCGGGGTCAACGCCCCAACCTGACCCCGGAGCACCCAGCCATGAACCTCCACGCCACCGTCCAGCAGCAGATCCACGCCCTCATCATCCGCACCGACCCCACCACCCCCGACCTGACCGCCGACACACCGTCGAGGCAGTTCGCCCAGGAGCGGCTGCTCGTCCTGTCCCAGTGGGCCCCCGCCGCCCCCGACGACCAGACCCTGGCCACCATGACCGCCACCCTCGACCACTACCTGGAAACCCTCACCGCCGCCGGGTGCCTGGCCCTCGAGGACGCCGACAGCCTCGCGG
This sequence comes from Oryzihumus leptocrescens, assembly GCF_006716205.1. Taxonomy (GTDB): domain Bacteria; phylum Actinomycetota; class Actinomycetes; order Actinomycetales; family Dermatophilaceae; genus Oryzihumus; species Oryzihumus leptocrescens. The sequence goes on along the minus strand of NZ_VFOQ01000001.1, from coordinate 256,352 downwards.
GGGACTTCCTTCAGGCCGCCCTCACCCTGGACGCTTGGCACCTGCGCAAGAACACCCTCATGGCCGCCTACAACGCACTCCGCCTCCTCGGCGCCTGGCACAACCCGGCCCCCGTCACCGGGTCGCGACCCCCCACGCACCTCGGCGAGGCCGCCCCGGCGCCCAGCGCCAAGCCCGGGCGCAAGACCCCGCGCAACCGCGTCGCCACCAACGACGAAGTCCTCCTGGCCCGGGTGTCCGCCCCGCTGGACTGCACCGGCAGCCTGCACCGCCGCGCCGCCGCCCTGGCCATCGCCTGTGCCGGCGCCGCCACCGGCGAAGGCGCCCAGGTCTGCTGGACCGACCACGGCCCCGGCACCCCGGAGATGCCCGGCACGCTGCGCCTGCCCGGGCGCCACCATCAGGACCCCACCAACGGGTGGCACATCGCCCAGCGCACCGTGGCCCTCGACCCCTGGTCCCAGACCGCCCTGCAGGACTGGCAGGCCGAGGCCAGCGCCGCGGGACGCCCCCTCATCGCGAACTGGTCCGTCGTCTACGACGGCGCCAAGGAACTGACGCACCAGTCCGCCAAGAACAGCTACGACCACCACATCAACCTCACCCTCGAGGTCGCCGACCTTGCCTGGATCCCCGGCCTGACCTCCCTGTCGATCGGCGAGTGGGCCGCCGCCCACGCCGCCCTGCACCACGGCCTCGACGCCGGCGCCGCCGTCATGGGCGTCGACGCCCTCAACTGCCTGCGCAAGCTCACCAAGGCCGACACCCGCGCCTACCACTGACCCATCGCATGCGGCAACTGCCGCGATCCGGCCCCGCGGACCACCCCCACTCGCCAGCCCGGCACCGCCCCTTGACAACTCCACAGCGCAGCGAAGACCCCCACCAATCAAGAACAGCAGGAAGGAGGACAACCATGTCCCCACCGCGTCCACGCACCCAGGGCCTCGAAAGGAGGTGACGGACCAGGCCCCGGGCGCAACCCATCCACCCCAACCGCAGCATCGGAGCCCACGGCCCACCACCGGAAGCAAGGAGGTGACAGACACCTTCCAGGCGCCGCCCCAACCGAGCCCACCACGTGTGGCCCGGCCGCCAGTGGCTCAGCCACTCACGCTTCAGGGTCCCCGCGTAGGCCGGGGACCACCACGCCTGCTCGGGCGGAAGGCGGCATGCGCTGAGGGTGGAGGAACACGAGCACTGAGGCACTCGCGGCGGAATGACGCTCGGCGAGAGTCAGACGAGCCAGCGCGAAGTGATGTCAAACTGGGTCATCCCCAGGTCGAGTCAGCCTCGGGTGCATCATTGGCCGCGTGCACGGAAACCCGACCCAACAAGCCCAGCCGACGCCCGCCGGCCGAGGACCGCATTGCGCCCTTGCTCTGGATGGCGCGCAAACGCCAGTGGCTGCGCCTTCGTGAATCGCGTTGACGTGGTTCGCGCGCTGGCAGGGTTGGGAGTGCCAGTCGAGGTCCTGAAGGACGTTCCCGAGCTCCCGATTGACGCTGAGGGGCTCTTGATCTACGGAAGCAGGGCTCGGGGAGATGCGGTTCCGGTTTCGGACTTGGACCTGTTGGCGATGGTGACCACGTCGCGGCCCAGCGTCAACGTCGGCAACGTGAACGTCAGCTTCTACACGTTGGAGCAGCTCTCGACCGGCGTTGGCACCCTGTTTGGGGCTCACCTCAAGCGCGACGCGAAGCTGCTCTGGGACGAGTACGGCCGTCTTGGCCCTGCGATCGAGGACATGGGCGACGTCGACACAGACCGCCTCCTTGCGCGTGCTCGGAACATGTCCGAACTCTTCGCCAGTCTCGAGGAGGACCTGCCGAAGTACCTTTCCGGCCTCCTGCGGGAGGCGCGGTACCTGCTGCGCAGTTGCCTGTATGCGCAGGCGATCGCGGCCGGCGCCCCCTGCTTCTCGGTGCGCGAGCTCGCTGTCCGGCATGGCGACCCGAACCTGGCGCGCCTTCTCGCGTCCCGGCAGGAGGGCGAGTCGACGGTTGACGAGCTGAACGAGTGCCTGTCGCGGCTGCGCAGCATCATCGGTGAGTTCCCGCGCAGCAGAAACGGCTCTCTCGAGGCGACTGTCGTCAACGAGTGGGGACAACCGAGCGACCTCCTGTCGATGGCCTTCATGGCGCTGGGCATCTCCGGGAAGGGCTCTGACTACGCCGAGGTGGAGAAGATCCTGTTGTGAGTGACGAGACTGCGTTCGTAGGCGACGTCCATGGAAACCTCAACGCCCTCAGAGGACTCATGGACGTACTCGCCACGAGCGGAAGACCGCACATGGTCTTCCTAGGCGACTACATCAACAAGGGCCCACAGTCCGCGGAGGTCATGGAAGAGCTCGTCGCCATCTCGGGTTCCGGGCGCGCCACGCTGCTCGCGGGCAATCACGAGGAGGCCCTGCTGGAGGCGTTCGACAGCCAGGATCTGATGACGTTCCTCAAGATGGGTGGGGCGATGACGATCCGTTCCTACGTGGGCGCGAAGGTGGGACCAGACGTCCTCGGCGATTTCCGAGCAAGCTTTCCGCCCGAACATCTGGATGCGCTCCGGCTCATGCCGCAGACCTGGGAGTCTGACGAGGTGATCGCCCGGCACGTCCCACCAGAAGCGTTCACGCAGAAGTTCCGGATCAGCGCCCATGCCCCCGTTGGGTCAGTGCCCAAGATTGGGCACGACTCCGCGCAGCTGGACACCGGCTGTGGGACCGAGGCCGGACGGCTCACGGCCCTGCTGTGGCCCCGCCTCGACTACATTCAGGTCGACGCCCGGGGCGAAGTCGTGCCCCGTTAGTTCGGTCGACGTTGCTCACCTGCCCAGATCACTGAGCAGCCCCTCAACTCGCTTTTTGCCCTCCTCGTTGCCCATGGCCGTGTTCAGCTCGAGGGATGCGCGCGCACGCTCTTCCGCCTCGCTCGGTCTCCCGGCAGCCAGGTGGCACTGGGCAAGGACGAACAGGGAGATCGCCTCGCCGAGCTTGTTCGCGATCTGCCGGTTCAGGGACAATGCCCGCTCTGCGTGCGGGACGCCGTCGTCGGGTCGATCCTGTCGAAGGCGAACCTGGGCCATCAGCACCTCGGCGTTTGCGTGCAGTGAGATGGGGGGCGTGCCGCGCAACGTCCCGATCACGCCCTCGGCGTGGCCGGCCGCCGTCCCCAGGTCGCCGTCGGCCACCTCCAGCCTCGCCAGGTTGATCAGCGACTGAGACACGTCGACGGCGTGCCCGAACTCGCGTCTCGCGGCGAGGCTCGCCTCAAATTTCCGTCGGGCCGGTTCGAGCTCGCCGATCTTCTGGAAGGCGAGCCCTAGCTCGTCGAGGATTCGACAGCGAACGTTCTGCGCTGTGGCGTCATTCTCGTCCAGAAGGGTCAGCGCTTGCTCAAACCGGCCGATGGCGTCGACATCACGTCCTTGGCGTCGCAGCACTCCGGCTTGTGCGGCGAATGCCTCCGCCGCGAGTGGTGAGTACAGGTGCGAGGCCCCACTCGAGAAGTGGTCGATGGCCTGCTGCGTCGAGTCGTATGCTCCGCTGAGATCGCCGTGCCGGGCCTGAAACGTGGCGTACGCCAGCTGCTCGACCGGTCCACCCAGGACCGCCGCCTCCTTGAGTGCTTCCCGTCCAGCTTCGGCTTGGCCGAGCACGACCAGCTTCTCTCCACGGAGCCGCAGATTGGCGGCCCGCAGAACCTCTTTCCCCGATGACGGCAACAGGTCGACATGCCTAGGGACTTTGGACCCGGCAACGGCCTCCCAAGACTCGAGGCGCTCGGTCAACTTCTGCTTGAGGTCCCGGTTATCCGCGATCGACTCGTACATCATCGAGTGCCGTCGTGACATCTGCTGTCGCAGGGCCACGACCCTCCCGTCTGGCGAAGGGTGGTCGATGAACGCTACCCACACGTCACGCATCGGCTGCTCGGCCTGGCCTAGCTCCAGCAGGCCCGTGAACAGCTCCTCCTCGGTCCCGGACGTATAGCCCCACGGGCCTCCCGGTTCGCTTCCCCACGAGCTCTTGAAGAGGGTGACCACGAAGTGGCTTTCGCTGATGAGCTCGTTGATCGCCTCCTGTGAACGCCGCGCCGTGCCCCTGACGCGATCCCACCCGACCACCTCATAGGAAACGTTGCTGTCACCCTTCCGCCGGGCGTTGTACTCATCGACGGTGGCGCGGACAACCTTGCGCTCTTCCTCAACGTCGCCCGGTGAGGCCAGGAAGATCCGGAGCGGGAGTGCGTCGACCATGGTCCGGACGATAGCGCCCCGTCGACCGCGCTGGCTCCACGTGCCGAAGGGTCGGCCGGCAGGGTCCGGCTCCCCGGCTCCCGGTGCTACGCGTCGCGTCGCCGATACCCGGCGAAGGGCCACGCGTGGTCGGCGATCAACGCGCCATCGCCGTCGGCGCTCGCATCGTCAACGTGCGCCTGGGGCGGGTCATCGCAGGCGCTGACCCGGCGCCGGATCCCTCTGAAGGGGTCGGGCCCCGACCTGGGCTACCCTTCTCACGGCGTCACCATGGGTGCAGGTTGCAGCGTTCCTTGCATCGGAGGTTTCAGCCATGCCCCGCCCTCGTAGCTCAGGGGATAGAGCACCGCTCTCCTAAAGCGGGTGTCGGCAGTTCGAATCTGCCCGAGGGCACCAAGCCTTTCCGCAGGTCAGCGGCCATTCTCGGCCTCCCAATCGTCCTCAGGTGCCGAGTCCGCGGGCACCGACGGACCCGTGAGGGACCCGAGGGCCCGGTTCACCCGTTCCAAAGCGGCCCGGTCAGCGTCGGTCCCCATGAGGTGCCCGTAGGTGTCCAGCGTTAGCTTCGCCGTCGAGTGACCCAGCCACGCCGACACGGTCTTGATGTCCACCCCGGCCGCAATCCAGAGGCTGGCGGCCGTATGCCGCAGGTCGTGAGGACGGCGCCCCAGACCGGTGGTCGACCAGCGCACTGAGCGCCGCCAGTTCTGCGCGTGGATGTAGCCACCCTCCGGCGCCGGAAACAGCAGCTCGTCCGGCTCCCGGCCCTCCGCCCAGGACTGCACCACGGGCCGGACCCGCTCCGACAGAGGAACCATCCGGGACCGTCCGCTTTTGGTGGTCGCACGCTCGATCACGGCTCCGGTCAGGCCCGACTGCGGGAGCGAACGCTTGACGAGCAGCCCCGGATAGGGCACGGACACCACGTCCCGGACCCGCAGCCCGCGCAGCTCCCCGAAGCGCACGCCGGTCAACGCCAGGACGAGCGTCAGTTCGGCGTAGCGTCCGGCGAATTCGCGCTGGGTCTGGACCACATCGAGCAGCATCTCGATCGGGAACGGATGGACCTCGACGATCTTCCCGTTCTTGGAGTCCGGCCGAGGTAGCGGCACCATTGCGGCGGGCGAGACCTGAAGCCGCCGAGTCCTCACGGCGTAGGAGAACAGACCACGCAGGGTCGTCCGCACTCGCGCCGCCGTCCGCACCGACCGAGACACGGCCAGGTCGGTCAGGAACCGCTCGATGTGGACCGAGGACACCGACGAAATCGGCAGCCGGCCCCACGCCGGGACGATGTGCACGCGGAGCGCACTCTCATCGGACTCCCACGCCCGCACCGACACCTGCCCACGCCGAGCGTCGCGGTACTCCTGGGCCAACTCCGCCACAGTGATCAGACCGGCCGCCGGAGACACGAACTCGCCGGTCAGCAGCAACCGCTTCTGTTCTGCTTCCCAGCGGATGGCATCACCCTTGCGGTCAAAGGTCCGATCCGCGACCACTACACCACGGAACTTCACGCGGACCCGCCAGTTGTTCTTGGGCCCCTTGAGGATCATGCCGCCACCTCAAGCTGCGACTCGATCCACGCGTTCAGGTGCTCCGGCTTCCAGAAGCACCGGCGACCCATCTTGATGGCCGGAGCGAACCGGCCGTGCGTCCGAAGATGGTTCAACGTGTTTCGCGTGATGCCACACCACGCCGCAGCTTGCTCGACATTGAGCAGCACCGGCCGCTCCACGGACTCCCTCTGACCTTCCATGACACTCCCCTATCTCCCAGTTCCCTTGCTGTCACTGCTTCTTCGTCTGTGCCTTGAACTGTGCGTACTCGCGGGCACGAGCGGCTGCAGCGGTGGCCAGGACGGTCTCGCCCTCTGTGGCCCAGCCGGTCCCGAGGAACTCCCACTGGCCGAGTACCAACGTGGTCTCCTCGGCGTCGTCGGCCATCAGGTCCGCTTCGAGCTGGGTGAGGTCGAGGGGCCGGCCTTCTGCCTTGGCCTCCTGAATGAGGGCTTGGGCGCGGCGCCGAGCCCGGCGCAGGCCGCCCAACGTGACCGAGTAGCGGCGGGACTTGGATGCGAAGTGACCCCGGAAGCCGAGCATGTGGACCCACTTGCCCAGCAGCGCATACGGCGCCTCTGCCATGGCGTCGACGTCTCCCCGGGTCGCTTCCGCGGTGTGGAGGTGGGCGGCGTCGCCCAGGTCACGCGCGGTGGCGCGGATGCGGCGCAGGTGCGCGTTGCCGGTAGCGGCGGTGTCGGTGGCGGACTTGGTCGAGTACTTCGCGAGGTACCCGGCGACCTGCTCGGCGGACAGGGCCTGGTCGGGGTCGTCGGTGCGGCGGGACGTGCGGACCGGCCGGGAGTCGACCTGGGACCCGAAGGCGAGGACCCGGGATCGGTCGCCGTCGAACATGGGCGGGGCGGTGAACCGCACCGACGCCGCAGCCTCGGCGATGAGCTCCGCCAACCGGGCGGCGCCGATGAGGTCGGGTGCGGGGGTGAATCCTTCGTCGGTCTTGGGTCCGTCGAGCCGGGCGAGGGCGTGGAAGTGGATCAGGCCGCGCAGCTGGTACTCGGCGACCTTGGCGTACTGCAATGTCGCGTAGTCGCCCAGCTTCGTGGCGGGGACGCCCAGTGCGTGGGCAATGAGGCGGCGCAGGGTGATGGTGAACCGCCGCCAGAGTTCGGGGGCCCACCACTGCCAGACGATGTGCGACTCGTAGTCGTAGCAGTCGGCGCAGAGCGGCTGCCCCAGGGCTGCGTCGCCCTCGGCGTGGATGGCCATGCAGCTCAGCGGGCGTCCGTGCTCACACCGGGGGTTGTCCGAGCGGGCGCGGCAGCGGCGGCCGTTCTCCCGGAGGCCGTGCACCAGCCCGAACGAGGGCGCGGTGACAGTGGCGAAGACGAGCGGGTTCTCTGAGACGGTGTCGGGGACGCCCTTGCCTCCGGTCACCCCGGTCCGGATCAGGTGGAACATGTCGGCGGCGTAGATGCGCGAGCAGGCCGGGCACTCTGAGGCGCGGCGGTTGCCGCAGCGGATCAGCGTGACGCCGTTGTTGTGCTCGTGCTCGCTGGAGTAGGTCCCGACGACCTCACCCGTGCGCGTGTCGACCGTCAGGGAACGGCCGCGCAGCCGGATCGGGTTCACGCAGTTGCCGACCCGGGCGAGCTGCTCGGACCACTCCCGGAAGTCCCGGGACACCAGCCGCGCCGCGATCTCCCCAGCAACACGAGCCGAAGGCACGGACAGGTCCAGCCCGGCCTCCTCGCCAAACCCCGGAAACGAGGAGGGCGAGGAAACCAGACTCGAACGGCCCGTGTCAGTCATGCCGCGCTGCTGCCGTCGGTGGAGCGGGTGCGCTGCTTTCGAGGCGCCCGGGGGTTGCGGGCCGGGGTGCGACCGGACGTAGTGTGGCCAGTCGCAGGCGCGGCCGGCACACCCGAACCGGAGCCCGCACGAGGCACACCACCCGTGCCCCTTCCCCCCTTTCCGGGCGCAGCGGTGGCAACGGCCTCGACGACCGGCGCGGGATGTTGGGTCGCGACCTGTCGCACCAGCTGATCGGACCACCAGTCCGCCCGGACCCGGTCCATCGCGCCGTCCTCGTCCACGACCCAGGCCGTGCCGGGCATGGCGGGGCTGATCCGATGCGCCGGAGCGACCGCAGCTGCACCGTCGCCGAGTACCATCCGGGTCTCCTCGGCCGAACGAAGCCGCAAGGCGATGGTCTGGGTGAACAGCCCACGAAGGCCGACGACCTCCTTGCGGGGGTCCTGCACGCACGCCAGGACGACGACACCCAACGCGCGGCCTTGGGTCAGGATCTCGGCCAGCAGCCGGGACGCTTCCTTCTTGGTCTCCGGGTCGGTGTAGGCCGTCAGCACCGCCAGTTCGTCGATGGCCAGGACGTGCAGCGGGTCGACCGGGGTGGGGCGATGCAGGCGGGTCTGCCCGGCCATGCGGTTCCCGCGCTCCTCCAAGATCGCCAGTAGTCGAGTCAGCAACTTCACGGCCTCAGCGGGCGAAGTGGCCACCGCTGAGAACATCGGCTTGCCCATGCCGACCTCGACGCCGCGCTTGAGGTCCACACCCCAGAGCCGGACCACCCCGGCGCGGACGGCGGGCGCGAGGCCGGCGCACACGCCCCAGAAGATCGAGCCTTTGCCGGAGCCGGAGCAACCCACGACGAGGGTGTGCCGCCCGATGATCGTGAGGTACCACGGGGTGCCGTCCTGCCGCCGCCCGAGAGTGACCGCATTGACGTAGACCTCGCTCGGCGACGCAGCCGGGCGAGGTTCGGTGAGGGCGTCGGCCATGACCAGGACGATCTCCACCACCGAGGGGGTCATGTGCACGCACCGGTAGGCCTTGGCCCCGGCAGCGGCGGCAATCGGTGCGGCGGCCGCCTCGAGGTCGTCGGTGGTCTGCCCGGTCCGGGTCTGCACCATCAGCCGCAGCAGGTGCCCGGCCGTGGTCACATCCACCAACCGTGCATGGGTCCACACGGTGACCGTCTGCGACTGGGACGCCACGAACCGCGAACCCTCCTTCGGAGCCAGCCCGAACGTTCGCGACTTCGTCGTGCGCGACACAGACAGACCGCACTCCCGCGAGATGTGCTCCCAGTTCTTCCGGACCCACCGACGCCACCCAGCCCGACGAGCCGGACCAGCGATGAACCGCTCGTAGCTGACCGGCCAACATGTCACCCACACCGCCCCAGCCAGGGCCGGCCCGAAAGCCAGTGCCAGCGCCTCACGGAAGCCTGCGGGGTTGCCGAGCAACTGCAGGACGGCCGAGAGCCCGAGCAGAGCGAGCACCCAGCGCAGGTGACCGCGCACCCACACCAGAACGGCCCGCAGCAGAGCCCAATTGAACCGAGCCGTGCGAGCCAGCAACGCAGCGGCGGCCCGAGCATCCACATGGGACACCCGAGCCGCCGAATTGGAGAACATCAGGCCGCAGCCTTCGCGCCACTGCTGGGCTGGGGCGCGCTCTTGCCCTTCGGGGCAGCCATCGAACTGGCCCGGATCGAGTAGGCCACCTTCGGGCGGGACCGGGACTCGTCGATCCACGTCGTCAGCGTCAGCCCTTCGAAGGCCACCGGCCGGAACGGCAGCCCGTCCATCATCGGCGGCGGCACTGGCTGGACTTCCGCGGCGATCTTGATGACCAGCTCGGTCTCGCCCTTGCGCGCCTCCGGGTCGGCGTCGACCACCCGGACCTGCCAGACCCGCATGCCGGTCACCTTGTCCCGCATCTGCACATCGCCGGGGTCCTTGCCCGCGTTCTTGGCGGCCATGAGGGCATCGAAGTCCTCCAGGGCCTCTACCTCGCCGACCATGTACGCCCCGGCCGGGAACACTGACTCGAACGTCACCGGGATCCGCTGCTGAATAGCCATCAGTCTCTCCTCAACTCCTATTTAGGACCTTGCCAAACACGAGACAACCGCCACAAGCGGCTGTTGTCAACTCCTCAAGAGGAGTAGCGTGCGAATTAGAGGTAAAGACTTGTTAAGGAGTGACGAAGTGGCCGAAGGAGTGGGCTCACGCAGCCCCAAGTACCACCGCATCGCGGACGACCTCCGCGCGCAGGTGCAGTCGGGCGCACTGGCCCCCGGCGACCGGCTTCCCGCCGAGACCGCGATTGCCCAGAAGCACGGCACCAGCGTCCCGACCGTTCGGCAAGCCATGGCCGTCCTGCGAGCCGAGGGGCTGATCGAGTCTCGCCACGGCATCGGCACCTTCGTGAGGCAGAACCAACGACTCCAGCGGCGCTCACGCAACCGCTATGGCGAAGCACGTGGACGTACAGGCCTGCTCAACAACAAGTTCCGCCACGACATCGTCTTTGCCGGCGTGGGAGACGTACCCCGCTACATCACCGATGCGATGGGCCTTGAGGCCGGCGCCACCGCAGTGGTCCGCCGACGGCACCTCTACGACGAGGACGGCGCGCTCCAGGAGATCGGCGCCAGCTACCTCCCCCGATCCTTCGCCGAAGACACCTACCTGGCCGAGCCGACCGTCGTCCCCAAGGCCCTGTTCCGGTGCGTCGAGGACATCACAGGCCGCCGCTACACACATGCCCAGGATCAGTGGACCGCTCGACCGGCGACCCCGGACGAGGCCGACGCGTTCGACCTCACCCTCGGTTCATACGTCATGCACGTCGTCCACGTCGCCCGCGACGCAGAAGGCGACATCCTCGAGGTGTCCGAGTCCATCTGGCCCGCCGACCGCCTGTCCTTCGTCGACGAGTACGAGATCCCCCAGGAGGCCATCGAGGAGAGCGTGCGCTCCGATGTCTGACCCCACTACGGACCCGTACGCCGATCACGTCGAAATGGCGAACCATTGGTGGTGGCGTCCCGGCTGGAAGGTCGGTACCCGCTTCTACGCCTGGCACATCACCCTCGACGGCCAAGACGAGCTGCACGACTTGATCGACCAATACCAAGAGGCATTGAAGCCGTTTCCCACCCTCGACTCAATCCCCCGCGAGTGGCGACACATCACCCTGCAGGGACTCGGTCATGTCGAGGAGGTCAGCGACGCCCAGCGAGACGAGGCTGTCGAAGCCGTCGCCGCTCGACTCAGGGCCCTGCCGACGATCGAAACCACCTTCGACCGATCAGTGATCTTCCGCGAGGCCATCGCCCTAAAGCCGAGCAACCCGGGGGCATTCGCCCACCTGCGCAACGAAGTCCGGGCCGGCATCGCTGATGCCTGGGGCAACACACCCGAGAAGCCAGAAGGATTCCGCGCCCACATCAGCGTCGCCTACAGCAACGGGGTTAAGTCGGGGGCGGCAATTCGTCGAACCCTAGACACGAACGCTCGCCCGCCTGTTGCCGCCAACTTCGGCGAAGTGTCCTTGATTCGCATGCACCGCGACCGCGAAATGTACGAGTGGGCGACTGAGGCGGAGGTATCGCTTGGGTCGAGCCACCAGCTATGACGATCCCCCGACGCTCATGCGTCGATCGATCCGGTCGTCGAGCTCGTAGAGACGTTTCCTTCTATAGCCCCTGAGAACATTGTCTCGCCCCCAGAAAGCCGATTGCCACTCATGCGACGCATCCGGCGGAGCCGCTGTCGGAACCGCTCAATAGCATCCTTCTGGGCGACGGCCCCACTGAACCTGAATCGTGCAACCCACTGATCAACAAGGAAGTCTTCAAGCGTCCGCAGATCGACCGGCCCAGGCTCTTGATAGACATAGGCGAGTAGCGCCATTCGTGTCATGACAGACCCGACGATTGTTGTTGTTGGGTGCTCCCGCTGCACGCTCGCGAAGAAGGAAGCCCAACCTGGCGACTGAATGTCGAAAGCCAACAGCGCCCCCATGACCGCCCCGTGGGACGAGGCCATAAAGTCAGGGTCTGCCATGACATCTGAAAGCGTTCTGATCAGCTTTCGAGAACTGAGATTCTGAGACATCACACCAAAGCTGGTCAACGCAGCGACCATCTCCATGAATTCTTCGATGAACTCTGCAGACTGCGCATTGGGTTGGCCCAAAGATTCGGCGACAATCTCCGCGATTTCTCGTGCATCTTGCCCAAAATTCTGATCCGCATCGAGGGCGTCGACGAAGCGGCCCCAGACGACGAGCGTCTTTCGAAGTACCGTGCGCTTAAGCTCAAGATCCCTGACCAATTCGCTGTCTCGAAGTACCGTCGAGACCAATCCTGCCAATACTCCCAGCTTGACTACTGGAGACGCGGCGTCGATTTCTGCAAACGGGAACGGGTGCTGGTCGGAGTCATCGATTCGATCTAACCAATCTCGAGCCGCGGGCCCTCCTGCCCTCACGAGCGCCTGTGCTTCCTGCTCGTCTTCATCCGATTCGGCGTCCACACTCGCCTCGATCCGATCGAATAGGTCATCGACCATTTCGGGCAGATTCTCGGGCGCTTCATGCGACTCCGCATCCGATTCGGAAAAGAAGCGAGAAGGCAGTTCGGCCCATTCCTCGATGTCCAACAATGCGTCGACGGAGCGAAGCAGACGCGCATCATGGCGAGTCAGAGCGGCATAATGCCGCAGGATAGGGGAGAAATACAGAGGCTTCTCCATGAGAGTCGCCCTGAATTCCTCGCTATCGACGGCCCTTTTGGCTGCAAACAGGTGGAGGTAGCTCGATTGAGCGAAGGCAACCTGATCCCCCCGCGCGACCAACAGTCGCCGCTTCAGGAAGTTTTCGAATACGGCGTGGCTGTTTTCGTCCCAGCCGACCTCGTTGAAGTAGTCACCCAGCGCCCCCGTAAAGTCTCTTTGGGAGATCGAACCCACCCGGCGTTCAACGTACAGCTCAGCCAGGTTGGCCAGAATGTCGGAGCGCTCGTGCGCATCGAGTGAGAAACGGGCGTCCTCGTGCGGGTCGCCCCGCCCCATGAGCACGTTTACGTAGGCATCCAGGAGCGCCGTTTCCGAGGATGCCGCCATGAAGGTCTCACCATGCATGAGCACAGTGAGAAGCAGGCCGAATGTAAACGGCGTCCGAGGCAGGTGCTCACGATTGATCAACTCAAGCGCCCGTTGCGCAAGGGAGTTTGCCCGGGTAGGGGCAGCCAGCCTGGCAAGGGCGTTCATATCGGCGTGATTCATGCGCCCGACATACCGAAGCGCCGGCCTCAGCCCCAACTTCGACAACAGCGTGACTACGTCGATCTCTTCACCCTGTCGACATCCTACGACGAGGAAGGCTGGTGCAATTTCGCGAAGGTCACTCAGGGCCCTGTCAGCTATTCTCTCGGGCTTCCCAGAGAAATTGTCGAGCGCCAAGGCAATTGGCGGCAAGGGATCCGTTCGGCCGGCAATGATCCCGTTCGACGTAGCTTGCCTCCGCAGCACGGACGACAACGGGTGAATGTTTGACCCCAACGCTCGGAAGTCAATGACCATCGGCGTCAGTGATCTATCGGACTGCGCCCTCGCGTGGAGAAGCCATTCCAACGCGGATGTCAAGCCGACCTGCTCTTCACCAGCGACCACCATGACCGACGCCGAAAGGGCATCCTTGTCCGGATCTGCGCGTCGCGGCCGCACGGCTGGGGCCAAATTCTGAGCGCTAGAGAAATTCTCCTGAGGCATGGGTAGGAGCACAGGCCGAATCAGCAATTGATCGGGCGTGCGTACCTCTAAGTCAGGGAAGAAGTCGCTCAGAATGCTTTCGTCACGGACACGTTCGCTTAGCGCGGCATACCCGTTCAGTGCGGCATCGAGAGGGTCCACCCGGCGCACAGGTGCTCGCGACGCCAAAGACGTTGGTCGTAGCGAAGCCAAGAATTCAGGCAAGTCAGCGTAGGTTTCACCGTAGGCAACGACCTCAATGTTCTCTTGGGCGTGCTCGGCTCGGAGGCTTTCAAGCTCGGACTGCAGGCAGAGCCGGAAGTGCTGATGCGGGGTGGCTCCCAACGTCGATTCGTACCAAGAGCGCAACCCCCCGAAATTGGCGTCGTCCAACCCAGAGCCGAAACCAACGAAGACAGCTGACCTCATAGCGTGGACCGCCTGCTGCAGAGCCTGGGCGGGCGCGTCTGACGTGATGCGGGAGTAGTCGGAAGCACTTAGCACAATCGAGTCGGGGCGATCCCAGACCCCATGCAGATGGCCCACAATGCGGCCAACGCGCCCAGTCATGACCGACTGCATTCGCGCATGGTCTTGCCAAGTTACGGATGTGTAGCCCGAGACCTCCTCAATGGAGGTGTCGTAGTTGGTTGTCAGGATCGGCACACCGAGGGACAACATGGCCTCGATCGGCTTAGGGTCAGTGATCTTCAAGCCACCGACTTCCGCGCTTAACCAAGCCCTGAACGCTTCGCCGCTAGCGCCGCCAAGAGCCTTCGTGACCATTTGTCCGGCTGAGGCAAGGGCGTCTGCGTCGGAACAGGAGATCCCGTATTCGATGTCCGATTCGACCTTGCCCGCCCACTGCTCGGAAGGTGCCAGCTTCAACTCGACGGCACGTCGCACGCCACTCCGGAGCAGCCCGATCCAAGAGAGATCTGGTCGCCCCGTGACAGCGACCGTAATGCCAGTACCCACGAACAGGGTCGCTCGACTTTCGGCGATGGCCTCCCGCAGCCCGTCCAACCTAACCCCCACCTTCCGATGCGACCCTTGCGGCCTTAGGCACCTTAGACCGAAGCGAGGCCTACGACGGCTAAGCCACACAGCTGCCGGTGCCTTGCTTCACTTGATGGGTGACGGATCGTGTTCAGTTGATGGGTGACACGGCCTAGGCCCACCCGTGAGCCGCTGGCTCGGTCACTGTCGCGCTCCGTCCTCCTGCTCCGGGCCGAAGAGTGGGGCCCACGGGCTGTCCTCGAGCAAGACCGGGCCACCCTGCTCCATGGGAACGGCCGCCAGATACTCCACCCGGGCCTCGGCTCCCGGCTCATTCCCCGCATTGGGACGCGTCTCGAAAAGCGCGTACAGGGCATCCGCCGGGGAAGCCACCTGTTCCTCGGCGTCGGCCGGGCTGACTCCGCAGTCAACGAGAGCGGTGACGGCAGCCCGCCGCAGTTTGTCCCAGCCGTGAACGTAGTAGTCAAAGCGCAGGAACACGGCGACATAAGGCTTCTCTGCACTCTTGGCCGGTCGCGGAGGGTCGGTCATGTCAGGCAGTGTGCACCGCCTCGCAGGCCACTGCTCGATGACACCCAGGCCTGAAGTCGGCAGTTCGGCAACCCCGGACGGGGCTCACATCGGCTCCCAATAGAGGCGGGAGTGTCACCTATCAAGTGAAACCGGCGTGTTACCCATCAAGCGGAGTCGGACACGCTCGACTTGCCGGATCGGTTACGACTTTCCGTACTGGCTCAAGGCGCGGCTCCGCCGCGCACCCCGGCCCGGGCTCGCCCTCCGCGCTTCGCCGGTGGGACCCCGCACTGCGGGCGGCGCTTCGCGCCGTCCTCGCGCACCCCACCGCTACGCGCTCACGGGCTACCCGGCCCAAGACACAACAACGAGGCGGGGCCCTCCGAATGGACCGGAGCGCCCCGCCTCAGCTGCTGCTCTTCTCACCGTCTCAAACGCTGGCGACGACGGAGGCCCGCACGTGGCCGGCTACCCGGAGCCCCCGCTGCACCGAACGAATGGGCTGGCTCTTCACCCCCGTGCGGCCGGCTTTCGTACCCGCATCGCAGCGGGTCACCATCGAGCAACGCTCGAACCGGTCAGTGCACATACCCGTACAGGTCGCTGATCCACACAGGGAAGGATCAGCTCGGGTAGTTGACGCGCCTCACACCAAGCCAGGACCCGGAGGAAAACTCCGCCAAGATGAGGCCACCGACGTACGTCCCATCGTCCTTCTTCTTAAACGCCTGAATCTTCAGGCGGCCGTTCTCCATGCTCCACGCCACCGATTGGTGTTCCGCGGGGATTTCGAACTCCTCGTACTTGCCGTCGTTCAGAATGACCAACACGGTGCTCTCCATACTTATGAACGTAGCGGCCGGAACCGTCATCCAAGGTCTGCGACTCACCGGGCGATCCTCGCCAAGTCCGAATCGGGCACGGAGACCTGGCCCCAGGCGCAAGGACCCGAGGGGGACCCAGAGCCCGGCAATCAACCGCAAACAGTCGCCATGAACGGCCGTGAAAACCGTTGCAAAACAACGGATGTCAGCTAGTCTGGGCACCGAGGGTCGGACTCCTAAAGCGGGTGTCGGCAGTTCGAATCTGCCCGAGGGCACCACACAAACCCGCAGGTCAGCGGCCATTTCCGGCCCCCTGACCGCCCGCTGCGTCGCCCCCATCGGGTGCCTGTCGTCCCCGACTCGTCCCCGGGCCGATCCGCAGGCTCGCGTTCACGCGGCTGACCGCGGCCCGGTCGGCGTCGGTCCCCATGAGGTGGCCGTACACGTCGAGGGTCAGCTTCGCGGTCGAGTGACCCAGCCACGCCGACACCGTCTTGATGTCCACGCCCGCCGCGATCCAGAGGCTGGCAGCCGTATGCCGCAGGTCGTGCGGGCGCCGGCCTTGGCAGGTTCGGTCCCAGTGCACGGCCCGCCGCCAGTTCGACGACATCAGGTAGCCACCACCCGGGGCAGGGAACAGCAGCTCCTCCCCCTCGCGCCCGGCAGCCCAGGCACGCACCACCGGCTCGACGACCTCCGACAGCGGCACCGCGCGCACCCGACCACTCTTGGTCGTGCCCCGCTCGATGACCGCCCCGGTCAGTCCCGACTGAGGCAGCGAACGGCGCACCACCACTGACGGGTAGGGCACCTCGGCCACGTCCTTGACCCGGAGCCCGCGCAGCTCGCCGAAGCGGACGCCGGTCAACGCCAGGACAAGCGTCAGGTCGGCATACCGGGCGTCGAACTTCCGTTGCGCGGCGCTCAGTGCCGGCGCAAGCGCTGGTCCCTCCTGAAGAAGCGCGTGTTCACGTATGACGTCCGGGTTGGGGATGGCCATGAAGAGCTTGACGTAGATCTGGATGCAGTACTGCAAGGGAGTCGCTTACCGGCTGATGCCTGGAGCACCCGCGAAGCTGCCGAGGGAGCCTGTCTGCCTGATGGCCGCAGCCTCTGGGTGGAGTACGCCACCGGGCGAGTCATCGAGAAGTAGCGCTCTGAAATTCCGCTCATGCCGATGTGCGTGCATAGGTCCCGTCGCCACGCAAGGATGCTCGCGTGGCCGAACTGACAGAACAGGACGCCGGGGCCGTGCGCCAATGGCTGGAGACCAATCAGTTCCAACACGTCTCGACAGTCGGTGGTGACTCGGAGGGTTTCGGCGACCGGCAGGACGTCTGGGAGCGTGACGGCACTCTCATCCGCCTGACGAGAGACCGGGGTCAGTGGTGGTACGACTTGTCGCGCTCCGGGACGAACAACTGGCTCGACGTCGACTCAGTCAACGCGGCGTTGGGCTACAAGCAGACCTCACCGGTGGAGCGAGTACAGGTCGCAGGCGCGGTCGACGACCGGGTGTTCAGTGCTCTGCTAACCGCCGTCCGGCCTTCGCCATAACGTCCGCTCATGCCGCGAAGAGTGACGTCCTGAACTGCCGAATAGAGGACGTTCGTACATCCCGACACTTGATGATGCCGCGGGTGGGAACGCCGCAGCGGGGTGCCGGCTTGGGGGAACTGGCACCGGGCGGTCGGGTTTGTCCCTACTCTTGGCTCGTTTGGGATCGTTTTGCGTGAATGGACTGCTGATGCCCGCTGTTATGCCCCTGCGCCGTCTTGGCCTGCCGCTCCTGCTGGCCACCCTGCTCGTTCCGGCCGTGGGTGTGCCTGCCCGCGCGGCAACCGAGCCGTCCGTCACCATCCTCAGCCCGGCGGCCGGGGACACTGTCTCCGGCGACGTGACCGTGCAGGTCGCGGTAACGCTCAACGACGAGCAGTCGCTGACCCTGTCGGCACAACTGGGTGACGCCGGCTCGGCGACGACGACCGTTTCTGCTGCGGACTGTCCGCAGACCTGCACGGTTACGCTTCCGCCGATCCAGTCCACGTTCGAGACCCCGACACGCGGCGGGTCGCAGTACGTGATCGTCTTCGGCGCCTACGGCAGCGACCCGTCGCACCCCTGGGGCCTGGCCTCGGCGAACGTGACCGTGGACGGCCCCGGTCCGATCTGGAACGAGGGGGCGCAGCGGGACCCCGTGACGCCGAGCGTCTACCGGGACAACGTGGTCGACGACCACGCCACGGTCACGGTGCTTGCCGGTGCTGCCGGACGGCCGGAGAGCACCAGACCTGCCGGTGAGCAGGTAGAGCTGCGCCTGTACACACAGCAGGGTTCGCGTGCCGTCCCTCCGGCCGCGCTCATCACCCAGTCTCAGCCGTGGTCACCGGGGGCTGACGGGAACCTGCAGGCCACCTTTCACCTGGACACGACAGCGCTGACCGAAGGCACCTACCTGATTGGGGTTCACGCCCGCGACAGCCAAGGTCACTACGGCGACACCGACTGGGCCGACGGGAGCTCGGAGATGTACGTCCGGCATCACGTCGGCCAGGCGGTAGACGTGTATCCGCCCAGCGGAAGCTCCTACGCCGAAGTCGGGACCACCGGGCTCAAGGTTGAGGTGACCATGTACGGGCCCTGGAAGCACCAGCCGGGCGTCGTCAAGGCGCGCGTCGACGACGGGCCGCTGCTGCCCGTCTCAACTCCGCCGGCCTGGCCCACGCGCGGCGACAATGACACCACCCCGGTCTCGGCCCTGGGCGAGGTCACCACGGCCCCGTTGGCGGCGGGCGACCACTTCGTGCAGGTGTACCTCTACGACTCGTCGAACATGCAGATCGGGCCCACGATGGGCCAGTGGGTGCACGTCGTGCAGCTCAACGAGGCCGCCGAGATACCCACGCTGGTCGTGATGCATCCTGCGACCGTGCGGTTCACCGGCACCGCCCCGCTGCCCCTGATCTACGACAACTGCGGCTACAGCATCACCTTCAACGGAACCTCGTACCCCGGGGACTCCCTGTGCACCGCGGGCGCCAAGGGCTTCTCCACATCCGTGACCTGGACGCCGCACAATGCCGGACCGGCCGTCGTGAAGCTGTTCGCCAACATGGCCGAGCAGCCCAGCGCGCCAGCACTGATCTCCAACTCGCGCGAGTACACGACGACGGTCTACGCCGACCGGACCGTCACGATCAGCAACGTCCTGGGGACCTACGGCACCGTTGGCGCCACCAGCGTGACCGTCACCGATCTGCGCAACATCGAGGAGGGCTCGGTGGCCGCCGCCGACGTCCCCGTGACCGTGCAACGACTCTCGGCCGGCAGCAACACCTGGCAGACGCTGGCCACCGTGCGGACCAGCACGGCCGGGGCGGCAAGGGTGTCGTTCACGAACACCATCAGTGGACGCCTGCGCGCCCTGGTCCCCTCCACCGTCCCGGGCGACACCGTGTCCAGCGAGTGGGGCTGGGTCACCGCCAACAGCAGCTCCGCGTGGACGTCCCTGCCCACCTGGACCCGCGCCGGCCGGTTCGTGACCGCAAAGGCCACGACGCGGCCCTATGACGCCGGCGCCCGCGCGCTGCTCCAGGTGTACCGGTACGGCACCTATTCCTGGGTCACGGTCGCGAACGTGCCCGTGTCAACCACGGGGGCCGTGACTTCCTCGTTCCGGCTGAACCGCGGCTACTACGCGGTCCGCGTGTACCGGCTGGCTACGGCCGCCCACGCCGGCTCCCTGACCAGCCTTCGATTCATCCGGGTCTCCTGAGCGCTCGGGCCGCACAGCCGAGGCGTGCGGCCCGAGCGTTCAGCCGGTTGGGCGCTGGCCGAACGCGTCCCGCTGCGCCCCGGAGCGCAGCGGTCACTCGCTCAACCCCACTAGGGCGTGTCTCTCAAAGCGCGCAGCCAGATGACGATGGCGGCGAGCACGACTCCTCCGCGGTAGGTGAGCGCGAGCTTGTCGTAGCGGGTGGCCAGCGCGCGCCAGGCCGGGAAACGTTCCACTGGCTCACGGTCCTTTTCACGTTCGCTCTGGGTACGTCGGCCGGCGACTTGGCCGCGGAGCGTCTCAACCTGGGTTTCGCGTTTTCGCAGACCCGGTGGGCCACCCGTTCTGCATCGTGTTCGGTGGCTCTCAGAGCGATTGACCGACGTCCGCTCATGCCGCGATCCGCTCGCCCAAGCCGACCGGTGTCAAGCATGTCTCGACACAGAACTGTCAAGCATCACCCGAGACAGGACACAACCATTCAGCACCGAGCGGTGAGGACTTTCCGTACTGGCTCAAGGCGCGGCTCCGCCGCGCAAACCCGGCCCGGCCACGCCCTCCGCGCTTCGCCGGTGGGACCCCGCGCTGCGGGCGGCGCTTCGCGCCGTCCTCGCGCACCCCACCGCTACGCGCTCACGGGCTAAGCCGGGCCAGGTCACAACAACGAGGCGGGGCACCCCGATCCAGTCGGAATGCCCCGCCTCACCTCCTCCCCCGGTCAACGTCTCAAGCGCTGGCGACGACGGAGGCCCGCTCGTGGCCGGCTACCCGAAGCCCCAGCTGCACCCAGCCGACGGAGCTGGCTGCTCAACCCCGTCGACCTGGCCCCGTACCCGCATCGCAGCGGGCTAACACCCAGCCCCGGAAGGGACGATCAATGCGCAGGCCCGCGGCTCGAGTCCTCAGCCGAACGGCTGACCCTCCATCAGCCGAACCGCTCCTCCCGGCCGAATCGACGTCAAACGGCGCATCAGCGACGCCATGATCGCGGCCATGTCTGAACTTCACGCCACAACGCCCGCGGCTCCATTCCAGGCCGCCAAGCCCTTCAGCGGACAAGCCATCACTGCGTTCATCCTGAGCCTTCTCTGGCTCGGCGGGATCGGCAGCATCGTGGGGCTGTTCCTGTCCATCTCCGCCATGCGTGAGACCCGAGACGGCAGACGCGCCGGTCAAGGCCTCGCCGTAGCCGCCCTGATCCTCAGCGTCCTGGGCCTCCTCTCGCTCGGCCTGATGATCGTCTTCATTGCGTCGGCCGGGAACGACCTCTCGAACCAGTTCAACGACGTGAACAGCCAGCTCGGCCACTAGCCGATCCTGCGAGATTCCCGGGCCGAGACTCGCGGTGCCGCGACTCGGGCGACCTCGCCGAACTCGTCCCCTCGACGTCCCCAGCGCATCCAGAACGACCACAAAGAACCACAAAGGGACGAGCCATTGAAGGACGAATCTGCCTGCGCTGCAACGGAATCCGATTTCCAGCGGACCCCTAAGTCGGACTCCTAAAGCGGGTGTCGGCAGTTCGAATCTGCCCGAGGGCACCACCATTTTCCGCAGGTCAGAGACCATTTTTTTCCGGCCCCCTGACCCCCCCCGTCGCGCCGTCCCCATCGGGTGACAACCCGTTGCGGCATCCTTTGCGACCAGGGTCGCTCGCGGCCCAGTCGGACAAACTCGGACCGAGGAGGCTCCACCCACGTGCCCCACCAGCCGACCCTGGCCCAGACGTACACGGTGACCGTTCCCGACGAGTACACCGCCCGCGCCGTTGCCGACGAGCTCGCCGCCCGCGGGCACGCTCTGGTCGCCGTCCGGGAAGTCGATTGGGCACACCGCGACCCGGACAGCTTCTGGTTCGGCAAGCCCACGATGCGACCGCATGAGCAGGGCCAGTGGGACGTCACCTCCGTGGCGACCGGCCCCCTCCCCGACGAGGACGAAGGGTGGTGGCAGGCCCAGGAGGACCAGGCTGTGCGGCTTCTGGCGCAACGCTCGGGCGGCCGCTCTGACGGCAGCGGCGGTGGCCACACCGCCACGCTCCTGCGGACTTTCACGCGGGTTGGCCTCGTTCACGAGCTCGACGACTCAACCGTCCACGAGCGCCGTTTGGCCGCCTTGGCCGGAAGCCCGCCCCGGACTGGCGACGCTGAGACGCACGGCTCGGACGACGTGGACGAGGATCTGCCCGACGGCCCCGGAGATTCCGTGAGGCTGCAGGCTGTCGGCGACGTGAACTGGGCTGAGCTCGAGCATGCCTACGGCACCGCCGACGACGTCCCCCTGATGCTGGCCGGGCTTGCAGCGAACGACGCACAGTGGGGCGACTACCTCGATGAGCTTGTCGGCTCCGTGACCCACCAGGGCAGCAGCTACAGCTCCACCGCGCCTGCCCTACGCGTTGTCGCCGAACTGGCCGCAGCGCCTCAGCTCTCTCCCAAGCGGCGTTTGGATTTGCTTTATACCCTGTTCCTCGCCGCCGCTGCGCTGCATCAGGCGCGCGCCTACGAGTATCGGCCCGAGCCTCACCACGAGCAGGTGTGCGCGGCCGTCTGCGACGCATCCGAGGACCTGCTGACCTTGTGGCCGGTGGTCTCGCGGGCCGAGCAGCGTCTCCTCCTGCTTCTCGCGGCTGTGCCCCGCCTCCCCGTGCCTCCGCACGATCTGGCCGACCCGGCCAGCAGGCTTGCCACGGCCATGATCCGTGACGAGGACGAGGCTGGCGCCCTGCTCGAGAGGCTCGCCCTGAGTAATGCGGACCTCATCGAGCTCGCTCAGGAGCAGGCGCCGCTGCCCTCTCGGCTGGTCGCCGCCCTGGAGGTCCTCCTCATGGACCGTTGAACGGCCGCCCCTTGTTGGCACCTGCCTCTGCCGCGAGTCCAGCGAACTGATCCGTCCGGCCAGGCCGCGAAGAGGTAACGCCGCCGGACGGAGGTCCCGAGGGGGTCGCACATCAGCTGGCGTGGATCTGTCGCGCATCAGGTGGCACAGGGCATAGGACCCGGTAACAACGCCGTGAGGACTTTCCGTACTGGCTCAAGCGCGCGGCTGCGCCGCGCAAACCTGGCCCGGCCACACCCTCCGCGCTTCGCCGGTGGAACCCCGCACTGCGGGCGGCGCTTCGCGCCGTCCTCGCGCACCCCACTGCTACGCGCTCACGGGCTACCCGGCCCAGGACGCACAACAGAGGCGGGGCACTGCGATCCACTCGGAATGCCCCGCCTCACCTCAACGTCCACTCACCGTCTCAGGCGCTGGCGACGACGGAGGCCCGCACGCGGCCGGCTACCCGAAGCCCCAGCTGCGCTCTCACGAGGTGGCCGGCTGCTCAACCCCGTGGACGTGAGCCCAGCACCCGCACCGCAGCGGGTCACCACCTGCTTCTCTGAGTTCGAGTGACTGCGCAAGCCCGCGGGGACTGCCGATGCTGAAAGAGGCTCCCTTCGCCCACCCCGGGCCCTAACCTTGGCGCCGTGGGGAGACTCGGCCTTCGAACAGCGGGGGACATCGATCGGGCCGCACGTTGGCACGCACCAGCACCGCGAGGCCCGCGCTACTGGATCGCACGGGGCGTAGCCCTGGCGACACTTGTGCCGTCCACCATGATGTTCGGCGGCTTCGGCTGGCTGGTCGGCATCGCCGCCTTCATCCTCGCCGAGCTCATCGCCCCGGCGGCGCTTGACCTCGACACAGCTGCACCGGAGACAAGCGCCGGTGCTGTCGCCCGCCAGGAGGCCGCGTCCCAGCTCACAACCATCGGACTGCTGGTCGTCGCAGCCGCCGCGCTGTGGCCGTTCCGGAATGACCACGAAGGCCAAGGAGCGCTCCTCGCCCTGGTCGTTGCGTGCGCCGAGTGGTCGGGCCCACGACTGGTGAGCGCGGTCCAGAACTGGCGCACTCGCCGCACCTGAGAGGCACCCACCATGACCGTGATCGATCCCCTGCTCGAACCACGACGAGCACGCAATATCGCCATCAGAGCGCTGCTGCACTACGCGCTGCCCCTCATCGTGCTCCCCGGCTTTCTGCTGCTGCCCCTCCACGCCGCGGCGATGGTCTGGTGCGTTCTGAGCCTGGCAGTGGACCGCGGCGGGCGCCCCGTGGAGGTATGGGATGCGCTCGAGCGTCCCGAAAAGCGCGAACGGCGTCGCGGCATCAGCTCGGCCGCCTTCCTGCGCTTCTGGGCTGAACGGGCCGGCTGGCCGGTAGAACGAACACTCCGGGTCCGCCGCCTCCTGCGCGCAGCCACCGCTGTGGCCTACACCGTCCTGGGCGCCTGGATCGTCTACGGCATGGTCACGAGGAGATCCTGAGACTCCTCGTATTGTGTTTGCCCGGGAGCCGATCCCTGCAGGGCCAACGCGCTTTTCGCGGGTTGGGGGTTCCGTGGGTGTATGAATGCCAGCGTGAACAGCACGCTCAGGGACTGGGCCACCGACCAGTGGCTGCCTCAGCCCAGATTCGCCAAGACACCCGGCTACGCGATGGTCCGCGTCGTCTCCCTGACCATCATTGGCCTGCTGTTCACCATCGTCGGCCTTTTGGGTGCGGTCGCCGTGATCTCGGGGAGCATCGGCACCACGCGTGAGACCGGCATCGTCAGGGCCGTCGAGGTCCCCAGGAACGGCGACGCCAACTCGCTCAGGGTGGCCGTGCCCAAGCGAAACACGCTGGTGCTTGTCTCGACCGATAGCAACGACGCCAGGGACTACCCCGTCGGATCGAGAGTGACCATCCTCGTCGACCACAACCCGAACGAGGCCGCCGTCGACGACGTCGCCTCCCAGCTGGTTGGGTCCGGCCTTACCTTCCTCGCAGGCTTGGTCCCCCTGGGCTTCGCCGCTGCCTGGCGCAGTAGGCGCCGAGACCTTCTCGCCGAGCGCGAGGACTGACCCCCAGACCCGGGTGCCCAGAGGTGCCCGCGGGTTGGCGAACAACCGCAAACAGCACGCCCGAGCGAGTGCGAGAACCGTTGCGACACAGCGGAATCCCGATACTCGGGTCGACCTGACTGGCCATGGTCGAACTCCTGAAGCGGGTGTCGGCAGTTCGAGTCTGCCGAGGGCATGAAACAGCTGCCCGCCCTTCAGACCCGTGGGCCGGGCCGCTGTACCGGCATTGCAGCGGCTGACCGACTTCTCCCCGACTCTCGGTCGATGCGCAGACCCGCGTGCGTCGGTTGGTGTCGAGAGCAGGTCCACGGTGCAGGGCAGACAATAACGCCGAAGGCTTTCAGCGGAGAGAGGTGTCGCATGGGCAGCAAGTTGGCCGTCTGGACCTGGTACGACGTCAGTCCCGAAGACGGATGCACCCTCGTCCCCTTGGCTATGGCGGCACCCTCGCTGACTGACGTTGCCCGAGCGACCTCTCGCCTCGCCCATGCCCAGAACCGGACCACGTCGAAGCTGCTGACAGACGGCCAGGCCAGGAAGGCAAGCGGTGGCCGGGTGGTCCACGCAGCTCTCGAGCGCCCCGGAGAGGTCGTGTGGCTGGACGAGGGTGATGGTGCAGGCTGGACGACCGCTCGAATCCTGCCCAAATGACACCGGCGGGTTCCACGCACGCCCCGGTCTTTCGGCCCCAGCTCAGCCGCCCCGTCGCCTCGCCAATCCGGCGCGCCAGCTGGTGGCCGTGCTAGATAGATGCGGTGACATCCCACCCCCGACTCGAAGCGCTGACCGCCTCCGACCAGTTCCTCGTCGAGAACCTCTGGCAGTGCTACCAGCACGATCTCTCGGAGTTCCGAGGCTCGTTGCCGGGACCTGACGGCCGCTACAAGAACAGCCGCGTCGCGGTGTACCTCTCTTCGAAGGACCGCTCGGCCTACCTCATCAAGGTCGACGAGGCTCCCGCTGGCTTCGTCATGATCAGGGAAGACGACGACACGCGGGTGCTGGGCGAGTTCTTCGTGGTCCGGCCACTGCGTCGGCAAGGCCTGGGTCGCACCGTTGCCACGGACGTGTTCAGCAGCCACCCCGGACGCTGGGAGCTCGCCTTCCAGGAGGCCAACCAGCGGGCCGGCCGGTTCTGGACCGACATCGCGACCCGACTCGCGGGCAACACGTGGACCGTGACCCCGAGGCCCGTGCCAGAGCGTCCGGACTCTCCACCTGACCTCTGGCTCACCTTCGCGGTAGGACAGTCCAACGCCGCTTCCAGCTAGTGCCGCATCAGACCACCTTTGCCCCGTAGGGACGTGACGCGCCGTTCGGATGCTGGTCCGTGGCGAAGATTGCCAAGGTGACGTTCACGAGCGCGGACCGGGTCCGGGAGGTGATCCACAATTTCAACGCCGACAGTTTCGACTCCCGGTATCCGAAGTACAAAGGCCGGTCGGCCCAGCCACGAGGGCCTGCGCATCCTCATGGACGAGTTCGGGCCGCATCGACCCACGTCCCCAACGTCGCGTCGATGAACACCTCGCACACCTCATGGGTTGGTCGCGGCTGCCAGGAGGGGATGGCTGCCTCCACAGGCGCTGGCGACGGCGGAGGCCTGCAACTGGTCGGCACGGCGACGCGCGTAGCATCGCGCCCGTGCCGCTGAACCGTCCGCCGCGCGCCCGCAGGCGCGCCTTCGCGGAGGTGTCCGCGTTCCTGCTGGCCCTGGTGGGCGCCCTGGCCACCTCCGCACTCGTCAAAGTCATCGCGCCCCCTCAGCTCGGAGACTTCGCTGCCGTCGCCGTCGGCCTCGCTCTTGCTGTGCTCATCTACGAGCGGCTGGCGAAGCGCATCGCTCGCCACGTGGCCGACGACGCATCGCAGCTGACGGCCCCTCCCGACACGAGGGATGAGGCCCGATGAGACCTGGTGGCTGCTCGCGACGACGACTCGCCTACCTCAGCGGATCGGGTCCGGAGTGGGATCGGGCACCGGCTCGTCGGCGGTGATGAGCGAGGGCGGACCGACCGCGATGCCGTCCTCCGGCTCGGGGCTGGAGGCGCGGGCGTCGGCCAGGACGTCGGCGGGGACGTGCTGCTCCAGGAACCGCCGGGCCAGCCGGGTCGAGGGGTGCACCGCGACCGTGGCGACCACGATGATGCCGGCGATCAGCAGCCAGCCCGCGGCACCCCAGTTCATCGCGAGGAACGTGTAGACCGCCGGCGCCCACACCTTGCCGAGGGTGCCGCTCAGGCCGGCCGCCCCCTGGTAGGAGCCGCGCTGCCGCGGGTCCATCAGCTCGGCCTCGAACGTCCAGCTGGCGGCCGAGAGGTAGAGCTCGGCCCCGGTAACGGTGACGTGCCCCAGCCAGACCAGGGCGATCGTGACCCACCCCACCGTGTCGTGGGTGGCCAGGGTGATCAGGCACGAGATGACGAAGAAGGTCGACGACACCCGGATCGCCCGCAGCGCGGTCGACTCGTTGTGGACGCCGCGTGCCGCCGCCATCGGCAGGAAGATGCACATCACCGTGTTGGTGCCGAACAGGAAGGCCAGCAGCACCCTTGGGGCGTCGGTCTGCTCGACCAGCCACAGCGGGATCACGACGTTGAGCAGCACCTGGTTGGTCCAGAACACCCCGACGAAGAAGGTCGTGAGGAGCCAGCCGGGGTTGCGCAGCGGCCCCGGGCCGGGCACCTTCACCTTGCGCTCCTCCGGGGTGCGGTCGTCGTGCGAGGCCCGCGGCAGTCGCGTGACCGCGGCGGCGTTCACGAGGAACACCACGGCGGTGAACCACGGCAGCGCGTGCAGCACGTCGTTGGAGTGGAAGGCCAGCGCGATGCCACCCATGAGCGAGCCGAGGGTGAACCCGACGTTGAGCGCGGAGTACATGTACGCGCGCGACTTCACCCGCTCGTCGGGCGGCAGGACGTCGATCGTGTATGCGCCGTGCGCGGCACCCCCGAGGGCACCGATGACCTCCATGCCGACGGCCATGGCGACGTAGCCCTTGAAGTCGGTGATGAACGGCCACAGCGCGAACATCGCTGCCTGCCCGGCCGCACTGACGGCCCACATCTTCTTCGGCCCGAAGCGGTCGACGAGCTTGCCCATCGGCAGCGCCGCCAGGAACGCAGCGATCCCGGCGAAGGTCAGGCCGAGCCCGACCTGGGCGGCGGACAGCCCGACGATCTGCGTGAAGAACACCGCCGAGCCAGTCATGAAGGTGCCCTCGCCCAGGGCGAAGAGCAGTGACTGGACGGAGAGCCGTCCGGCCAGAGGCGACGGGGGGCGCGCTTGGCGGAGGACGGCGTCGAGAGTCACCCGAAGATTCTCCGGGTCCAGCTGGCTGGTGTCGCGCCAATTTACGGCGTTCTGACGATTGTGGGGTGACCTCCCCGGCGCCGGCACGGCATGATCCTGGGCAGACGGATCCGAGTGCGCGGGGGTGCCGGCATGGACGACGAGAGGCTGGACTCCGCCTACACGACCCGGCCGCTCACTGCTGACACGTGGGGCGACTTCGCCAGGCTGGTGGAGGCCAACAACGGGGTCTGGGGCGGCTGCTGGTGCATGGGCTTCCACCCCGAGGGGGTCGGCAAGGGCAGCAGCGCCTCCCAGAACCGCGACGCCAAGCGCGCACACGTCCGCAAGGGCACGGTCCACCAGGTCCTGGTGTACGACGGCGACGAGTGTGTGGGGTGGTGCCAGTTCGGCCCCCCGGCGGAGCTTCCCACGATCAAGAACCCCACGGCATACGACGCCGGGCTCACCGAGCTGCCGGACTGGCGGATCGGCTGCATCTTCACCGGCAAGGGGCACCGCGGCAGCGGGGTCGCGCGGGCTGCGGTGGCCGCCGCCCTGGCGGCGATCGAGGAGGCCGGCGGCGGGCTCGTCGAGGCATACCCCGAACAGGTCGAGGGTCGGGAACCGCAGCGCGGCGCGTATTTCCACACCGGCCCGGAGAACCTGTTCGAGGCGTTCGGGTTCGAGCGCGACCGACGCATCGCCAAGTGGCGCTGGGTGATGCGTCGGCGCGTCCAGCCACAGGCGACGACGGAGGCTCGGCCAACACCCAGCCCCTGACGTGGCCGGCGTCAGGAGCTCGTGAGGATGACCAGCTGTTGGGTCGCGCGGGTCATCGCCACGTAGCGGTCGACCGCCGCCTCGATGCCGGTGCCGAACTGCTGCGGGTCGACGAGGACGACCAGGTCGAACTCGAGCCCCTTGACCAGCTCCGGGCTCAGCGACCGGACACGGGGCGTCGCCGCGAACGTGGGGTCACCGATGACGCAGGCGACACCCTCGGCGTGCGCGGCGAGCCAGGCCTGCAGGATCCGGTCCCGCTCCGTGGTGGTTCCGTGCACGACCGGGATGCCGCTCTCGCGGATGGAGGTCGGCACGTTGGCGTCCGGGAGCGCGGCCCGGATGACCGGCTCGGCCTCGGCCATGACCTCTTCCGGCGTCCGGTAGTTGATGGTCAGGGACGCCAGGGTGGTGTGGTCGAGCCCGATCCGTTCGAGGCGTTCCTGCCACGACTCCGTGAACCCGTGCCGGGCCTGGGCCCGGTCCCCGACGATGGTGAAGCTGCGCGACGGGCAGCGCATCAGCAGCATCTGCCACTCGGCGTCGGTCAGCTCCTGGGCCTCGTCCACGACCACGTGCGCGAACGGCCCGGCGAGCAGGTCGGGGTCGGCGCCGGGCACGGCGTCCTCGTCGACGAGGTTCCGCCGCAGGTCCGGGTGGCGCAGCATCGACATGACGTGCATCTCCGAGTCGTCCGTGGCGATGAGGTGGTCGATGACCCTGCTCATCTCCTCGTGCTCGGCGGCGCGGGCGGCCTCGCGGAGTCGCCTTTGCCGCGACGCCTCAGGGTCGCCCAGCCGCAGCCGGGCCGCGTCGAGCAGCGGCAGGTCCGACACCGTCCACGCGTGGGCGTCGGAGCGCTGGAGCAGGCGGACCTCATCGCGAGAGAGCCAGGGAGCGCACCGGCGCAGGTAGGCGGGCACTGACCACAGGTCGCCGACGAGGTCGGTCGCCTCCAGCATCGGCCAGGCGCGGTTCAGGGCGGTGCGCAGCTCGCGGTTCTGCTCCAGCGACCGGCGGACCTGCTCGGGCGAGGCCTCCTCGACGTCGTGCTTGTCCGCGAGGATCGTGAGCAGCTCCTCCCAGATCTGCTCGCGCGCCTCGTTGTGCGGGGTGCCGGGCTCGGGCGCGTCGAACGCCTCGGCCCAGTCGTCGGCACTCAGCCAGACATCGCCCCAGGGGGTCTCGACCTCCATCCCCTGGGTCGGTGGCTCCTCGTAGAGCCGGACAGCCGGCTCGATCGCCATGACCATGTCGGCGGTCGCCTTGAGCCGCGCGACCTCCGGGTCGGTCTCGAGCGGCGCCGCGGCTCCCTCCGGGACGAGGTCACGCAGGGTGCAGGTCTGCACGCCCTCCTCGCCCAGGCTGGGCAGCACGTCGGAGACGTAGGCGAGGTAGGGCTCGTGCGGACCGACGAACAGCACGCCGCCGCGGCGGTGACCCAGGCGCGGGTCGGAGTACAGCAGGTATGCCGTCCGGTGCAGGGCGACGACGGTCTTGCCCGTGCCCGGACCGCCGTCGACGACGAGCGCGCCGCGGGACCCGGCGCGGATGATGGCGTCCTGGTCGGCGGCGATGGTGCCGAGCACATCGCGCATCCGGGCCGACCGGTGGCTGCCCAGGCTGGCGATGAAGGCGGAGTCGTCATCGAGGGCGGCGTGCTGCGGCGGCCCGTCCGGGGTGAACACCTCGTCCCAGTAGTCGCTGACGTGCCCGCGGGTCCAGCGGTACCGGCGGCGGCTCGCCAGGCCCATCGGGTTCGCGTGGGTCGCGCCGAAGAACGGCTCGGCCGCGGGAGAGCGCCAGTCGATCAGCAGCCGCCGTCCCGCGCTGTCCTTCAGGCCCAGCCGCCCGACGTACACGGGCCCGGAGTCGTCGGTGCCGACCATGCGTCCCAGGCACAGGTCCAGCCCGAAGCGACGCAGGGTGCGCAGGCGGGCGGTCAGCCGGTGGACCTCCATGTCCCGCTCCATCGCGTGCTGACCCGAGCCGCCGGGCGCGCTGCGTGCCGCGTCGAGCCGGTCGGACAGCTCGGCGATCGTGCCCTCGAGGCTCTGCGCGATGGCCGCGAAGTGCTCCTCGTCCCCGGCGACCAGCGCCGGGTCGGCCTTGTGGGTCAGGCGTTCAGGCAGGTCGAAG
Source organism: Oryzihumus leptocrescens (assembly GCF_006716205.1). Lineage (GTDB taxonomy): Bacteria > Actinomycetota > Actinomycetes > Actinomycetales > Dermatophilaceae > Oryzihumus > Oryzihumus leptocrescens. Next base: position 225,779 of record NZ_VFOQ01000001.1, on the reverse strand, counting down.
GCGCTGGTGCGCACAGGGTTCACGTGATCAGCTCCGATCAAAGCAGCAGAGTCGCGGCCACCGTCACCCCGTCGGTGCGATTCGCGCAGAGGCATGGCGCCACCCCCAGGTCCGTTGGTTCTGGCCTCGGCCGGCGATTGTGAAGCACGACCGGGGCCTTGCCGCAAGGGCCCCGGTGCGTTATACGTTGGTAGTGGAGAGGGCGAGCCCTCTCCCTTTTCATGTCGCGACAGGGGCGGCCCGCCACGACCAGGCGACCCGGGTCCGAGTGTCGAGCCGAGGCGGTGGACGGGACACCCCACCGCGGTGACCATGGCGATGAAGGACCCCGTTCCAGCCCCGATCGAAGGGGTGGCCATGGCGACGCTGCGCTTTGGTGCCTACCAGTACCAGCACCTGCCCCTGGACCAGCTCACCGCACGCTGGCGCGAGGCCGAGCGACTCGGCTTCGACGTGCTGTGGAACTGCGACACCCTGGTCGAGCCCGACCGGCCCCGGCACCTGATGTTCGACGGGCCGGCGACGTTGACGCTCATGGCCGAGCGGACGCGAACGATCCGCATCGGCACGCTCGTGACCAGCCTCTACTTCCGCCATCCCGCGACCTTCGCCAAGTCCGCGACGACGATCGACCACCTCAGCTCGGGCCGGCTCGAGGTCGCCCTCGGCGTGGGGGACCCCTCCGCCGGTCCTGCTGCCCTCGGCATCCACTGGACGACGGCCGAGCAGGTCTCCCGGTTCGCCGAGTTCGTGCGGCTCATCGACCAGCTGCTCACCCATGAGGTCAGCGACTTCGACGGGACCTACTACACCTGCACCGGCGCGGAGACCATCCCGCTGCCGCTGCAGCGGCCCCGCCCACCCCTGACCATCGCCGCCCACGGGCCGCGGATGCTGGCGATCGCTGCCCGGCACGCCGACTCGTGGAGCTCCTGGGGAGGCTACGACGTCACCACCGAGGCCGACTTCTTCCGGGTCACCGCCGAGCGCTGCCGACGGTTCGACGACCTGTGCGTCGCTGCTGACCGGGACCCGGCCACCATCCGCCACTCCGTCGTCTGCTTCCCGCCGCTGACGCCGTGGGAGTCGACCGCCTACTTCGTGGACATGGTCGGCCGGATGCGCGAGGTCGGGGTCGACGAGTTCGTCCTCTACTGGCCCCGGAACTGGCGACCGGAGGCCCTCCACGAACAGCAGGTCTTCGAGCAGGTCACCGCCGAGACGATCCCCGCGCTCCGTGCGGGCTGACCTCGACGGCCAGAAAGACCCACGAGGACACGGCCGGTCACTAGGGTCCTGTGCCATGCAACTGACGGTTCTCGGCGGCTGCGGTGCGTGGCCCACGGCAGCTCAGGCCTGCAGTGGATACGTCTTCGAGCAGGACGGGTTCCGCCTGCTCATCGACCCCGGGTACGCCACGCTGCCACGCCTGCTCGACCACCGGTCGGTCGACGAGATCGACGCCGTGCTGGTCAGCCACGGGCACCCCGACCACTGCGCCGACCTCAACCCGTTGCTGCGGGCCAGGGCGCTGAGCGACGACCCGCCGCCTGCCCTGCCCGTGTTTGCCCCCCACGGGGCACTGGACGCCGTCCTCGCACTCGACCGGCCGGGCATGCTCGCCGATGCGTACCGGCTGCACGAGTTCCAGCCCGGCGACACGTTCGACGTCGGCCCCTTCTCCACCTCCACCTGGCTCCTGCCGCACTTCGTGCCCAACGCCGGCATCCGGCTCGGCACACCGGAGGCCGTGGTCGCGTACACCGGCGACACCGGGCCGAGCCGGGACGTCCCCCGCCTGGCCGCAGGCGTCGACCTGCTGCTGTCCGAAGCCACCTACGTCCACGAGGTGCCGACCGAGGACGCCCCCTACCTGCTGACAGCCCGCCTGACCGGCCAGTACGCCGAGCAGGCGGGCGTCGCCCGGCTCATGCTCACCCACCTCTGGCCGGGGACCGACCCGAGCGCCGCCCAGGAGGCTGCAGCCGAAGCCTTCGCGGGCCCCATCAGCATCGCCTCCCCCGGCGTGGTCGCAGACCTCGGGTGAGGATCGCGCCGGCCGCAGCTCAGCGAATCCCCCGGCGCCCCAACGCAAAGGCGGGTATGCCGCGTGGCTGAGCACGCGGCATACCCGTCCTGGGCCTGGTGACAGTGACTGGCGTCAGGGAGCGGGATACGCCTTCGGGAGGCGCATGCCGCGCTCGGCCATGATCTGCCGGACGTGGTTCGGGTAGTTGGTGATGATGCCGTCGACGCCCATGTCCATCAGCGCCTTGATGGTGGCGTTGTCGTCGCACGTCCAGGGGATGACCTTGAGCCCGCGCGCGTGGGCCTCGCTGATCATCTGCTTGTCCGGGTAGAACCGGAAGCCGGGGTCGCCGATCTTGCCGTTCTGGGGGAAGCCGTAGTTCGGCGACAGTGCGGTCAGGCCCGGCACCGCGGCCTCGGCGGCCTTGACGAAGTCGCCGCCGTAGGTATCTGCGTCGACCCCGCCGAGCCAGGGCGACTTCCCCGGCTTGCCGACCTCGAGGAAGTCGTAGTTCGTCAGCGCCACCAGCGGCCACTTGGGCGCGAGGGTGTGCATGAGCTTGAGCGCGCCCCAGTCGAAGGACTCGATGGTGACCTGGCGCTCGATGCCGGAGTTGTGGATCTCCTCGTAGACCCGTCGGACGAACTGCCCACGCGGGGCGGTCTGCTCCGGCGAGCCGGCCTCCACCTTGGTCTCGATGTTCAGCTTGACCTGGTTGGCGTGGTAGGCCTTGACGAGGTTGAGGACGTCCTTGAGCTCGGCCATGCGCCAGCCCTTGACCTGCTCCTGCTCGGGGAAGCCGGGCAGCTGCTGGTAGCCGCAGTCCATCGTCTTGATCTCGGCCAGGGTCAGGTCCTTGATGTACTTGCCCACGTAGGGGTACATCGGGTCGCCGGGGAACGCCGGACCCGTGTCCTGGCACTTCTGCGAGCTGATCTGGCGGTCGTGGTTGACGACGACCTTGTTGTCCCTGGTGATGTGGGTGTCCAGCTCCAGCGTGCTGACCCCCAGGCGCAGCGCCTTGGCGAAGCCGGGGATCGACTCCTCGGTGGTCATGCCGATGCCACCGCGGTGGGCCTGCAGGTCGAACTGGGTCCTCTGCGGTTGGACCCCAGGACCGCTGGTCTCGGGAGTGGCCTGGGCAACGGCCGAGGCGGACAGGCACAGGCCGGCCACGCTGACGGCGGTCGCAACAACTCGTAGGACTCTCATGCCCCGGACGCTAGGAGCCGCACTCAACGACCTCGCGGACACCGGGTGAACGCGGGACGGCCTGCGGGTGCCGACCGCCCCCGTGCCACATCACACCGACGAGCGCCGGCGTTGCCTCCAGATGGTTCCGGCCGTCGAGAACACGCCATACGCGGCGGCTCCACTGAGGCCTCTCGCCCAGTCGGAGCTCCCCGCTGCCGCCGCTACCCCCGCGGAGACCCCCACCACCACCACGGCGAAGAGGTTCCCCACGACCTCTGGCGACCCCTTGAACCACGCTCCCCTGTCCATGCTCCGCAGTGTGCAGCACGGCGCAGCCCGAGAGGGTCAAGACAAGTGAAGACGGTGCGCCGGCCGCAGGGCCCGGGAGGGTCGCGGTCCCGGACGCTCACCGTGGGCCGGCGCTCGTGGGCGTGTAGCAACGCGACACCCAGAGATCCCTGACAGCCTCGACCTGCTCAGCCGGTGACATGGACGTCACCTCGAGGCTCACGTCGACCCTCGGCGGGTCGGCCACTTGCACCTCATGCAGCGCCTCGAACTCCTCGGACGTGATGTGCATCGGGCGCAGTGAAGCGCGGCGCCTTGCCTCCTCTCGCGAGAGGGTCAGGTGGACGAGCACGACATCGGGAAGCAGCCTGCGATAGAGCCTCGCTGTCTCCGGGGTGAGGACGTCGGCGACGATGGCGGCGAACCCGTGCTTGGTGAAGGACTTCGCCAGCGCACAGGCGTTACGCACGCCCAGCGCCTGCTGGCGGAGCCCCTCCTCTCCCTCCCAGGGAGCTGCCCCGCCGGTCTTCACCAGCTGCCGGATGTCATCGACGTCGATGAACGCACATCTCGGCGTGCTGTCCGACAAGGCCAAAGCGGTCGCGCTCTTCCCTGCCGCCGGGCCGCCGGTGAGTACCAGCACCGGCTTCGCTGCATTGTCCTCGCGCATGCCTCACTCTGGCACGAGCTACCCGCACGCTTGGCGGGGTCGGCTAGCGAACGGCGTCCAGCTGCCGCTTGGTCAGCACCGACAGCACCTGCACGCCGACCTCCGACAGGGGGTGGGGCTCGCCGTCGAACCGGTCGATGGCGCAGACCACCGTGTCGACCTGCGCGTCCCTGCGCCGCAGCTCCTCGGCTGCCGCCCGGGCGGCGCCGCCGGTGCTGATCACGTCCTCCACCAGCACCACCCGCCGGCCTGCGACCTCGGCGCCCTCGATGAGCCGGCACGTGCCGTAGGTCTTGGCCTGCTTGCGCACCAGGCCCAGGGGCAGCCCGGTCAGCGAGCTCAGCACCGTGGCAATCGGCACCCCACCGAGCTCCAGCCCACCCAGGACCTGCGTCTCGGAGGGCAGCAGCGTGACCATCGCCTCGGCCACCCGACGCAGCAGCAGCGGGTCCGCCTCGAACCGGTACTTGTCGAAGTACTCCTGCGAGACGGCCCCGGAGCGCAGGGTGAACTCCCCGGTCAACCGGCACCGGGCGTCGACCTCGCGGGCCAGGTCCGTCAGCGCGTCAGTGAGCATGCAGCGATGCTGCCACGCCGAAGCCCGCCTCGCCCTGAGCGGACCCGCGGTTCCCCCTTCGGGCCGCCGTGGCCGGCGATGTTCACCCGGTCGTCAGGCGTCAGTGGGCCTCGATCACCGCGGCGAGCAGGAAGTAGGGCACGACCACGGCGACGGCCAGCGCGAGGGCGACCAGCCCCACCGACCGTTCGGCGCGCGAGCGCACCGACCACAGCGCGACCACCGATGCCAGGAACATCACGAAGAAGCCCAGGCGGATCACGCTGTTGACGGCATTGCCGGCGGTCAGGGTGGTGGTCTGGACGGACGACGGCACGATCGTCAGGGCCAGGCCGAGCCCGAAGGTCCCGAGCGCCGACCAGCCCCAGGGGGTGCACGGCAGGAACGTGAACGTCCGGCCGCGCCCCCACACCCAGCCCATCACCGCGACCACCAGGGCCAGGCCGAGCGAGACGAAGCCGAGGTAGTAGAACAGCCCGCGCAGCTCGTCGCTGGCCAGGAAGAACACCGGCACCACGAGCGCCGCACCCACCACGGCCAGCCCACCCGAGATCCGGCGCCACGGCGCGCGCCGCCGGGGTGGGTTCCCGTGCCCCGCAGCCAGGTTCGGCGGTGATGCGTCCATGGCGGCCTCCATCCGGTCGGTGCGGCAGCCCCAAGCCTCGCGGGGGCGCCGGTGCTGCCGTCAGGGGCAACGGTCCCGACCGGACCTCCGGGGTATGCCGTGTGGCCGGCTCACGCGGTCAGGCCGAAGGCACGGGCTGCGGGGGCGGCGGGCCGACGTAGCGCGAGGAGGGCCGGATGATCTTGCTGTCCAGGGCCTGCTCGAGCACGTTGGCGCTCCAGCCGATGACCCGCGCGACGGCGAAGGTCGGCGTGAACATCGCCCGCGGCAGGCCGCACAGCTCCATCACCACACCGGCGTAGAACTCGACGTTGGTGTGCAGCTCGCGGCCGGGCTTGAGCTCGGCCAGGACGGACAGCACCCCGTGCTCGACCTCCTCGGCGAACGCGACGAGGCGCTCGGCCTCCGGCCGGCCGGTCGCCAGCCCGCGGGCGACGCCCTTGAGCATCCGCGAGCGCGGGTCCTCGGTGCGGTAGATCGGGTGACCGAAGCCCATGATCCGGTCGCCGGACTCCACCGCGGCCCGCACCCACGGGTCGATCCGGTCGGCCGACCCGATGGCGTCCAGCGTGTCCAGGGCGCGGCTCGGCGCCCCGCCGTGCAGCGGCCCGGACAGCGCACCGAGCGCCCCGACCACGCACGCGGCGACGTCGGCCCCGGTCGAGGCGATGACCCGCGCTGTGAACGTCGAGGCGTTGAAGCCGTGGTCGACGGTGAGCACGAGGTACTGCTCCACCGCCCGCGCCGCGGCCGGCTCCGGCTGCTGCCCGGTGATCATCCACAGGTAGTTCGCCGCGTGCCCCAGGTCGTCGCGCGGGGGCACCGGGTCCAGGCCGGCGGCGAGCCGGTGCAGCGCCGCGAGGATCGTGGGCACGGGCGCGGCGAGCGCCACGGCGTCGGCGCGGCGCTCGGCGGGGGTGAGGTCGTACACCGGGCGCATCCCCCGGGCCGCCCCGAGCCAGGACACGGCGGTGCGCAGCCCGGTCATCGGGTCCCCGCTGGCGGCGACCAGGGGCAGCGCGTCCCACAGGTCCTGCGGCAGGTGACGCGCCGCCGCGACCTCGGCCGCGAACCGGGCCCGCTCGTGCGCGTCGGGCAGCCGGCCCTCGAGCTGGAGGTGCCAGACGTCCTCGAGCGAGCGGCGCTCGGCCAGCTCGACGGCCGAGTACTGCCGGTAGTGGTAGAACCCCTGGCGCCCGCGCACCGTGCCCAGGGCGGTGTCGGTCACCACCACGCCCTTGAGCCCCCGGGGGACCTCGACCAGCTCGTCCTGCAGCGCGGTCATCACGCTCTCCTGCCTCGTCCGCCGCCGGCCCCACTGCCGGCGGTCAGCAGCACTCTGCGCCTGTCGATCAATGGTCGTCAACGTTGATACAGTCAATGTATGCCGACCCCGGACCCCCGCGACCAGCTCACCTCCCGCCAGGTGGCCGACCGGCTCGGCGTGCGGCTGGAGACCGTCTACGCCTACGCCAGCCGCGGCCTGCTGACGAGCACCCGCGCCCCCAGCGGCCGCGGCAGCGTCTTCGACCGGGCCGAGGTCGACGCCCTGCGGGACCGGGGCCGCCGGGACCGGCCGGCCGGCACCCCGTCCTGGCGCGGGCCCGTCGTCGACACCGACACCACGCTCATCGAGGGCGGGCACCTCTGGTTCCGCGGGGTCGACGCCGTCGACCTGGCCGGGAGCCTGCGGTTCGAGCACGCCGCGTCGTGGCTGTGGACCGGCGAGGTCGACCCCGGCCTCTTCCAGGCACCGGACATCCCGCTGCGGGCGGCCACCCGCGCGGTCCGGTCACTGCCTGACACCGCGGACCTCGTGGGCCGGCTGCGGGTCGCCGTGGCCGCGGCGGGTGCGGTCGACCCCCGCCGCTACGACACCCGTGGGCCTGCCGCGATCGGCACCGCCGGCGGGCTGGTGACGCTGATGGTCGACTCGCTGCCCCGGCTCGGCGAGGCCCCGGAGCCGGACGCTCCCCTGGCCCGCCGGCTCTGGGCCGCGCTGTCCCCCATGCCGCCCACCACGCAGCTGCTCCGCTGCCTCGACGCCGCCCTGGTCCTGCTGATGGACCACGGCCTCGCCGTCTCGACCGTCGCCGCCCGGACCGCGGCCTCGGTGCGGGCCCACCCCTACGCCGTCGTGGCCACCGGGCTGTCCGCGATGGAGGGGCCGCTGCACGGCGCGGCGAGCACGCTGGCCCACAGCACCCTGCGCGACGTGCTCGAGACCGGCGCCGCGGCCGTGGTCGCCGACCACCTGCGCACCGACCGGCCCGTGCCCGGCTTCGGCCACCAGCTCTACCCCGACGGCGACCCGCGCGCGAGCGCCCTGCTGGCCCTGCTGGCCTCCGAGCGCAGCGCGAAGGCGGTCACCGCCGCGGTGCGCGACCTCACCGCCGAGGTGGGCGACCAGCCCAACGTCGACCTCGCCCTCGCCGCCCTCGCGGTGACCGCCGACATGCCCCGCACGGCCGGAGAGGTCGTCTTCGCCATCGCCCGCTCCGTCGGCTGGGTGGCCCACGCCCTGGAGGAGTACGACGAGACGCCGCTGCGGTTCCGGGGGCATGGTCGCTACCGCGGCCCGCAGCCCCCGCAGCCGGTGCCCACCGCCTGAGCACCGCCGCGCGAAAACCGGACGAGCCGGGATCGTTGCGCCGGTAAACTGAGCCCACCGCCAACCCCTCCGACCGTGGTCGGACCATGGCGTCCTCCCGCTCCCCGCCCCACTTCCCCCCGGGACCTCGCCATGCCTGTTGCCCTGCGCCGCCGTACGCCCGCGGTCGCCGAGACCACCCCCGGCCGGGAGATCGCCCGCATCGCGGTGCCGGTGAGCCTGGAGTTCGTGCTCAACCTGGTCCTCAACTTCGTCAACCAGGTGGTCGTGGGCACCCTGGGCGCGACTGCCATCGCCGCGGTCGGCTTCGCCAACAGCCTGGTGTTCATCCTCGTGCTCACCCTCGGCGCCCTGGGGGCGTCGGTGAGCATCCTGGTCGCCCGGGCGCACGGCGCGGACCGCCGCCACGACATGAACACCACGGTGTCCACCGCCCTGGTCGTCGCCGCCGTCCTGGCGGCGCTGTGCTCCCTCGGCCCGCTCCTGCTCTCCCACGACCTGCTCCGCGCGACCGGCGCGTCGGCGACCGTGGCCCACGCCGGTGCCGGCTACTTCCAGCTCATGGGCCTGGCCCTGGCCCCGGCCGTCCTGAGCATGCTGCTCAGCGGCGTCCTGCGCTCCACCGGCCACGCCCGCGCGCCGATGCTGGCCACCTCCGGCACCGTCGTGCTCAACGCTGCGATCGGCTACGCGCTGGTCACCGGCGCCGGACCGCTGCCGCAGCTCGGCGTCGCCGGGGCCGGGGTGGCGACGCTGGTCACCAACCTGCTCAAGCTCGTCATCCTCACCGCCCAGGTGTATGCCGTGCACCGGGTCGTGCGCTGGGAGCCCCCGACCTTCCGTGGTGGGTGGCAGCCGGTGCTGCGACCCCTGCTCGTCCTCGCCCTGCCGCTGGGGGTGACCGAGCTGTTCTGGACCGGCGGGACCTTCCTCTACAACGTCGTCTTCCAGAAGCTCGGCGACCGGGCCCTGGCCGCGGCGCAGATCGCCGCCACGCTCGAGGGCGTCTTCATCGTCGGCAGCCTGGGCCTCATGAGCGCCACGACCGCCCTGGTCGGCCGCTCCGTCGGGCAGGGCGACGCCGACGCCGCTCTCGCCTGGGTGCGCCGGATCAAGGCGGCGGGCATCCGCACCGGCATCGGCTTCGGGCTGCTCTTCGCGTGCTGCGCGTTCCTGCTGCAGCCGCTCTATGGCCACGCCGGCCCGCAGGTCCGCGCCGCCGCCGCGGTCGGCATCCTCATCAACGCCGCGTTCCAGGTGGTCAAGGTCCGCAACATGATCATCGGCGCCGGCGTGCTGCCCAGCGGTGACGACGCCCGGGGCGTGATCCTCGGGGACGCCGGCGGCGCGTTCCTCGTCGGGCTGCCGCTCGCGGTGCTGCTCGGCCTGCACTCCCCGCTGGGGATCGCCGGCGTCTTCCTCGCCCGGGTCGTGGAGGAGGTCGCCAAGCTCATCATCTTCACGTGGCGCGAGCGCCGCCTCGACTGGTCCGGTCTGGCCGCCGGGGCCCCCGCGCCGGTCCCGCCGGCCGCGCCGGTGGCGGACGCCGACGTGGTCGCCGCCCAGGAGGTCAGCGAGGTGGCCGAGCTGGCCTCTCGCTGACCGGCCGGCCCGCCGACGGCGTCAACTACGCTGCCGCACAAGCCGCACCAATCCGCTCACCGGTGCGCCTACGAACCTCTGCCGTAATCGCCCGAGCGGCACCGACCGCGCGCGCCGAACGGAAGGGACTCCCGGTGACGGCACGTCCACACACCCCCACAGACCACCGGACGCTGCGCGCTTCCTCCTGGCACGCAGCGGGAGGGGCGCGATGAAGCCGACGTCGTCGCGCCCCTCCGTGGCGGTGGTGGGCGCCGGCGTGTCGGGCCTCACCGCGGCCTACCTGCTCAACCGGACCCATGACGTCACGCTGTTCGAGGCGCAGGACCGTCTCGGTGGCCACGCCCACACCCACGACGTCACCGCCAGCGACGGCAGCCACCACGCCGTCGACACCGGGTTCATCGTCCACAACGACCGCACCTACCCGCTGCTGCGGCGCCTGTTCGGCGAGCTGGACGTGCCGGTGCGCTCCACCGAGATGAGCATGAGCATCAGGTGCGAGGGCTGCGGGCTGGAGTACGCCGGCGGCCGCGGCGCCAAGGGCCTCCTCGCCCAGCCTGGCCGGGTCCTGGACCCCACGTTCCTGCGCCTGCTGGGCCAGGTGAAGCGGTTCCACCGCCGGGCGAGCGCGTTCCTGGACACGAGCAGCGAAGGCGACCTCACGACATACGGGGAGTTCCTGCGGCGCGAGGGCTTCTCGGACTACTTCATCACCCACTACGCGGTGCCCGTCGTCTCCTGCGTCTGGTCCTCGGGCCAGGAGACCGCGCTGCTCTACCCCGCGCGCTACCTGTTCCGGTTCCTGGACCACCACGGCATGCTCAGCGTCACCGGCTCGCCGCAGTGGTACACCGTCGCCGGCGGCTCCCGCACCTACGTCGAGCGGATCGGCGCGCAGCTGCCTGCCGTGCGCGTCAGCGCCGGGGTGCGCGACCTGACCCGCTGGTCCACCGGCGTCACCGTGGTCGACACCACCGGTGAGCGGCACGGGTTCGACAAGGTCGTCATCGCCACCCACGCCGACGAGGCGCTGGCGATGCTCACCGACCCGACCGACGACGAGGTCAGCACGCTCAAGGCGTTCACCTACTCCCGCAACGAGACCGTCCTGCACACCGACGCCTCGATCCTCCCGTCGGCACGCCAGGCCCGGGCCTCGTGGAACTACCTCATGACCTCGTGCACCGACCTGCACGACTCCACCGTGGTGACCTACTGGATGAACCGGCTGCAGGGGCACACCTCTCCGGACCAGCACCTGGTCACGCTCAACGCGCGCGAGCGGGTCGACCCGTCGAGAATCCTGGCCGTGATGGACTACGAGCACCCCATCTACACCCCCGAGGCGGTGGCGGCCCAGGGCTCGCTCGCCGGCCTCGCCAGCGACACCACCGTCTACGCCGGGGCCTACCACGGCTGGGGCTTCCACGAGGACGGCTGCCGCTCGGGGGTGGAGGCGGCGCGGCACTTCGGGGTCGACTGGTGACCCCGGCACTCCCCGCGCTGCCGGCGCTGGTCGAGGGCTTCGTCTCGCACTCGCGCAAGGGCCCGGTGCGCCACGCCTTCCGGTACGGGGTCTACCAGTGGCTGGTCGACCTGGACGACCTCCCCCGTATGCCGCGCTGGCTGCGCCCGTTCGCCTCGTTCCGGTCCGCCGACCACCTCGGTGACCCGGCCCGCAGCATCAAGGACAACGTCGTCGCCTTCGCCGCCGGCGAGGGCGTGGACCTGACCGGCGGGCGGGTGCTCATGCTCGCCAACGCCCGGGTCCTCGGCCACGTCTTCGACCCGCTGTCGGTGCACTGGTGCCTGGACGCCTCCGGCCACCTGGCCTGCGTCCTCGCCGAGGTGCACAACACGTACGGCGAGCGCCACGCCTACCTCCTGCGCCCGGACGACGGTGGCACCGCGTGGACCGACAAGGAGCTCTACGTCTCCCCGTTCTACGACGTGTCCGGCCGCTACCAGCTCACGTTCACGCTGACCCCCGACCAGGTGGCCACCACCGTCGTGCTCCACCGCGACGGCGAGGTCGCCTTCGGCGCCACGTTCCGCGGCACACCGCACCCGGCCACGCCGCGACGGCTGGTGGGCCAGGTGCTGCGCCGGCCGCTGATGCCCCAGCAGGTCACGGCCCTGATCCGGCTGCACGGGGTCTGGCTGTGGCTGCGCCGACTGCCCGTTGCCCCCCGCCCGCGCCACCGCGCCCAGGAAGGTGTCTGAGATGACCACCGTCGCCCCCACGTCCCTGCGCTGGCCCGCGCTGGAGACGGTGCCCACCGCCCCGGTCCACGCCCGCGTCGCCCGCGTCCTGTTCGAGCGTGCCGTCGGCCTCGTGCCGGTCCGTGCCACCTACCCCGACGGCCGGGTCGTCGGTGGCGGCGGGCCCGACTCGCCGGTCTTCGAGCTGGTGAACCCGGAGGCGTTCTTCGCCCGGATCGGCAAGGACACCAAGATCGGCTTCGGCGAGGCCTTCATGGCCGGCGACTGGCGCCCGGGTCCGGGCACCGACCTGGCCGACCTTCTGGCGCCGTTCGCGGCCAAGCTGAGCCAGCTCATCCCCGAGTGGCTGCAGCGGTTCCGCACCATCGTCGACGAGCGGTTGCCGCACCACGAGGAGAACACCCTCGAGGGCTCCCGGGAGAACATCCACCGGCACTACGACCTGAGCAACGACCTGTTCGCGGCGTTCCTCGACCCGACGATGAGCTACTCCTCGGCATGGTTCGAGGACGGCGACGACCTCGAGGCCGCCCAGCTGCGCAAGATCGACGGCATGCTCGACTACGCCGGGGTCGGCGAGGGCACGCGGGTCCTCGAGATCGGCACCGGCTGGGGCGCGCTGGCCCTTCGCGCCGCGCAGCGCGGCGCCCGGGTGCTGACCATCACCCTGTCGGAGGAGCAGGCCGAGCTCGCCCGCGAGCGCATCGCCGCCGCCGGGATGACCGACCGGGTCGAGGTGCGCCTCCAGGACTACCGCGAGGTCCAGGGCCAGTTCGACGCCATCGTCAGCGTCGAGATGATCGAGGCCGTCGGCGAGAAGTACTGGCCGACCTACTTCTCCACGATCGACCGACTCCTGGCCCCCGGCGGCCGGGTCGCGATCCAGTCGATCACCATGGCGCACGAGCGGATGCGGGCCACGCGGCGCAGCTACTCCTGGATCCAGAAGTACATCTTCCCCGGCGGGATCATCCCGTCCCTGCAGGCGATCGACGAGACCCTGGCCAGGCACACCAGCCTGCGGGTCGCGCAGCGCCGCGAGCTCGGGTGGCACTACGCCGAGACCCTGAAGCAGTGGCGCGGCCGGTTCCTCGCCGAGTGGGACCACGTCCGCACGCTCGGCTTCGACGACACGTTCCGCTCGATGTGGGAGTTCTACCTGGCCTACTGCGAGGCCGGCTTCCGCACCGGCTACCTGGGCGTCAGCCAGCTGCAGATGGTCCGCCCGTAGTGGATCTCGGGGGCAGGGTCGCCTGGGTCGTCGGCGCATCCAGCGGCATAGGCGCGGCCGTGGCCCGAGAGCTGGCCGCCCGGGGCGCCCGGGTGGCCGTCTCGGCCCGGCGTGCCGACCGGCTGGCTTCCGTGGCCGAGGGGCGCATGCTCGTCGCGCCGGCGGACGTCACCGACCGGGCACAGGTCCATGCCGCGGCGGCACGGGTCGAGGCCGAGCTCGGGCCGCCTGACCTGGTGCTGCTGTGCGCCGGGCACTGGCAGCAGATGCCGGCCGGCACGTGGGACGCCGACTCCTTCGAGCGCCACCTCCAGGTCAACCTCGTCGGCATGAGCAACGGCATCGACGCGGTGCTTCCCGGCATGGTCGCCCGAGGCCGGGGCGTCATCGCCGGCGTCGCGTCGGTGGCCGGCTACCGGGGCCTGCCGGGGGCCGAGGCCTACGGCGCCACGAAAGCCGCCCAGATCAACCTGCTCGAGTCGCTGCGCCTGTCGGTGCGCCGCAGCGGGGTGCACGTGACCACGATCTGCCCCGGCTTCGTGCGCACCGAGATGACCGAGGTCAACGAGTTCCCCATGCCGTTCCTGGTCGAGCCGGACGAGGCGGCTCGGGCGATCTGCGACGGGCTGGAGCGCGACCGGAACGAGATCGTCTTCCCCACCCGGATGGCGGTGCTGATGAAGCTCGCGCGGTTCGTGCCGGCCGGCGCCTGGGCCCGGGTGCTGGCCAGCCGGCGCTAGCTGCCGGTCTCGCGCCAGGCCTGGTGCAGCAGCTGGGCGAAGACCTCCACCGGCTGGGCCCCGGAGAGCGCCACGGACCGGTTCGCGACCACGAACGGCACCGTGGTGATGCCCAGCTCGCGGGCCGCGGCCTCGTCGGCGCGCACGTCGTCGGCGTAGTCGTCGGAGGCGAGCACCGCCGCCAGCACGTGCTCGTCGAGCCCGGCCTCGGCCCCCAGTCGCTGCAGCGTGGAGATGTCGTCGAGGACCTTGCCCTCCTCGAAGTGGGCGGCGAACAGGCGCTCCTTGACTGCGCCTTGCAGGGCCGGCCCGCCCTGGGCCAGCCCCATGTGCACCATCCGGTGCGCGTCGAAGGTGTTGGTCCACACGGCCCGGTCGAAGTCCATCCGCAGGCCCTCCTCGCCCGCGGCCCGGGCGACCCGCGCGCTCATGGCCCGGCCCGCCTCCGGGCCACCGCCGTAGCGGCGCCCGAGGTAGTCGTAGACGGGGACGCCCTCGCCGACCGGGGTGCGCGGGTCGAGCTCGTAGGAGCGGTAGCGGACCTCGACCAGTGCCGGCCGCTCGAACGCGGCGATCGCGTGCTCGAGGCGACGCTTGCCCAGGTAGCACCAGGGGCAGACGACGTCGGACCAGACCTCGAGGAGGATGCCCGGCGTGCGGTCCGTCGCCGTGGGCGCTGCGGCTTCCGTGCGCGTGGTGCTCATGGCCCCATTGTCCCAAAGACCCGGCAACGCCGCAGGCCCCGAACCCGTGCGGGGTTCGGGGCCTGCGGCGTCAGGCTCAGGCTTGGGCCCTCGATCAGGAGAAGCGGCCGTAGGTGATGCTGCTGTCGTTCCAGATCGGGCGCTTGCTCACGACGGCACCGCTGTGCGGGGCGTCCCACATCATGCCGCCGCCGGCGTAGATGCCGACGTGGTGGGCGGGGTTGCCGAAGAAGACCAGGTCACCCGGCTGCGGGTTGCTCACGCGGGTCGCAGCCATGCGCTGCTCCTCGGCCGTGCGCGGCAGCGAGATGCCGATCTTGCTGAAGACGTACTGGGTGAAGCCGGAGCAGTCGAAGCCCGACGGCGTGGTGCCGCCCCACTCGTAGGGGACACCGGCGTACATCGCGGCGATGCCGAGCACGCCGGCGGCCGGCGAGGGCAGGTTGATCGCCATGCGGTCGGTGCTGCGGCTGACCGTCTCCACGGCGCGGTGCACCGGGGCAGCCTTCGGGGCGGTGGCGTCGAAGCCGACCTCACCGAAGGAGGGCGCAACCGGGACGGCAGCGGTGCTCGGGGCCGAGACCGCGACCGTGCCGGGGGCGTTGGTCGGGGTGGCCGCCTCGGGAGCGTGCGTGGCCGGCGCGGCCGAGGCGGGCATGCTGAACGAGGCCACCAGACCACCGGAGACCGCGAGGACCGCGGAAGCCTTGGCGGCGGGCTGGCCGGAACGGCCAAGAGCAGACGTCAGGGCAGTGGTGGTCGTCTGGCGACCTGCGGCGCGGTGGCGCCCGGCATGGTGCTTCGACACGATGAACAGACCTCTCCAGTGCCTACGAGGTGAGCTGTCGGGTTCGGGTGGGAGGTATGCACCCGGCCCTGAGGCAGCCATCCGACCTGGGTCGGCCAGCCGCCTGAGGGCTTCACCCCAAGGGGCGTCTCACGACGCCCCGCAAGTGGGTCCCCCGCTCCTGCCAAACGGTGTGTGAACTCATCTCGAACGTGGCGGCAGGATTCGGCATGCCACATCGAGAGCTTCCTCCAGGGGGAGAGCAAGCGATGCCACCGTACACAGACCAAAGTCCCTTGTCACATCGAGGTCACGGGCGTGTCGGAGACCTGGCGGCGGCATCGGCGACGTCGCAGGTCAGCGGGCTGCGCACCCCTTGGGAGGGGGACAAAATCGGGCAAACTCCACCGCCCCGGGGTCGGGCGTGTCGCCAGGGACAGCGGCAGGACCGGCCCTCGGACCGGTCCTGCCCGCTGACGAGGGCCTCGCCGGGATGCCCGGCGAGGCCCCAACACCTCAGACTGCGGCCGCGAAGACGTGCGCCGCCGTGCTCTCCGGCAGCGACACCCCTGCCGCGTCCTCCGCACCGTCGCGCACCACGATCACGCGGCCGGCCTCGCGCCGGATCCGGACCCGCCGGCCCGGCAGGAGCCCGGCCACGGTGAGCAGGCTCAGGGCCTCGTGGTCGACCTGGACCGGCTCGCCGATCCGGCGCACGGTCACCACGCTGGGCTGGTCACCGGCGAGGACGGCCAGGCTGCTGACGCCCAGCCGGAAGTCCTCCCCAGCCTCCTCGCCCAGCTCGTCCAGACCCGGGATCGGGTTGCCGTAGGGCGACTCCCGGTGCTCGCCGATGAGCTGGAGGATCTTGCGCTCGACCCGCTCGCTCATGACGTGCTCCCAGCGGCAGGCCTCGTCGTGGACGTACTCCCACTCGAGGCCGATGACGTCGACGAGCAGGCGCTCGGCCAAGCGGTGCTTGCGCATCACCCGCGTGGCGATCCGGCGGCCCTCCTCGGACAGCTCGAGGTGACGGTCGCCGGCCAGGCTCAGCAGCCCGTCGCGCTCCATCCGGGCGACGGTCTGGCTCACCGTGGGGCCGGAGTGACCGAGGCGCTCCGCGATGCGGGCGCGCAGCGGCGGGATGCCCTCCTCCTCCAGCTCGTAGATCGTCCGGAGGTACATCTCGGTGGTGTCGATCAGATCCGTCACAGCGCATAGCCTCTCATTTGTGCCCGACACCGTGCTCTGGCTTCGTCGTGACCTGCGCCTGGCCGACCTGCCCGCCCTCGGGGCCGCCCACGAGGCCGCGGACGGCTCGTCCGTCCTGCCGCTGTTCGTGCTCGACCGGCGGCTGTGGGACGGCGCCGGCGCCGTGCGTCGCGCCTGGTTGAACGCCTCCCTGCGCGCTCTCGATTCCCGGTATGACGGAGCCCTGGTCGTGCGCGTCGGTGACCCCGCGCAGGTGGTCCCCGAGGTGGCCCGCGAGGTGGGCGCCACCAGCGTGCACGTCAGCGCCGAGAGCACCCCGTTCGGCCGGCGCCGCGACGAGGCCGTGCGCCGCGCACTGGGCGAGCAGGACTGCGCGCTCGAGGCGACCGGCACGGCATACGCGGTGGGGCCGGGGACGCTGACGACCGGCGGCGGCACGCCCTACCAGGTGTTCACCCCCTTCTCGCGCGCCTGGCGCGCGCACGGCTGGCCGCAGCCGGCACCCGTGCCAAAACAGCTGCGGTGGGTGCGGCGGGTGGAGTCGCAGGACCTGCCGTTGCTCGACGGCGAGGTGCCGGACCTGCCCCCAGCCGGGGAGGAGGCGGCCCTGGAGCGCTGGCACGCCTTCCTCGAGGACGGCCTGGCCGACTACGCCGACACCCGCGACCGCCCGGACCTGGCCGGCACCTCCGGGTTGTCCGCCCACCTGAAGTTCGGCGAGGTCCACCCGCGCACGCTGCTCGCCGACGTCGCGGTTCACCCCGACCACCGCAAGGCCGGGCCGCAGACGTTCGTCACCGAGCTGGCGTGGCGCGAGTTCTACGCCGACGTGCTGTGGCACCGGCCCGACTCGGCGTGGGCCGACCTCAAGCCGTCACTGAAGGGGATGGCCTACGACGAGCCGGGCGAGGGGTTCGAGGCGTGGAAGGCGGGGCGCACCGGCTACCCCATGGTCGACGCGGGGATGCGCCAGCTGCTCGCCGAGGGGTGGATGCACAACCGGGTCCGGATGATCGTCGCCAGCTTCCTGGTCAAGGACCTGCACGTGTGGTGGCCGCACGGCGCCCGCCACTTCATGGCGCACCTGTGCGACGGCGACATCGCCTCCAACTCCCACGGCTGGCAGTGGGCCGCCGGCACGGGCACCGACGCCTCGCCGTACTTCCGGGTGTTCAACCCGGTGACCCAGGGGCGCAAGTTCGACCCCGACGGCGACTACGTGCGCCGCTACGTGCCCGAGCTGGCGCACGTTCGCGGCGGTGCGGTGCACGAGCCGTGGAAGGTCGACGGCGCCTACGACCACGGCTACCCCGAGCCCATCCTCGACCACGCCGAGGCCCGGGAGGAGGCCCTGCGCCGCTACGAGGCGGTCAAGGGCTAGCGTGCCGGACGTGACCGAGTCCTTCGTCGTCCCCGCCCGGTTCTGTGGCCCGCCGCTGTCCGGCAACGGCGGCTGGGTCAGCGGCCACCTGGCCCAGCTCGTCGAGGGCGAGGAGGGGCAGGGCGCCGGAGCCGTCACGGTGCGGCTGCGCACGCCCCCGCCGCTGGACACCGAGATGGACGTGACGCGGGCCGACGACGGCACGGTCGAGCTCTGGGACGGCCAGACCCTGGTGGCCCAGGCCATCTCGGCCGAGCCGCTGGACACCGCCGGGACGCCCACACCAGTGTCGTTCGCCGACGCGGAGGCGGTCGGCCCCTCGTACGAGGGCCTGGCCGAGCACCCCTTCCCCACCTGCTTCACCTGCGGCACCGACCGCGACCCCGCCGACGCCCTGTGCCTGCATACCGGCCCGCTCCCCGGCCACGAGACGCTCCGGGCCGCCGCGTGGCGCCCGGCCGAGGTGACCCCGGAGATCGTCTGGGCGGCGCTGGACTGCCCCGGCGCGTGGGCCTCGGGCATCGCCGGCCGCGCCATGGTGCTCGGCACGATGACGGCGCAGGTGCACGACCTGCCGGCCGTGGGCGAGGAGTGCGTCGTGATGGCCTGGCCTCGTGGCGAGCAGGGCCGCAAGTTCCTCTCCGGCACCGCGCTGTATGCCGCGGACGGTCGCCTGCTCGCGCAGGCCGAGGCCGTGTGGATCGCCATCGACCCCGCCGCCGTGCGCCCCGCCTGAGCGCGAGCGAGCCTCACCCACCCACCCACCCCGCCGAGAGGGACGTTCCTGTCCCTTGCGAGGGGCCTGAAGCCCGAGAAACGTCCCTCTCGGCGGGAATCCGACCGCGGTCGACCGAACGCCGACCGACCCGCGGGACGTGGTGCAGGCCACACGGAAACGGACATCCCGGCGGAAATATCCTCAAGTCGTTGACCGTTCAATCGTTCATGACGACCTACCCCGAGACCCAGGCCGAGCTCGAGCAGTTCGAGGCCGAGTTCGCCGACCAGCTCCAGCTCTCCACCGAGGCCCAGGACCTGCTGTTCCGCGAGGCCCGCACCGCCAACACGTTCACCGACGAGCCGGTGTCCGAGGAGCAGATGCGCGCCATCTACGAGCTGGTCAAGTGGGCGCCGACGTCGATGAACAACCAGCCGCTGCGCATCGTCCTGGTCCGCAGCGACGAGGCCCGGGCCCGGCTCGTCGACCTCATGGCTGAGGGCAACAAGCCCAAGACGCAGGCCGCCCCGCTGGTCGCCATCCTCGCCGCGGACAACGAGTTCCACGAGGAGCTGCCCAGGGTCTTCCCGCACTTCCCGGCGGCCAAGGACATGTTCGGGGGCAACGAGGCGATGCGCCTGCGCACCGCCGAGCTCAACGCCACCCTGCAGATCGCCTACTTCATCCTCGGTGTCCGCGCCGCCGGCCTGGCCGCCGGCCCGATGACCGGCTTCGACGCCGACGCCGTGACCCGCGAGTTCTTCCCCGACGGCGAGCACCGCGCCCTCGCCGTGGTCAACATCGGCAAGCCGGGCCCCGACGCCTGGTTCCCGCGCAGCCCCCGCCTCGACTTCGACGAGGTCGTCACCACGGTCTGAGCCGACGCCGCGGATAAGGCATTGCGCGCCGCCGGACACCGACCTACCGTCGTGTGCACACGAGAAGGGAGGTGGTCCGTTAGTGATTATTCACAGGACGCGTGAGGTGGCTGAGCGCTAGCCCAGCCCGTTCCCTGGCCCCCCTCGGGTGTGCCAGTCGTGGACGGCAAGGGTGACCGCAATCCCAAGCAGTCACCGCAGCCCGTGAGGATGCGCGACTCGTCCATCGCGCCCCGGACCGCATGGCCCGGAGCTCACGGGCTGTTCCATGCACGGAGCCGGCCTGCGTCACGCAGGCCGGCTCCGTCGCGTGCGGGGCGGGTCAGCGCGGCAGCGCCGCCGCCTCGCGGGCCAGCTGCTCGACCCGGCCCCAGTCCCCCGCCGCCACGGCGTCCTTGGGGGTCAGCCACGACCCGCCGACGCAGCCGACGTTCGGCAGCGCGAGGTAGTCGGCCGCGTTGGCCGTCGTGATGCCGCCAGTGGGGCAGAACCGCAGGTGCGGCAGCGGGCCGGAGACGGCCTTGAGGAACTCCACGCCGCCACTGGCCTCGGCGGGGAAGAACTTCATCGCGCCGAGGTCGTGCTCGGCCAGGGTCATCATCTCGGTGAGGGTGGCCGCCCCGGCGAGCAGCGGCATACCGCTGTTGAGCGCGGCGGACAGCAGGCCCGCGGGCGACCCGGGGGTGACCAGGAACTGCGCACCGGCCCGCTGCACGGCGTGGACCTGCGCCGGGGAGGTGACCGTGCCCGCGCCGGTGACCATGCCGGGCACCTCGGCGGCCACGCGCTCGATCGCGGCCAGGCCGGCGGGGGTGCGCAGGGTGACCTCGATGATCCCCACGCCGCCACGCAGCAGGGCCTGGGCCAGCGGCACCGCCTGCTCGACGTCGTCCACGACGACGACGGGTATGACGGGGCTGACGGCGAGCAGCTCGGCCGCCGTCCGGGGGTGGTTGGTCTCGGCGACGCTCGTCATGAGGCGCTCTCCTGCAGGTGGTGGGCGGGCGAGGTGACAGTGTCCACCGCGCCGAACACGTGGGCGCCCTGGTCGGCGCGGCCGACCAGGTGGCGCAGGCCGGCGAACAGCTCGCGCCCGGTGCCGAAGGTCTCGCCGCCCGCGGTGGTGACCGGCTCCCGGCCCTCCCACTCCTGCTCGGCGACGAGGACGTCGAGGGTGCCACGGTCGGCGTCCAGCCGGACCACGTCGCCGTCGCGCAGCCGGGCGATGGGACCGCCGTGGACCGCTTCCGGCGTCACGTGGATCGCTGCCGGGATCGCCCCGGAGGCACCGGACATGCGTCCGTCGGTGACCAGTGCGACCTGGAAGCCGCGCTTCTGCAGGACACCCAGGGACGGGGTCAGCGCGTGCAGCTCCGGCATGCCGTTGGCCGAGGGACCCTGGTCGCGGATGACCACGACGACGTCACGGTCCAGCTCGCGGCGGGAGAACGCGGTGAGGAAGCCGACCTGGTCGGTGAAGACGCGCACCGGCGCCTCGATGAGCCGGTGCTCGGCGGCGACGGCAGAGACCTTGATGACGGCGTGGCCGAGGCTGCCGCTGAGCACCCGCAAGCCGCCGTCGGGGGCGGACGGGTCGCTTGCCGGGCGCAGCACGTCCAGGTCGGTGCTCGCCGCGGCCGGCTCGCGCCAGGTGAGGGCGCCGTCCTCGAGGGCCGGCATCCGGCGGTAGCGGTCGAGGCCCGGACCGGCGAGGGTCAGCACGTCCTCGTGAAGCAGCCCGGCGTCGAGCAGGGTGCCGACGAGGAACGGGGTGCCGCCCGCCGCGTGGAAGTGGTTCACGTCCGCGGTGCCGTTGGGGTACATCCGGGCACAGAGCGGCACCACCCGCGACAGGTCGTCGAAGTCCTCCCACGTGAGCTGGACGCCGGCCGCGGCGGCCATGGCGACCAGGTGCATCGTGTGGTTCGTCGAGCCACCGGTGGCGAGCAGGGCGACGACGCCGTTGACGACGACCTTCTCGTCCACGACGTGGCCGATGCCGTAGGACTGGTCGCTGCCCGCGATCTCGGCCACCCGGCGCGTGGCCTCGGCGGTGAGCGCCTCACGCAGCGGGTCGTCCGGCGAGACGAACGCCGCGCCGGGCAGGTGCAGGCCCATGACGTCCATGAGCAGCTGGTTGGAGTTGGCGGTGCCGTAGAAGGTGCACGTGCCGGGCGAGTGGTACGACGCGGTCTCGGCGGCGAGCAGCTCCTCCCGGCCGACCTCGCCGGCGGCGTGGGCCCGGCGGACGGAGGCCTTCTCGGCGTTCGGCAGGCCGCTGCTCATCGGGCCGGCGGCCACCATCGCCACCGGCAGGTGGCCGAAGGCGAGGGCGCCGGCGACGAGGCCGGGCACGATCTTGTCGCACACCCCGAGCATGAGGGCGCCGTCGAACACGTCGTGGGAGAGCGCGATCGCCGTCGACATGGCGATGACGTCCCGGCTGAACAGGCTCAGCTCCATGCCGTCGCGGCCCTGCGTGATGCCGTCGCACATCGCGGGCACGCCGCCGGCGACCCGGGCGACCGCGCCGAGGCCGCGCGCGGTGTCCTTGACCTGCTGCGGGTAGTGCTCGAACGGCGCGTGCGCGGAGAGCATGTCGTTGTAGGACGTGACGATGCCGAGGCTGACGGCGCTCTCCCCCGACATGGCGGCACGGTCCGAGCCCCCGCAGGCGGCGACCGCGTGGGCCAGGTTGCTGCAGCCGAGGTCGGCGCGGGTCAGGCGCCCGCCACGCTCGGCGGCGGCGTGCTGGATGCGCGAGAGGTAGTCACGGCGGGTCTGCCGGCTGCGCTCACGGATCCGCTCGGTGACGTCGGCGACGACGCGGTGCACGGCAGGGGTGTGGGGACGGCTGGGCATGGTTCTCCTCGCAGGTCGCGGCGGCCCCGGAGGGCTGGCGGCGAACGGCGACGGTGGCGCCCGCTGTCACGCTTGTGACGGCCTTCACGCTAGAGCACGGGTCGGGGTTACCGGCAAGTACGCCCCGCCGCGTCCCGCGATCCGGACCGGCTGCCTCAGGGCTGGCGGCGCTCCACCCGCCACGCGGACGGGTCGTCGAGGTCGCCCTCACCGGCCCGGACGAAGACCAGCCGGTCGTGCAGCCGGTCGCGCCGGCCGGCCCAGAACTCCACCTCGTCACAGGTGATGCGGTAGCCGCCCCAGAACGGCGGCACCGGCACGTCGTCGACCCCACCGCGGTCCGGCCACTGCGCCGCGTATCGCGCGTAGGCGGCCTCCAGCCCCTCCCGGCCCTCGATGACCTGCGACTGCCGCGACGCCCACGCGCTGACCCGCGACCCCCACGGGCGGTGGCCGAAGTAGTCGCGGACCTGCTCCTCGGGCAGCCGGTGGGCCGTGCCCCGGAAGCGGACCGCGCGATACATGGCCGGCCAGGTGAGGGAGGCGGCGATGCCGGCGTTGCCGGCGAGCTGGCGGCCCTTGGCCGACTCCAGGTTGGTGACGAAGCCCGGGCCGCTGGGGTCGAAGAAGCGCATGAGGACGGTGCGCACGTCGGGGCGGCCGTCGGCGTCGACGGTGGCCACCGACATCGCGGTCGGCTCGGGCACGTCACCCTCGGCGCCGGCCCGCTCGCGGGCGGCCTCCAGCCAGGCGCTGGCCTGCCGCCACGGGGTGGCGGCCAGGTGCTGCTCGAGCAGCCCCTCACCGAGGTAGTCGTGGCGGTCCGCAGGCGTCATGGGTCGAAGGCTAACGACCCTCGAGCACGGTGAGGCCGAGCTGGGCCGCGAACGCGGGGGCGAGGTCGTAGAGCTGGGACTGGGCGATCGTCGCGCCGGCCAGGCTGGTCACGCCCTTGGGGGCCCGCAGGTCGGCGCCGCTGAGGTCGACGCGCTCCAGCCGGGCGCGGGAGAAGTCGGGCTCGACCAGCTGGCAGCCGTCGAAGCTGACGTCGACCAGGGTGGCCTCGGCGAAGTCCACCTCGCGCAGGACGCACCCCTCGAAGCGCACGTCCTGCAGGGTCGCCCCGCGCAGGTTGAGGTAGTCGACCTTGCCACCGCGCACCGCGACCCGGCGCAGGTCGGCGCCGAACGCCTGGACCGCCGCCAGGCGCGGGTCGCTGACCACGACGTCGAGCCACGAGGTCTCGGCCAGGTCCGGCGCCACGCCCTGCAGGTCGGCGAGGACGCAGTCGGCGAAGCGGGCCCCGCGCAGCCGGGTCTCGTCCAGGCGGCAGGCGTAGACCCCGCACTCGAGGAACCGTGCGTCGCGCCCGTCCTGGCCGGACAGGTCGAGGTCACGCAGCTCGAGGGCGTCGTACTCCCCCGCCTGCTCCAGGCCGGCGTCGCCGAAGGGCTCGAGGTCGGGCAGGTCGATCTCGAGGCGGCGGGGTGAGCGGGGGGCTCGTGCCATGGCGGGCTCCTTGTGCGGGAAGGGCGAACGGTGTCCTCCACACGGACCGCACCGTTCGCTCGACGCGGGACACGGTGCAGAATGGCAGGCGCCCCCGACACCGCGGTCGGGCGCAGGGATGGAGTGCTTTGATGACCGACAGCGACTTCAAGCCCGGACTCGAGGGTGTCATCGCCTTCGAGACCGAGATCGCCGAGCCCGACAAGGAGGGTGGCGCGCTGCGCTACCGGGGGGTCGACATCAACGACCTCGTCGGCAAGGTGTCGTTCGGCAACGTGTGGGGACTGCTGGTCGACAACAAGTTCAACCCGGGCCTGCCACCGGCGGAGCCCTTCCCGCTGCCGGTGCACACGGGTGACGTGCGCGTCGACGTGCAGAGCGCGCTGGCCCAGCTCGCCCCCGTGTGGGGCTTCCGCCCGCTGCTCGACATCGACCCGGCGCAGGCCCGCGACGACCTCGCCCGCGCCTCGGTGATGGCGCTGTCCTTCATCGCGCAGTCGGCCCGCGGGCAGGACCGCCCGATGGTCCCCCAGCGCGAGGTGGACAAGGCCCACACCATCGTCGAGCGCTTCATGATCCGCTGGCGTGGCGAGCCCGACCCGCGCCACGTCGAGGCGGTCGACGCCTACTGGGTCTCCGCGGCCGAGCACGGCATGAACGCCTCCACCTTCACCGCCCGCGTCATCGCCTCCACCGGCGCCGACGTCGCCGCCTGCCTGTCCGGCGCGGTCGGGGCGATGAGCGGCCCGCTGCACGGCGGCGCACCCTCCCGCGTGCTGCACATGATCGAGGGCGTGGAGTCCTCCGGCGACGCCAGCGCCTACGTCAAGGACGTGCTCGACAAGGGCGAGCGCCTCATGGGCTTCGGGCACCGCGTGTACCGCGCGGAGGACCCCCGTGCGCGTGTGCTCCGCGCGACGTGCGAGCGGCTCGGCGCCCCGCGCTTCGAGGTCGCCGCGGCGCTGGAGAAGGCCGCCCTGGAGGAGCTGCACGCCCGCCGGCCCGACCGGGTGCTGGCCACCAACGTGGAGTTCTGGGCCGCGGTGCTGCTCGACTTCGCGCAGGTGCCGGCGTCGATGTTCACGCCGATGTTCACCTGCGCCCGCACCGCCGGCTGGTCGGCGCACGTGCTGGAGCAGAAGCGCACGGGGCGCCTGATCCGGCCGTCGGCACGCTACGTCGGCGAGGGCCCGCGCCCCGCGGAGGACGTCGCCGGCTGGGACGCGCAGGTCGCACCGGGTCACGCCGGCTGAGAGCTCCGTCCCATCGGGCGGACCATCGCGTCCACGGGCTGGACGCTTTGCTTGAATGGGTGACACCTGACAACGGCGTCAGAACTGCCGCAACCCGCCTCTGACCCGAAGGACGTCCCGTGACCGACGCCGCCATCACCATCCCCGCCGAGCTGCTGCCCCAGGACGGCCGGTTCGGCTCCGGCCCGAGCAAGGTCCGCCCCGAGCAGGTCGACTACCTCGCCTCGCTCGGGCGGACCGTGCTGGGCACCTCCCACCGCCAGGCCCCGGTGAAGAACCTCGTCGGGGAGGTCCGCGAGGGCCTGCGTGAGCTGTTCTCCCTACCCGAGGGCTACGAGATCATCCTCGGCAACGGTGGCTCCACGGCGTTCTGGGACATCGCCGCGTTCGGTCTGGTGCGCGAGCGCGCCCAGCACCTGGCCTTCGGCGAGTTCTCCAGCAAGTTCGCGACCGTGACCGACAAGGCACCCTTCCTGGGCAGCTCGAGCGTCATCAAGGCCGAGCCCGGCACCCTGGCCGCGCCCGTCGCCGAGGCCGGGGTCGACGTCTACGCGTGGCCGCACAACGAGACCTCCACGGGCGTCATGGCGCCGGTCCAGCGCGTCGCCGGCGCCGACGACGACGCGCTCGTGCTCGTCGACGCGACCTCCGGCGCCGGCGGCCTGCCGGTCGACATCACCCAGAGCGACGTCTACTACTTCGGCCCGCAGAAGTGCTTCGCGGCCGACGGCGGGCTCTGGCTCGCTGCGTTCTCCCCGGCCGCACTGGCCCGGGTCGACGAGATCGCGGCCACCGGCCGCTGGGTGCCGGACTTCTTCAGCCTGCCCACCGCGATCGACAACTCCCGCAAGAACCAGACCTACAACACCCCGGCCGTGGGCACCCTCGCCCTGCTCGCCGAGCAGGTGCGCTGGATCAACGGCAACGGCGGCCTGGACTGGGCGGTCAAGCGCACGGCCGACAGCTCCTCGCGGCTGTACACCTGGGCCGAGGAGACGGCATACACCTCGCCGTTCGTCGCGGACCCGGCCGCGCGCTCCCAGGTCGTGGGCACCATCGACTTCGCCGACGAGGTCGACGCGGCGGCGGTAGCCAAGGTGCTGCGCGCCAACGGCGTGGTCGACGTCGAGCCCTACCGCAAGCTGGGCCGCAACCAGCTCCGGGTCGCGATGTTCCCCGCGGTCGACCCCGAGGACGTCTCGGCGCTGATCGCCTGCGTCGAGCACGTCGTGGCCCAGCTGGGCTGACGCCGCTCATCCACGACAGAGGCCCCGGTCACGAGCGACCGGGGCCTCTGTCGTGCGTGGGTCAGGCCTTGACGAGGGCGACGAAGAGGCCGCCCGGGGCGAAGGTCAGCGGCTTGCCCGCGGCATCGGTGTAGGTCGTGGCCGCCCCGGCGCTCGGGCGCGACCACCGACCGACGATCTGCTTGCCGTCCCGATAGAGCACGACCTTGCCGGTGCCGATGGTGTGGGTGTACTGCGACGGGTTGCCCAGCACGTCGACGTCGCCGTGGTTCACCGTCACGGTGCAGTACTGCACCAGCACGTTGGACTTGGCGATCGGCGCGCCATCCGCGGCGTGCAGGCGCATGCCGTTGACCGTGCGGATGTAGGTCTGGCCATTCCAGAGGAAGGTCACGGGGGTGGAGCCGACGACGGTCCGCGGAGCCGTGACCTTCGGGGCGGACGCCAGGCGCGGGTCTGCCGCCGAGAACGTGAAGCCGACGTTGCGCACGCCGTCGGCCTTGACCTTGCGGGAAACCTCAGCGAGGTCGGAGAGCAGGTTGTACGGCGCCGGGTGGGAGCGCGAGCGGGAGAAACCGGGACCGCCGCGGTCGTTGATGACTGCGTGCATGATCGAGCGGTCGAGCGTCGGCAGGGCGTCGCCACCCCCTCCGGACGCGACCAGGATGATCCGGCCGTACTGCCACAGCAGCTCGGGATCGCTGGCCCGCACGCTTCGCACCGAGCCGACCACCGGCTTGTGGCTGGCGAAGACCGCGACCATCCGCGAGACGCCGCCCTCGGCCTGCTCGACGTAGATGACGTCCGCCTTGTCCAGGGCCACGGACGGGCGGCTGGCGGCCGTGTCGTCGATCTTCACGGCGACGACTGGACCGCTGGGCACCGGGCCGGTGCCGGTGAGCGGGTTGGTCACCGGCGCGGCAGGGGTCGACGTCGTCGGCGTGGTCGGGTGCGCGGTGGGAGCGGCCTTGTGCGCCGGGGCGCTGGAGCAGGCCGAGGCACCGAGCACCACCATGCCGAGCACGGCCGCCGCGACCTGCCTGCGGGGCCGCTGGCTCGGGCCGGACCGGATCCGTGGTGACATGGTGCGCCCTCCCTGGCGTGACGTTCTGTGAGCGGCAGCAGCGTATGCCGGGTGGCTGGGGAAGTGACGGATCTCAACCGCGTGGCGACAACCGTGACTTCCCCCGGACCGCCTCGTTGGTCCTGTCGCAAGCCCCGGGGGTGGGAGCTGAACCAGCAAGGAGACGAGTCGTGAGCAAGCACGGACAGGCACGGACGGTCATGATCCCGTGGCGGCGCATCTGGGCCGCGGCGCCGGCGGTGGCCCTGATCGGTGGTGGGGTCGCCCTCGCCGCGCTCGGGCACGCCCCCGACAGCGCGTCGGCGGCCAACACCTCGGGCGCCCTGGTCAAGGTCCCCGAGTTCATCATGGAGGACGCCGGGTCCCCGCCCATCGCCCCGTCCCGGGTGGCCAAGGGCCTGGGCATCCGCCCCGGCACGACGTCGACCAGCACCGAAGCCGTGGTCATCGACCGGTCCGGCGTCCCGGCGCGGGCCCTGTCGGCCTACCGCTCGGCCGAGCACCTGATGCGCACGGCCGACCCGAGCTGCCACCTCGACTGGCCTGTGCTCGCCGCGATCGGCAAGGTCGAGAGCGACCACGGGCGCTACGGCGGCAGCAGCCTCAACGACCAGGGCATCGCGACGCCTGGCATCTACGGGATCGAGCTCGACGGCACCCACGGCACCGAGCGGGTCAAGGACACCGACAGCGGCCTCTACGACCAGGACGGCATCTGGGACCGCGCGGTCGGCCCGATGCAGTTCATCCCCAGCACGTGGCGGGCGATCGGCACGGACGCCGACGCCGACGGCTTCAAGAACCCCCAGAGCATCGAGGACGCGGCCACCACCACGGCGGCCTACCTGTGTGCCGGCCGGGTCGACCTGCGCCAGTCAAGTGACCTCTACGGCTCGCTGCTGCGCTACAACAACTCCGACTCCTACGTGCGCACCGTCGAGGCGCTGGCCGAGGCCTACCGCAGCGACGTCAACGAGGTCCCGGCCTCGTTCCTGCCGGCGGCCTTCGCGGACCAGCCGCAGGGCCCGCCGAAGCCGGGCCAGAAGCCCTCGAACAAGCCGCACATCCCGCCGGTCGGCACGAGCCACGCGTCGACCTCCCCGGACTCCCCCACGAGCACGACCCGGAAGCCGGGCACCCCGAGCTCGAGCACGACCAGCCCGAGTGACACGCCTTCCTCGCCGTCGCCGTCGACCTCGCCCTCCAGCGGGGGCGGCGGGTGGCCGCCGATCCTGGGCTCCGGGCCCGGCTCGACCAACACGACCGCCTCGGTCAGCCCGACCTCGATCCCGACCACCGTGTCAGACCTGCCGCTCAGCGCACCGGCAGCCGGCTGCGCGTCGCAGCTGGACGTCTCGCTCTGCAGCCCGGTCTGACCGGGTCGTCACGACGACGGGGCCGGTGCCACCCAGGAGGTGGCGCCGGCCCCGTCGTCTGCGCGGGGTCAGTGCAGTGGGGTCAGTGCACCAGCGCGCCGACCACGGCAACGGCCACCAGGACAACGAGCGCCACGAGCACGATGAGGCGACGGAACCGCGGGGTCATCAGGCCGCGATCTCGGGCATCGGCTCGGCGGCGGGCTCGCGGACCAGGACGACGCGGGGCCGGCCGGTCCAGCGGTACTCCAGGTGCAGGTTCTCCGTGCGCATGAGGTACAGCGTGGCAGCCACCAGCGCGCCTGCCACCGTGATGGTGCCGATGAGGATGGTCCACCGCGGGCCCCAGGCCGAGCCGATCCAGCCCACCAGTGGCGAGCCGAGCGGCGTGCCGCCCATGAAGATCGCCATGTAGAGGGCCATGACCCGGCCGCGCATGTGCGGGGCCACGCTGAGCTGCACCATCGAGTTCGCGCTGGTCAGCACCGTCAGGGCGCTCAGCCCCACCGGCACCAGCGCGACGGCGAACCACAGGTAGCTCGGCGCCAGCGCCGCAGCCAGGGTGGACGCCACGAAGCCGGCCAGGGCGGCGAGCAGGATCCGCAGCCGGGGCCGCGGCCGGCGCGCCGAGAGCAGGGCCGCGGACAGCGAGCCGATCGCCATGATCGAGCCGAGCAGGCCGTACTCCCCAGCACCCTTGTGGAAGACCGAGGTCGCCATGAGCGCCGTGGTTAGCTGGAAGTTCATGCCGAAGGTGCCCAGCACGAACACGATCGCCATGATCAGCATGATGTCCGGTCGGCTGCGCACGTAGCGCACGCCCTCGATGATCTGCCCCTTGCCGCGGGCTCGCGGCGCGGGCTTCAGCTCGCCGGTCCGCAGCCGCCACAGGGCGACGAGGACCGCGACGAAGGTCAGCGTGTTGATGAGGAACGCCGGACCGGTGCCGGCTGCGGCGATGAGCAGACCGGCCACGCCGGGGCCGATCAGCCGGGCCGCGTTGAACGAGGCGCTGTTGAGGCCGACCGCGTTGGTCAGCTCCTCCCGCGGCACCATCTCGGAGACGAAGGTCTGGCGGGCCGGGTTGTCGACGGCGGTGGCCACACCCTGCAGGAACGCGAGCACGTAGACGTGCCACAGCTCGACGGTGCCGGTGATGACCAGCACGCCGGTCAGGGCCGAGGTCAGGGCCAGCGAGCTCTGCGTCAGCGCGAGGATGCGGCGCTTGCTGAACCGGTCGGCGATCATGCCGGACCAGGGAGCGAGCAGCAGCAGCGGCAGGAACTGCAGGCCGGTGACGATGCCGAGCGCGACCGAGGAGTGCGGCGTCAGCTCGGTGAGGACCAGCCAGTCCTGGGCGACGCGGCCCATCCAGGTGCCGACGTTGGAGATGAGGGCGCCGGCGGCGTAGACCCGGTAGTTGTAGATCGCGAGGGAACGGAAGGTCGGGCTCACTCTCCCGCCACCCTCAGCAGGATCTCGCTCGCGCGGGCGAGCACCTCCCGCTCCTCGATGGACAGGCCCTTGATCCGGCTGGCCATCCACTCGTCCCGGCGGCGCCGGATGTCCTTCAGCGTGCGCACACCCTCCGGCGTCAGCGACAGGATCACCTGGCGCCCATCGGTCGGGTCGTCGGCGCGCAGGACGAGCCCCCGCTCGACCAGCGCCGCGACCGTGCGGCTCATGCTCGGCGGGCTGACCCGCTCGATGTCGGCGAGCTCGCGCGGGGTCCGAGGGGTCTCCTCCAGCCGCGCCAGCACGCTGAACTGGTGCGGCGCCACGATGTCGGTGCTCTCGAAACGGACCCGGCGGCTGATCCTCATGCAGGCCAGCCGGAGGTCGTTGGCCAACGTCGCGAGAGAGGTCGACGCCGGCGTCTTCGCCCTGGTTGTCATGCTGCCTCCCTGATTTCGTTAGCATAACTCATTACCTGTGCTAACTATTCCCCTTCGCCAGATCCACCCCCGGCGGGCTGGATATCGTGCGGTCATGGGTCACGGGCACTCGCACTCCCACGGACCGGTGCCGGGCACCGGTCCGGCCAGCACGGCATACCGGGGGCGGTTGCGCACGGTCCTGCTCATCACGCTCGGGGTGGTCGTCGCCGAGGTCGTGGGTGCCGCCCTGTCCGGCAGCCTCGCGCTGTGGGCCGACGCCGCGCACATGGCGGCGGATGCGGCCGGGCTCGCGGTGGCACTGCTGGCCACGCACCTGGCACACCGGCCCCCGACGATGCGCCGGACCTTCGGCTACCAGCGCGCCGAGGTGCTCGCTGCGCTCGGCAACGCCACGCTGCTGCTCGTGCTCGCCGGCGCGGTCGGTGTCCAGGGCGTCGAGCGGCTGCTCCACCCGGCCACGGTCCGCCCGGGCGTCATGTTGTGGTTCGGGGTGCTGGCCCTCGCTGCCAACTCCGCGTCACTGCTGCTGCTGCGCCGGGGGCAGGCCCACTCGATCAACGTCCGGGGCGCGTTCCTGGAGGTCCTGTCCGACGCCTTCGCGTCGGCCGGGGTCATCGCGGCGGCCGTCGTCGTAGCCCTGACCGGCTGGACCCGGGCCGACGCCGTGGTCTCCCTCGCCATCGCGGTGATGATCCTGCCGCGGGCCTGGAGCCTGCTCCGCGAGGCCGGTGAGGTGCTGCTGGAGTCCGCCCCGCCCGGCGTCGACCTCGAGCAGGTGCGCGACCACCTGCTCGGCGAGGAGGGCGTGCGCGACGTGCACGACCTGCACAGCTGGACCATCACCTCGGGGGTGCCGGTGATGTCGGCGCACATCGTCGTCGACGAGGCCGCGTTCGCCGACGGGTCCCTGCCGCAGCTGCTGGACCGGCTACAGGGGTGCCTGGAGGGGCACTTCGACGTCGCGCACAGCACCCTGCAGCTGGAAGCGGCGGGCCATGGAGACCATGAACCCGCCGCTCACCAGTGACCGCTCAGACGGCCGGGCTGCTCACTTGACGCCGAGCAGCTCCTTGACCGGGTCGATCGCGAAGTAGACGACGAACAGCGACGCCACCAGCCACATGATCGGGTGCAGCATGCGCGCCTTGCCCCGGACGACCTTGATGAGCACGTAGAGCACGAACCCGGCGCCGATGCCCACCGTGATCGAGTAGGTGAACGGCATGAGGACGATGGTGAGGAACGCCGGGAAGGCGATCTCCAGGTCGTCCCAGTCGATGCCCTTGACCTGCTGCATCATCAGGAAGCCGACCACGACCAGCGCCGGGGTGGCCGCCTCGTAGGGCACGACCGCGACGAGCGGGGCGACGAACGTCGACGCCAGGAAGAGCAGGCCGGTCACCACCGCGGCCAGACCGGTGCGGGCACCCTCGCCCACGCCGGCCGCGGACTCGATGAAGCCGGTGTTGCTGCTGACGCTGCCGACGCCACCCGCGGCAGCGGCCAGGCCGTCCACGACGAGGATCTTCTGGGCGCCGATCGGGTTGCCGTCCTTGTCGAGCAGGCCGCCCTCGGCGCCGATGGCCACCATCGTGCCCATCGTGTCGAAGAAGTCGGCGAGCACGAGGGTGAACACGAGCAGCGCCGCCGAGACGATGCCGATCTTGGAGAAGGAGCCCAGCAGGGAGAAGTGGCCCAGCAGGCCGAAGTCAGGGATGTCGAAGGCGTTGTCGGGCATCTTCGGCACGTTGAGGCCCCACCCGGTCGGGTTGACGACCTTGCCGGTCTTGTCGGTCTGGCCGCCGATGTTGAACGTCCACTCGACGAGCATCGCGAGCAGGGTGGCGCCGACGATGCCGTAGAGGATGGCGCCCTTCACCCGCTTGACCATCATCACGATGATGGCGACGAGCCCGGCGATGAAGACCAGCAGCGGCCAGCCGGCGAGGAATCCGCCGATGCCCAGCTCGACCGGAACGGGGCCGGACACCGGCTTGCGCACGAAGCCGGAGTCGACCAGGCCGATGATCGTGATGAAGAGACCGATGCCCACGCTGATGGCGACCTTGAGCTGCGCCGGCACGGCACGGAAGACCGCCTGCCGGAAGCCGGTGAGCACCAGCACCGTGATGATGATGCCCTCGATGACCACCAGCCCCATGGCGTCGGCCCAGGTCATCTGCGGGAGCTTGGCGATCCCGAACGTCACGAAGGCGTTCAGGCCCAGGCCGGCGGCGATGGCCAGCGGGTAGTTGGCCACGACACCCATGAGCAGGCTCATGACGCCCGCGACCAGGGCTGTGGCGGCGGCCACCATGGCCAGGTTCGGCGAGGTCCCGCCGCCGAGGAAGTGGCCCGTGCCATCGGTCTGGGTGCCGATGATCAGCGGGTTCAGGACCACGATGTAGGCCATCGTGAAGAAGGTGGCGAACCCGCCGCGCACCTCCCGCCCGATCGTCGAGCCTCGTTCAGTGATGCGGAAGAAGTTGTCGAGGGCCCCTCGCGCAGCAGTGGGCCGTGGCGACGTGACGGTTGACGGCATGGCCTACAGGGTAGGGGGTGGATGCGCAACCCCTCGCATCTGTCCGCTTACAGTGTGGGGGTGACCACCCCGCCAATCCCCGACCCGCAGCCCCTGAAGGTCAGGACCACGCGGGTCATCGAGGTCGGCATCGCCATCTGGGCGCTCGCCCTCGTGGTCACCCTCGTGGTCCCCGCCCTGCACACCGGGTCCCGGCACTGGTGGCCGTGGTCCTGTGTCGCCGGCGTCGTGCTCGGCTTCATCGGGTGGAGCTACGTGCGGCGTGGCCGCGGCAACGCCGCCGACGCCTGACCCCTGGCCGGTATCCCGGGTCAGGACTCCCAGCGCCAGCTCACCCCGGTGAGCTCCTCGCTGCGGTCCCACAGCTTGGCGGCCAGCGCCTCGTCCTGGGCGAACGTGCTCAGCCGGGCCGGGCCGATGGGGCCGCGGGTCTCCCCCAGCCACTGCGGACCGGTGTAGGACCCGGGCGCGGCGGCAGTGGCGGCATACAGGCTGGGGTTCGCGCCGGCGGCCGCGGACTGGAAGGCCAGCCGCACGGCGGCCGGGGCGAGAGCGCGGACGACCGGGTTGGCGCCCATGCCCTGGGGGTCGGCGACCAGGCCGGTGGCGGAGACCCCGGGGTGGGCCATGGTCGAGGTCAGGTGCGGCGCGCGCGAGGCCGCCCGGCGCTGCAGCTCGGCGCCGAAGAGGAGGTTGGCCAGCTTGGAGTTGCCGTACGCCGGGCCGGGGCGGTAGCTCTCGGCCGGGTTCCCCTCGAGGACGGCCTCGGTGCCCCAGTGGTGGCGGATCGAGGAGACCGTGACCACGCGCGGCGCCGGCGCGGCCAGCAGCGCCGGCAGCAGCCCCGCGGTGAGGGCGTAGTGGCCCAGGTGGTTGGTGCCGAACTGCAGCTCGAAGCCGTCGCTGGTGCCCTGCCACGTCGGCGGGGTCATCACCCCTGCGTTGTTGACCAGCAGGTCCAGCGGGCCGTCCCACTCCCCCGCGAGGCGCGCGACCGACTCCAGCGAGGACAGGTCGAGGTGACGGACCTCGAGGTCGGCCCCGGGGACGCCGTCGCGGATGCGCTGCGCCGCGTCCTCACCGGCGCCGGTGTTGCGGCAGGCCAGGGTGACGCGGGCGCCCCGGCCGGCGAGCGCGGCGACGGTGTGCCAGCCGATGCCGGAGTTGGCGCCGGTGACGAGGGCGCGGACGCCGTCGAGGGTGGGCAGGTCGGACGGGGTCCAGGGCATGCCGGCAAGGCTACCCGCGGGTAGTCAGGCCGGCGCCGTGACGTGGACCTCAGACCAGCGCGTCGTAGGCGAACTCGTCGACGATCGGCTCGTCGTGCGGCGCCGGCTCGGGGCGCTCGACGTCGACCTCGCTGTGCGCGCCGCAGCCGTGGTCAAGGCTCACGACGCGACCGTCGGAGGGTGACCAGGCGTTGGCGCAGACGCCGAAAAAAGAGCGCAGGGCACCTGCCATCGGCACGAAGAAACCACAGCTGGAGCACGGCGCGGGGGCCTGCTCGGCGACCGGGGTGCTCGGGCCGTTCTCGCCGTCGTACCAGCGCTGGGCGGCCTCCTCGCGGCCCTCGGCGGACAGGACGCGCTTGCGGCCCAGCCCGAGCTCCCACTGCGCCATCTGGTCGACGTCCTCGTCGCCGGTGGCCTCGAACCCCTGCTCGAGCCGGGGGTCCTGCTCGATGTAGGGCAGCACGTCGCCCGCGCCGAGGTCGCCGGGAGCCAGGCGCTCGGCGTAGGGCAGCCACTGCGGGGACAGCAGCGCACCCTCGCCGGGGACCAGGTTGGTCTCGCAGACGGTGACCTTCTTGGCCCGCGGGGCGCGGGCGACGGTGATCGCCCAGCGCCAGCCGGGGTAGGCCGGTGCGGTGCACGCGAAGTAGTGCGTCGCGAGGCGCTCCTCGTCCATGACGAAGTCGAGGTGCTCGCCGACGGTGCCGCGCTCGGCGATGCCCTCGGCGGCCTCGCGGGCGAGGTCGACCGCGCTGCGGAGGGTGGCGTCTTCCCTGGGTGGCATGCGCTCAGCCCACCGAGCCGTCGAGCTGGTCGGCCACGCCGCGCAGCACCTTGGCGATCTTGGCCGCCTGCGCCTTGTCGGGGTAACGCCCGCGACGGAAGGAGTTGGAGGCGCCGTCGAGCAGCTTGATGGCGTCCTCGCAGACGACGGCCATCTGGTCGGCCGGGAGGCGCTTCTTCTCGTGAACCGAGGCCGCCACGGACGGCGCCGGCTCGAGGACGCGGACCGACAGCGCCTGGGCGCCACGGCGGCCCTCGACGATGCCGAACTCGACCCGCGTGCCGCCCTTGAGCGTGGTGACACCGGCCGGGAGGGCGTTGGCGTGCAGGAACACGTCACCACCCTCGTCGTCGCTGAGGAAGCCGAAGCCCTTCTCCGCGTCGTACCACTTGACCTTGCCCGTCGGCACAGTCCACCTCTTGCTCGTCAGGTCCACCCGCTCCCGGCTGGTGGCCGGGCATGGCTGATTGGCGCACGTTGCGCTCGACCAAGGTTATCCGCACGCGGTGGCCCCCGAAAATCGGTTTCGACCTGTCGGTGACCGCCAAGACAATGTGGGCCGTGACGACCGCCGCCCAGCCCCGCCCCTCGCTCGCCTCGTTCTGGCACGACCTGCCGCGCGAGGGCAAGCTGATGCTGTCCACGGTGGCGATCGAGACCCTCGGCACCGGGCTGGTCCTGCCCTTCGGCGTCATCTACGCCCACGAGGTGCGGCACTTCTCCCTCGAGACCACCGGGGTGCTGCTGGCGATCCCCGCGTTCGTCGGCATGGCCATCGTCGGCCCGGCGGGCTCGCTGATCGACCGGCTGGGCGCGAGCCGGGTCATCCTGCCCGCGATGGTCGCCCAGATGCTCGGCAACGTACTGCTGGCGTTCGCCACCACCCCGGCCATCGCCGCGGTCGCGCTGACCCTGCTCGGCGCCGCGGGCGGCATCTTCTGGCCGGGCTTCAACGCGATGATCGCCAGCGTGGTGCCCAGCGGCATCCGCCAGCGCTACTTCGGCATCAACTTCACCCTGGTCAACCTCGGCATCGGCATCGGCGGGCTGATCTCCGGCTCGATCGTCGACGTGCACCGGCCGGGCACGTTCATGGCCATCTACCTCGGCAACGCCGTGACGTTCCTCGCCCCGTTCACCATGCTGCTCGGACCGCTGCGTCACGTGACCGGCAAGGTCGAGCACCAGCCCGACGAGGACGGCGCCGCGCCGGCCACCACGAGCTACCTCACACTGCTGCGGGACCGCGCGCTGCGCCCGGTCATCCTGCTGACCTTCCTGTCGGCGTTCGTCGGCTACGCCCAGATGGAGGCCGGGTTCACCGCGTTCGCCCGCGTCGTCGGTGAGGTCACCCCGCGGACCATCGGCGCGGCCTTCGCCGTCAACACCGCGACCATCGTCGTGCTGCAGCTGTTCGTGCTCCAGCGGATCGAGGGTCGCCGCCGCACCCGTGTGGTCCTGGCGCTCTGCGCGATCTGGGGCCTGTCGTGGATCTCGCTCGGCCTGGCGGGCCTGGTGCCGGGCACGGCGGCCGCCACCGCGCTGGTCATCGGCTGCGCGGGCATCTTCGCCCTCGGCGAGACCCTCCTGCAGCCGACCATCCCGGTGATCACCAACGACCTGTCCCCCGACCACCTTCGCGGCCGCTACAACGCGATCATGTCGGCCGCGTTCCAGGGCGCCGCCATCATCGGGCCGGCGGTGGCCGGCGTGATGATCGGTGCCCGGCTCGACCTGGCCTTCATCGCCATGCTCGTCGGCGGCTGCGCCGTGATGGCGGTCCTGGCGATGGCGGTCGAACGCCGGATCCCCGCCCACGCCAACGGCGTCGCGGCGGAGGCACCGGAGCCGGCCACGGCCACCGACCCCATGCCGGCGGCCGTGCCGCTGGTCTCGGCCGAGGGCTGACCGGCCGCGTGGGGGGTCAGCGGGTGCTGATCCCCCACGGCGCCGACCAGGCCTGACCTGGTTCGAGCACGAGCAGGTCCTGCCCGGTCGCGAGCGCGTTGGGCGGGCAGGTCATCGGCTCGACCGCGAGCCCGCTCCGCCGGGACTGCTCCCCCGCGAGTGTGTCCCCGGTGAACACCTGCACCCACCGGTATGCCGGGTCGCCCCACACGGTGACCGCCCGGTCGCTGCCGGGCCGGGTCAGGCGCACCCGCCACCGGCCGTCCGTCTCCGGCGCCAGGTCGGTGAAGGCGGTGTCCAGGACGGTGTCCGCCACGGGCCGGCCGTCGCGGAAGTCGAACGGTCCGCCGGCCACCGGCTCGGTGCCGCTGGGCAGCAGCCGGTCGTCGACGAGGAGTCGCCGGGCCGCGGGCACGGTCAGGGTCAGCTCGTCGACACGGTCCTCCCCGGTGGTCAGGTAGGGGTGGGCACCGAAGCCGAACGGCGCGGCGTCGGGTCCGACGTTGTGCGCCCGCGGCGTGACGGTGAGCCCGTCCTCGTCGAGCTCGTAGGCGACCTCGAGGTCGAGGCAGCCGCCCCAGCCCTGCTGCGGGCGCAGGCGGTAGCCCACGACGACCCGGTGCGGCTCGTGCTCCAGCAGCGTCCACATGGCCCACCGGACCAGGCCGTGGATGGCGTTGTGGTGGCCGGGCTCGCTCAGCGCGAGCTGGAAGTCCTTGCCGTCGAAGGCGTAGCGCCCGTCTGCGACCCGGTTGGGCCAGGGCATGAGCACCTGGCCGCGGCCGGCCGCGCACTGCTCGTCCTCGGCGTAGCCCGCGAGCACGGGCACGCCACCACGGGTCCACGACCGCAGGCCACCGCCGACCTCGACGACGACGGCCTCCTGGTCACCGTGCCGGATCGTCCACTGGGCCCCGCTGGGCAGCTCCGCACTCACGGGGCAGAACCTAGGGGGTCAGCCGGTGGAGCCGGAACCCTGGGTCGACACCAGGGCCAGCAGGGAGGCCACGCGGGTGGACTTGTCCGCCAGCACGAAGGCGGTGTCACCGGTGCGGATCGCCGCCACCTGCATACCGCGCATCCGCGTGGTGCTGTTGATCGTGTAGCTCTGGCTGAAGCCGTCGGCGCTGCGCAGGGTGATCGAGGTGCCCGAGACCGCGGTCACCTGGCCGGTCTGGAAGACCAGGGTGCGGCCCTGCGCCGAGTACTCCCCGTGCCCGGAGCCCAGGCCAGGCAGCGCCGGGAGGCGACCGCCCGGCATACCGGGCATGAGCCGCTGGCGCTGACCGTTGCCGTTGCCCTTGGCCCGCCCGCCTGGCTGGCCGCGGTGCGCGGCCGCCGAGGCGCTCGTGCCGCCGGAGGCCGTCGCGCGGCCGATGAGGAAGCCGCCCAGCGCCATGCCGACGAGGAGCAGGACGGCGAGGACCGCCGCGCCGGCAGCCAGGCCCCAGCGGGGCCCACTAGGAGAGGTGGCGCGTTGCCAGGCGCTCGGCGGGCGGCCACCGACGCCGCCCGGGGCCTGCTGGCCCGGCGGCGGACCCTGGGGCGGACCCTGGGGCGGGCCCTGAGGAGGCGCCCCGGCCGCGGCAGCGGACGGCACCGGGACGGGCTGGGCAGGCTGCGGCTGGGCGGGAGGCAGCGGCTGCGTCGGCTGGGGCGGCAGCGACTGGGTCGGCTCGGAGGGACCCGGCTGGGGCGGGTTCGGCGGCTGCTGCGACATGGCGGTCCTTTCCTCACCAGCAGGATGCGCCCGGATGCTGTGGGGCGACAGGGACCAGGCTGGGAACCGGCCATGAGTGACCAGTCACCAGCCGGTCAGGCCAGCGCCGCTCGCAGCCGGGCGTAGGTGCCCTCGACGTCGCCGTCGAGCGGCTCCAGCACGGTCACCGGCCCGCACTGGCGCACCACCTCGAGCAGCCCGTCGTACATGCGGTGCAGCTCCTGGTCGCCGCCGGAGTCGGCGACCATCCGGCCGGCCTCGGCGTGCGCGGCCTCCTCGGCCCGACCGGTGCGCGCGTGGAAGCGGCGGACGGCGTCCTCGCGCCCGTCGAGCAGCACGACGTGGTGGAACGCCGCGCCCGCCTCCCGCGCCGTCTGCTTCAGCCGGTCCACGAACGCCCGCCGGCCGAGGAACTGCGGCACGACGACGTCGTGGCCGGCGAGCAGGTGGGTGCGAGCCATCGACTCGGCCAGGTCCCGGGCGGCCAGGCCGGCGGCGTGCGGCTGGTCCTGCCACCGGCCGAGCTGCCCGCGCAGGCGGTCCACGTCGAGGGCCAGCGCCAGGGCGTGGTCGGCGACCCAGCGCCGGGCGAGCGTGGACTTGCCCGAGGCCGGGAAGCCGTTCAGCAGCAGGAGGTGGGGCACGGCATACCGGGGGCGCGCTCAGGCGTGGCGGACGCCGGCGGCATCCTGCAGGCCGAGGATCTCGACGGCCTGCGCGCGCATCTCCACCTTGCGGATCTTGCCGGTCACCGTCATCGGGAACCCGTCGACGACGTGGACGTAGCGGGGGATCTTGTAGTGGGCCAGCTGCCCGGAGCAGAACTCGCGCACGCCCTCGGCCGTCAGCGGATCGTGGCCGGGCTTCATGACGACCCACGCCATGAGCTCCTCGCCGTACTTCGCGTCGGGGACCCCGATGACCTGCACGTCGGCGATGGCCGGATGCGTGTAGAGGAACTCCTCGATCTCACGCGGGTACACGTTCTCGCCGCCGCGGATGACCATGTCCTTGATCCGGCCGACGATGGAGAGGTATCCCGCGTCGTCCATCGTGGCCAGGTCACCGGTGTGCATCCAGCGGGCCGCGTCGATGGCCTCGGCGGTCTTGTCGGCCTGCTCCCAGTAGCCGAGCATCACCGAGTAGCCGCGGGTGCACAGCTCCCCCGGCTCCCTTCGCGGCACCGTCCGGCCGGTGACCGGGTCGACGACCTTGACCTCCAGGTGCGGCATGACCCGTCCGACCGTCTCGGTGCGCCGGGCAAGGTCGTCGTCCACCCGCGTCATCGTCGACACCGGTGAGGTCTCGGTCATGCCGTAGCAGATGGCCACCTCGGACATGTGCATCTCGGCGATGACCCGCTTCATCACCTCGACCGGGCACGGCGAGCCGGCCATGATCCCGGTGCGCAGGCTGGACAGGTCGTAGGAGCCGAAGTCGGCCAGCCCGAGCTCGGCGATGAACATCGTCGGCACGCCGTAGAGCGACGTGCAACGTTCAGCCTCAACGGCTTTCAGCGTTGCGGCCGGGTCGAAGGACGGCGCCGGGATGACCATGCAGGCGCCGTGCGAGGTGGCCGCCAGGTTGCCCATGACCATGCCGAAGCAGTGGTAGAAGGGCACCGGCAGGCAGACCCGGTCGGCCTCGGTGTAGCCGACCAGCTCCCCGACGAACATCCCGTTGTTGAGGATGTTGTGGTGGCTGAGGGTGGCCCCCTTGGGGAAGCCGGTGGTGCCGCTCGTGTACTGGATGTTGATCGGGTCGTCGGCGCCCAGGCCGGCCATCCGCGCCGCGAGCGCCTCCGGCCCCACGGACGACCCGGCGCCCACGAGGTCCTGCCAGGAGCCCTCGCCGATGTAGACGACCTCGCCCAGCTCGGGGCAGTC
Organism: Oryzihumus leptocrescens; assembly: GCF_006716205.1. GTDB lineage: Bacteria > Actinomycetota > Actinomycetes > Actinomycetales > Dermatophilaceae > Oryzihumus > Oryzihumus leptocrescens. The sequence goes on along the minus strand of NZ_VFOQ01000001.1, from coordinate 185,005 downwards.
GCCGCGGACCTCCTCGACCATGCCGCGGTAGTCGGAGGTCTTGTGCGCGATCGCGCTGACGAGCATGCGCATGCCCGACTGCTTGACGACGTAGGCCAGCTCGTGGCTGCGGTAGGCCGGGTTGACGTTGACCAGCACCGCGCCGACCTTGGCCGTGGCGTACTGCAGCAGCGTCCACTCCGCGCAGTTCGGCGACCAGATGCCGACGCGGTCACCGGCCGCGATGCCCCGCCCCAGCAGTCCGCGCGCGAGCTCGTCGACCGCGGCGTCGAGCTCGCGGTAGGTCCAGCGCCGCCCGCTCGGGACGTCGACCAGCGCGTCGCGGTCCCCGTACCGCGCGACGGTCCGCGCGAGGTTGTCCCCGATGGTGTCGCCGAGCAGCGGGGTCTGCGAGGTGCCGGAGCTGTAGGACAGGGCCTCGGGTGTCGTCACGGGCCCATCCTCATGGCGCCCCCGTGCGGCGGCAAGGGCAACGTGCCGGAGCCGATTACCGTATGCCGTGTGCCCGCCTCCCAGCCCCGCGCCGGCTCCCGCGCGCGCAGCCTGGCCGAGGACGTCCGCGGGCGCTCCGATGCCCAGCTGCGGGCCCTGATCTCCCGGCGCCCCGACCTGGCCCGCCCCGCCCCGGCGGACCTGACCTCCCTGGCTGCCCGCGCCTCCACCCGGGCCTCGGTGCAGCGGGCGCTGGACGGCCTCGATCGCGGCGGGCTGCAGGTGCTCGAGGCCCTCGTGGTGGCCGGGGACCCGGTCGACACCGACCTGGCCGCCTCGCTGCTGGGCCTGGGCCCACGGGTCCTGCTCCGGCACGTCGAGCCGCTGTGGGAGCGGGCACTGGTCTGGCGCGGCGTCGACGGCTGGCACGTGGTCCGCACCGTCACCGACGTCATGGGCCACTACCCCGCCGGGCTCGGCCCGTCGCTGGCCGACCAGCGCGGCGCGCTGCCCGAGGAGCTCGCCACCCCCGAGGCGCTGGCCCGGATCCTCGACGAGGCCCCGCCGGACGCGCGGGCGGTGCTGGACCGGCTCGCCTGGGGTCCGCCCATCGGCGTGCTCAGCCCCTCCGGCCCGATGTCCTTCGCCGGACGGTGGCTGCTGACCCACCACCTGCTGACCGCGATGACGAGCGACCAGGTCTGCCTGCCCCGCGAGGTGGCCCTGCACCTGCGCGGCGGGCGACTGCACCGGGACCTCGCCCTCGAGCCGGCGCCGCTGTCGACCACGACGCACACCGCCGCCTCGGTCGACGCCGCGGCCGGGGGCCAGGCCTCGGACCTGCTCGGGCTCGTCGACGAGCTCGCCGCCGACTGGGGTCCGCGCCCGCCACGGGTGCTGCGCGCCGGCGGCCTGTCGGTGCGCGACCTGCGCCGGGTCGGCAGCACCCTCGACGTCGACCCCGACCGCGCGGCCTTCCTCGTGGAGGCGGCCTTTGCCGCGGGCCTGGTGGCCGACGACGGCGCCCTCGAGCCCGTCTGGGCCCCGACCCCCGCCTACGACGAGTGGCAGCAGCGCCCCTCCGCCGAGCGCTGGGTGCAGCTCGCCACGGCCTGGCTGGCGACCGGCCGCGCACCGCACCTGGTCGGCGGACAGAGCGCCGGTGGGGGCACCGTCAACGCCCTGAGCTCCGACGTGCTCTGGCCGATGTGCCGCCAGCTGCGCTGGGACGTCCTGCGCGAGCTGGCCGCCCTGCCGGTCGGCGAGGCGCCGGACCGGGCCAGCCTCACCGCCCGGATCGGGTGGCGCCGGCCGCTGCGCACCCCGGCCAACGTGGACGCCGTGGTGGCCGCGGTGCTGCGCGAAGCCGAGTGGCTCGGGGTGACCGGCCGCGGTGCGCTCGGCGCCGCCGGCCGCGCCCTGGTCGCGGGGGACGACGACGCCGCGGCCGCGGCCATGGCCGGCGACCTGCCGGCGCCGGTCGAGCACGTGCTGCTGCAGGCCGACCTGACCGCTGTCGCGCCCGGGCGGCTCGAGGGGCGACTGGCGCAGTTCATGCGGATGGTCGCCGACGTGGAGTCCCGGGGCGGCGCCACCGTGCACCGGTTCTCCGCCGGCAGCGTGCGCAGGGCGTTGGACGCGGGATGGACCAGCGCGCAGGTGCTGTCGATGCTCGAGGACTCCAGCACCACGCCGGTCCCGCAGCCGCTGGCCTACCTCGTCGGCGACGTGGCCCGCCGGCACGGCCAGACCCGCGTGGGCTCGGCCTCCACCTACGTGCGCAGCGACGACGAGGCGGTGCTCGACACGATGGTCGCCGAGCGTGCCCTGGCCCCGCTGCAGCTGCGCCGGATCGCGCCGACCGTCCTCGTCTCCCCCGTCGACTCGGTCACGGTGCTTGAGATGTTGCGGGACAACGGGTTCGCCCCGGTCGCGGAGACGATGGACGGCGGCGTCGTGGTCCCGCCCACCTCCCACCACCGAACCCCGGCACGGCGCCAGCCGGCCACGCCCACGGCCGTGCAGCAGGTCGACGACGAGCTCGCCGATGCCCTCGTCTCCGCGCTGCGGGCCGGCGAGGAGTCGGCGGACTTCGAGCGGGCACGCCAGGACCGGCAACCGGGCGGCCGCGGCCCGTTGCCCTCCACGGACCCGACGGTGACGCTGGCCCTGCTCCGTGAGGCCGCCGTCGAGCGTGACGGGGTGTGGATCGGCTACGCCGACGCCGAGGGCCGCGCCACACGGATCCTGTTCTACCCCAGGCGCATCGAGGGCGGCCGTGCCTACGGCACCGTCGAGGGCTCCAACGTCGAGCGAGCCTTCTCCATCCACCGGGTCACCGGCGCCGCCCCCGCCTGACCCCCTCTTTGCGCACGTTGATGCCGCTCGGCAGCACGAATCCGGCGCACCCAGCAGCACTGTCGTGCGCAAAGGCGGGCGTCACGCCAGCTGTGCGGCGCGCTCCCAGGCCTCGTCGAAGGTGACCTGCAGGCTCGCCGCCATGGCGTCGTGCTCGACCACCAGGTCCGTGGCGCCAGCCGCGGAGGTGAGGCGCACCAGCACGGCCCGCCGGTCGGCGAGGACCAGACCCATGACGGCGTGGTCGGTGCCGCGCACCTGCGCCCCGGCGTCACGGAGCGCGCCCAGGTGCTCGACCGGCCCCTGGACCAGCAGCCGCACCAGCCCACCGCCCTCGCGCAGGCGTGCGACGGCGTCCGCCTCCGGCAGCAGCCAGCCCTCCTGCGCCGGGACGAGGACGGACAGCTCCGCCCGGGCCGAGTCGACCAGCTCGCGGCTGCGCCCGGCGGCCAGCGCGGCCTCGCGCAGCACCTCCGCACGCACCGGAGCCTCCGCCTCGCCCTGGCCGCGCTCCCACGCCTGGCGCAGCGTCAGCGCGAGGTCCTGGGAGCGGGTGCTGAGCTCGTCGAGCTCCTGGCGCTGCACCGCGATGAGTCGCTGGATGGCGGTGTCCGGGTCGGTGGCGCTGTAGCGGGTGACCCGGCCGGGCCGGTCGCGGGCCAGGCCACGCTGCACGAGGCGCGAGAGCACGTCGTAGATGCGCTGCCGGGGGATCCCGGCCTGGGTGGCCAGGTCGGAGGCCGCCCAGCTGTCTCGCAGCACCAACGCCAGGTAGGCCTTGGCCTCGTACGTGTTCAGGCCCAGCGCGACCATCCGGTGCAGGTGGAGGTGGAGGCTGGGGTCCGGCATGGCGCCCACCGTAATGCCCGCGTGCCCGTCCCGGGGCCCGACCCCGCCGGGCAGGGAAGGTTCACCTTGCCTGCCGAATCCGGAGGCACGGCATACGAATCCGGAACCTTTGCGGGGGGAGGGCCATGCACCAGCGTCAATACGTTTCCGCTCGCTGCCACCACCAACCGGTGGTGACTACCCCTCCTTGCACCACTTCCGCGAGAGGAACACCGATGTCGCTGTCTCTCAGATCAGGTCGGGCCAGTGCGCTGGCCGGCCTGACCGGCCTCGCCCTCAGCGTCGCCGCAGGCCTGGCCGCCTCCCCGGCCGTCGCCGCCCCGGGCGGGAACCCGTCCAACCCCTACTCCCCTGCAGCCGGCCACAGCTACCGCCACGGCGTGACCCCCACGCGTGAGCAGCAGCAGAAGATGAACACGTGGGCCCAGCAGCACGCCTCGCAGAACGCGACGGCGGCGACGGGCCAGCAGACCCTCGCCTACGGCGGCGGCGTCGACGGCATCGGCGTCACCAGCGGCACCCCCAAGGTGTACCTGGTCTTCTGGGGCACCCAGTGGGGCACCCAGGGCACCGACGGCAGCGGCAACCTGACGTTCTCCAGCGACACCGCCGGCGGTGCGCCCAAGCTGCAGAACATGTTCAAGGGCCTGGGCACCGGCGGCGAGGGCTGGTCCGGGGTCATGACGCAGTACTGCGACGGGCCGCTGGTCACCACCGGCTCCACCACCTGCCCCTCCGGCGCCCCGCACGTCGGCTACCCGACCGGCGGCGCCCTCGCCGGGGTCTGGTACGACAACAGCGCCGCCGAGCCGAGCGCCGCGACCGGTGCCCAGCTCGGCACCGAGGCGGTCAAGGCCGCCGGCCACTTCGGCAACACCTCCGCCGCGTCGAACCGTTACACGCAGTACGTCATCCTCTCGGCCAAGGGCCTCAACCCGGACAACTACAAGACCGGTGGCTTCTGCGCCTGGCACGACTGGAACGGCGACGTGGGCGTCTCCTCCTCCTACGGCGACATCGCCTTCACCAACATGCCCTACGTCATGGACCAGGGCACCAGCTGCGGCCAGAACTTCGTCAACAGCTCGGGCACGCTCGACGGCTACACGATGGTCGAGGGCCACGAGTACGCCGAGACGATCTCCGACCAGAACCCGGCCGGCGGCTGGACCAACCAGGTCACCGGCAGCAGCTACAACGGCCAGGAGAACGCCGACGAGTGCGCCTGGATCTCCAGCGGCCAGGGCGCCTCGGCCAACGTGACCATGGGCAACGGCACCTACGCGATGCAGAGCACCTGGTCCAACGACACCAACCGCTGCGACATCACGCACACCACGGTGACCGGTGGTGGCGGCGGTGGTGGCGGCGGCTGCACCGGCCAGCTGTTCGCCAACCCCGGCTTCGAGTCGGGCAACGTCTCGTGGAGCGCGTCCAGCGGCGTCATCGCCCAGAACGGCACCTCCGAGCCCGCCCGCACCGGCACGTGGAACGCGTGGCTGGACGGCTACGGCAGCGCCCACACCGACACCGTCTCGCAGTCGGTGACCGTCCCGACCGGGTGCCACGCCACGCTCAGCTTCTACTACCACATCGACACCGCTGAGACGACCACGACGTCGGCGTACGACACCATGACGGTCAAGGCCGGCTCGACCACGCTCGGCTCGCTGTCGAACCTCAACAAGAACACCGGCTACGCGCTGAAGTCCTACGACCTGTCGGCCTACGCCGGCCAGACGGTGACGGTGACCTTCACCGGCACCGAGGACTCCTCGCTGCAGACCTCGTTCGTCCTCGACGACACGGCGGTCACCCTGTCCTGACACCAGGACACCGGCAGGTATGCCGAGGGGCGGGCACCGGGGGGTGCCCGCCCCTTGCCGCGTGGTCACCGTCGCGCCGGGACCTCCTCAGTCCGAGCCGGCGAGGGCCTTGACCACCCGGGACGGGGAGGGCCGGCCGAGCTGCCCGGCCATCCAGGTGCTCGTCGACACCAGGGCCTCGAGGTCGACGCCGGTCTCGATGCCGAGGCCGTCCAGGGCCCACACGAGGTCCTCGGTGGCGAGGTTGCCGGTCGCGCTCTTCGCGTAGGGGCAGCCGCCCAGACCGCCGGTGGAGGCGTCGACCACGGTCACGCCGTGACGCAGCGCGGCGATGGTGTTGGCCAGCGCCTGGCCGTAGGTGTCGTGGAAGTGCACGCCGATGCGGTCGGCGCCGATCCCCTTGGCATCCAGCGCATCCAGCAGTCGCTGGACGTGGCCGGTGGTCCCGACCCCGATGGTGTCGCCCAGGCTGAGCTGGTCGCACCCGAGGTCCATCAGGCGCTGCGCCACGTCGACCACCTGGGCGATCGGGACCTCTCCCTCCCACGGGTCGCCGAAGCACATCGACACGTAGGCGCGCACCCAGGCACCTTCGGCCCGGGCCCGCTCGACCACCGGGGCGAACATCGTGACCGACTCGGCCACCGTCCGGTTGAGGTTCTTGCGCGCGAACGTCTCGGTGGCGCTGCCGAAGATGGCGACCGCCTCCGCACCGAGGGCCAGCGCGCGGTCCAGGCCCCGCTCGTTGGGCACCAGCACCGGCCGCGTGCGGCCCCGGCCGGCGTCGCCGAGCAGGCCGAGCAGCTCCTCGGCGTCGGCCAGCTGCGGCACCCACGTGGCCGGGACGAACGACGTCGTCTCGACCGTGCTCAGGCCCGCGGCCAGCAGGCGCCGGACGAACTCGGCCTTGACCTCGACCGGCACCACGGCTTTCTCGTTCTGCAGCCCGTCGCGCGGGCCGACCTCGTAGATGGTGACCCGGCCGGGCAGGCCGTCCACCGTCTCCCGCTGCGGTCGTCGCACGAGCACCTCCGGTCCAGGTCCACGGTTGGTAGGTTGAGCAGCCTAGGCCCGTGGGAGGGCCACCGTGAAAGGCACGAGGACTGATGAGCGACTCCACCACGCCCCGCGACGACGAGAACCCGTCGGAACCCACCGCCCCGCTCTGGGCCGACCCGACCGCTCCCATGTCCCAGGAGCCGACCTCCGGCGCCGGGTCCGAGCCGGGCCGCGAGACCCCCGCCGAGCAGCCGGCGGCCCCGGAGGGGCCGGCCGCCCCGACGCCTCCCCCCGCGATGCCGCCGGCACCCCCGAGCGAGGGCACGGCATACCCCTACGGTCAGCAGCCGGGTCAGGGCCAGTCCCCCTATGCGACCCCGCAGCCCGGCCAGCCCTCCCCCTACCCGCCGCAGCCGGGACAGGCGCCCTACCCGCCGCAGCAGGCCTACGGCCAGCAGCCGGCTCCCTACGGCCAGCAGCCGTACTGGGCCCAGCACGGCCAGCAGCCTCCGGGCACCCCGGCCTACTACCAGAACCCCGCCGCCGCCCCCAGCAACACCTCGGGGATCGTGCTGGTGATCATCTCGGCCCTGGCGACGCTGAGCACCTGCGTCATCGGCATCCCGAGCCTCGTCCTCGGGATCATGGCGCTCAACGCCAACGCCACCGACCCCGTCGGCTCGCGGCGGAAGTCCCGCACCGGCTGGATCGTCTTCGGCATCAACGTCGCCGTCGTCGTCCTGCTCGCGGCGGTCTTCATCACCATCGCCATCGTCGCCGGCAACAACAACAGCACCAGCTTCGACGGCACCTACTGACACGGACGCGGCCGGGAACACCCCCGTCCCCGGCCGCGTTCCCACCAGACCATGTCTGACGGCCCCCTCATCGTCCAGAGCGACAAGACGCTCCTGCTCGAGGTCGACCACCCGCGCGCCGAGGAGGCCCGCCGGGCGATCGCCCCGTTCGCCGAGCTCGAGCGCGCCCCCGAGCACGTCCACACCTACCGGCTGACGCCGCTGGGGCTGTGGAACGCCCGCGCCGCCGGCCACGACGCCGAGCAGGTCGTCAACGCGCTGATCACGCACAGCCGGTATGCCGTGCCGCACGCCCTGCTCGTGGACGTCGCCGACACGATGGACCGCTACGGCCGGCTGCGGCTGGGGAAGGACGGCGAGCGCCTCGTGCTGCACAGCACGGACCGCCCGGTGCTGGAGGAAGTGCTGCGGCACAAGAAGATCCAGCCCCTCCTCGGGGAGCGCCTCGACGACGCGACCGTGGTCGTGCACCCCTCCGAGCGGGGGCACCTCAAGCAGCAGCTGCTCAAGGTGGGCTGGCCGGCCGAGGACCTCGCCGGCTACGTCGACGGTGAGGCCCACCCGATCGCCCTCGCCGAGGACGGGTGGGCGCTGCGGCCCTACCAGGAGCAGGCGGTCAACGGCTTCTGGCACGGCGGGTCCGGCGTCGTGGTGCTGCCGTGCGGTGCGGGCAAGACCCTCGTCGGCGCCGGCGCGATGGCGCAGGCCAGTGCCACGACGCTCATCCTGGTGACCAACACCGTCTCGGCCCGCCAGTGGCGCGACGAGCTCGTGCGGCGCACCAGTCTCACCGAGGACGAGATCGGGGAGTACTCCGGCGCCCGCAAGGAGATCCGCCCCGTCACCATCGCGACCTACCAGGTGCTGACGACCAAGCGGAAGGGCGTCTACCCGCACCTGGACCTGCTCGACGCCCGCGACTGGGGCCTCATCGTCTACGACGAGGTCCACCTGCTGCCGGCACCGATCTTCCGGATGACGGCCGACCTGCAGGCCCGGCGGCGGCTCGGGCTCACCGCCACCCTCGTGCGTGAGGACGGCCGCGAGGCCGACGTGTTCAGCCTGATCGGGCCCAAGCGATTCGACGCGCCGTGGAAGGACATCGAGGCGCAGGGCTACATCGCCCCGGCGGACTGCGTCGAAGTGCGGGTCACCCTGCCCGACGGCGAGCGGATGACCTACGCCATGGCCGAGGCCGAGGAACGCTACCGGCTCGCGTCCTGCTCCACCACCAAGGACGGCGTGGTCTCCTCCCTCGTGGATAAGCACCGCGGCGAGCCGACACTGGTCATCGGCCAGTACCTCGACCAGCTCGAGTCCCTGGCCGAGAGGCTCGACGCCCCGGTGATCACCGGTGAGACGTCGGTGACGGTGCGGCAGAAGCTGTTCCAGCAGTTCCGCACCGGCGAGATCGGCCTGCTCGTGGTCTCCAAGGTCGCCAACTTCTCCATCGACCTGCCCGAGGCCAGCATCGCCATCCAGGTCTCCGGCACCTTCGGCTCCCGCCAGGAGGAGGCCCAGCGCCTCGGCCGGGTGCTGCGCCCCAAGGGCGACGGGCGCACCGCGCACTTCTACACCGTGGTCTCCCGCGACACCGTGGACGCCGACTTCGCCGCGCACCGGCAGCGGTTCCTGGCCGAGCAGGGCTACGCCTACCGGATCGTCGACGCCGACGACGTCACCTCCCGCGACTGACTCAAACTTACGCAGGGAGTTCCCAGCGAACTCTCAGGCTCGACGGACACACTCGTGATCGTGACGACCACGACCCCTGAGGCGCGCCTGCTCGTCGTCGAGGACGAGCCCAACATCCGCGAGCTGCTGGCCACGTCGCTGCGTTTCGCCGGCTTCGAGGTCCACGTGGCCGGCGACGGCGCCACGGCGATCCGCCAGGCCAGCGAGCACTCCCCCGACCTCGTCGTGCTCGACGTGATGCTGCCCGACATGGACGGCTTCACCGTCACCCGCAAGCTGCGCGACTCCGGCCGGCTGCTGCCGATCGTGTTCGTCACCGCGCGCGACTCCCTGGACGACAAGGTCAAGGGGCTGACCGTCGGCGGTGACGACTACGTCACCAAGCCGTTCAGCCTGGAGGAGGTCGTCGCCCGGATCCGTGCGGTGCTGCGCCGCACCCGCGGCGAGGTGGCCGAGGACGCGACCCTGCGCTTCCACGACCTCCAGCTCGACGAGGACTCCCACGAGGTGCGCCGGGGCACGCGGGTCATCGACGTCTCGCCGACCGAGTTCAAGCTCCTGCGCTACCTCATGCTCAACCCCAACCGGGTGCTGTCCAAGGCGCAGATCCTCGACCACGTCTGGGACTACGACTTCCGCGGCGAGTCCGGGATCGTCGAGTCCTACATCTCCTACCTTCGGCGCAAGGTCGACGCGGACGAGCCCGCCCTGATCCACACCAAGCGAGGCGTCGGTTACGTGCTGCGCCTGCCACCCGAGTCCGCATGACGGGTGAGCAGGTGCCTGCGCACCGCCGAAAGGTGGAGCGGCTCGCCAGGCCGTTCGAGGCCCTGCCGCTGCGGGTGCGCCTCGTCGCCGTGGTGCTCATCCTGCTGTTCGTGTCCCTGACCCTCACCGGTGTCACGGCGCTGTTCCTCATGCGCCGGTCACTGATGACGGCGGTCGATGCGGACCTGCGGACCGCGGCCGGCCCGACGATCAGCCAGGTGGCGCGCACCCTCGACAGCCGCCGGGGCATCCCCACCAACTACGCCACGCGGTTCATCTTCCCCACCGACGGGACGGTCATCTCCGGCCCGCCGTCCACGGCCGAGGCCAGGCAGCACCCGCGGGTGCCGAAGCTGACCCTGGCCGACATCCGCGTCCGCACGCACGAGCCGTTCACCGTCTCCTCGACCGACGGCGACGGCCGCTGGCGCATGGTGGCGGGCGCCGGCATCACCACCGACGGCGAGGCGGTCATCTACGCGATCGCCGTGCCGTTGTTCGACGTCGACGCCTCGATCACGGACATGAAGGAGTCGCTGCTCATCATCGGCCTCGGGGTCATGCTGGCGTGTGCGCTCATCGGGTGGTTCGCCGTGCGCCGGGCGTTCCGCCCGCTGACCCAGATCGAGGACACCGCCGCGGCCATCGCCGGCGGGGACCTGGCGCGACGCGTCCCCGAGCGGACCGCCAAGGACGAGGTCACCAGCCTGTCGCGGTCGCTCAACGCCATGCTCGCCCAGATCGAGCAGAGCTTCGCGGTGCGGGAGGCCTCGGAGGAGCGGATGCGCCAGTTCGTCGCCGACGCCTCGCACGAGCTGCGCACCCCGCTGGCGGCCGTCCGCGGCTACGCCGAGCTGTTCCGCCAGGGCGCGGTGACCAAGCCCGAGGACGTCGCCACCGCGATGCGCCGGATCGAGGACGAGGCCAAGCGGATGGGCGTGCTCGTCGACGACCTGCTGCTGCTGGCCCGCCTCGACGACGAGCGGCCGATGACCTTCGCCCCCATCGACCTGACGGTGCTCGCTGCGGACGCCGTGCAGGACGCGAAGGCCCTGGACCCGAGCCGGGTGATCACGTTGTCCGGCCTGAACGGCGACCTGCAGCCCACCACCGTCGAGGGCGACGAGGCGCGGCTGCGCCAGGTGCTGACCAACCTCGTCGGCAACGCGGTGAACCACACCCCGCCGGGCACCCCGCTGGAGGTCGCCGTGGGCTCCCGGGAGCGCGGCCGGGCGCTGCTGGAGGTGCGCGACCACGGCCCCGGCGTGGACCCGGCCGCGGCGCGGCGCGTGTTCGAGCGGTTCTACCGGGCCGACCCGTCCCGGATGCGCGGCCACGGTGGCGGCAACGGCCTGGGCCTGGCCATCGTGGCGGCCATCGTCAACGCCCACCACGGCAAGGTCGGGGTCGCCCAGACGCCCGGGGGCGGCGCCACCTTCGTCGTGGACCTGCCCACAGCAAACTCCCAGACAGCATCCAGCAAGGGTTGACCTCGCCGGGGTTGAGTGGTCTCCATCAAGCCCCGCTAAGGAGTGACCACCATGACGTACGGACCAGTGCCCCCCGCCTCGGAGCCGCAGCCGACGCAGCCCCTCTGGTACGGCGAGCACACCGCTGGGCCGTCGCAGCCGGCGGCGCCCCAGAACCCGGCCGAGCCGCCCCCGCCGGTCTGGACCAAGGCCGGGGCCGACCGTGACCGGCGGCCGCGCCGCCTCGTCGAGCTCGTCTCGGTCGCGGTCCTCGCGGCGGTCCTCGCCAGCGGCACGACGTATGCCGTGACCCACACGGACACCGCGGCGACCACCACCTCCACCACGTCCCTCGGCGCCACGCAGTCGGCGCCGGTCGTGCAGGCCAACCCGTCGTCCCCCGACTGGGCGGCCACCTCCGGGGTCGTCGTGCCGAGCGTGGTCTCCATCTCGATCGACAGCCAGCAGGGCAGCGCCAAGGGCTCCGGCGTGATCATCGACAAGTCCGGGCACGTCGTGACGAACAACCACGTCGTCAGCGGCCTCGGCCAGGGCAGCCAGATCACGGTGACCCTGCACGACCAGCGCAGCTACTCCGCCAGCGTCGTGGGCACCGACCCCGCCACCGACCTGGCCGTGATCAAGCTCGAGAACGCACCCAGCGACCTCAAGCCGATCGCCTTCGGTGACGCCACCCGGCTCACGGTCGGCGAGCCGGTCATGGCGGTCGGCAACCCGCTCGGCCTCGCCGGCACCGTCACCACGGGCATCGTCAGTGCCCTCAACCGGCCGGTGACCACCGAGGACTCCTCCGGCGGCGACCAGCTCGGCGGTTCCACCGGCGAGCCGGTGGTGACCAACGCGATCCAGACCAGCGCGGCGATCAACCCGGGCAACAGCGGTGGCGCCCTCGTCAACGCGGGCGGCCAGCTGGTGGGGATCAACTCCTCGATCGCCTCGGTCTCCGGGTCCTCCTCGGGCAGCCAGAGCGGCAACATCGGCATCGGCTTCGCGATCCCGGTCAACGAGGTCAAGGCCATCGCCGACCAGCTGATCCAGACCGGCAAGGCCCAGCACGCCTACCTGGGCGTCAGCTCGCGCGACGCCACGGTCACGGACGGCTCGGCCAAGCGGTCGGCCGCGCAGATCGGCCAGGTCGTCTCCGGCACCCCGGCGGCGGACGCCGGCCTCAAGACCGGCGACGCGATCATCGCGGTCAACGGCACCCCGGTCTCCAGCGCCGAGTCCCTCGTGGCGCAGATCCGCGAGCGCACCGTCGGCGAGAAGGTCACGCTGACCGTGGTCCGCGGCGGCAAGCAGCTGCAGGTCCCGGTCACCCTCGCGGTGCGACCGGACACCAACCAGTAGCCGGTCGGCCGGCGCCGCGTCCTCCCGGCGCCGGCCGCTTGTGACGCCAGGCAAACGGCTACCGATGGACGCCTTCCCCGGGTTAGGCTGCACGGCTCCCCCTGCACCTGCCCGAGGAAGGCGTCTGTCGTCATGTCGGTGTCCCCCGAGCTCCAGCGCGAACGCGACCACCTCGCCCGGGCCCGGGCCGAGCTCGCCCGGATGCGCGAGCAGACGCTCTCCCTCGATGCCCACGGTGGTGACCGCGTCTCCAGCGAGTTCCTCGCGGCCACGCTGCACCGGCGGGCCGCGTCCCTGGCCGACGACCCCACGTCGACGCTGTTCTTCGGCCGGATCGACCGGGACGCCTCCGCCGACCCGACCACCGACGGCAACGGGATGGAACGGTGGTACATCGGCCGCCGGCACGTCGCCGACGAGCAGGGCGACCCGGTCGTCATCGACTGGCGCGCCGAGGTGTCGACGGCGTTCTACCGGGCCTCACGCACCGCGCCGATGGGGGTCACCCTGCGCCGGCGCTTCGGCATCGACCGCGGCAGGCTGACCGCCTACGAGGACGAGCACCTGACCGACCGGGCCGAGCACGAGGTGCGCAGCCAGATCCTGGCCAGCGAGATCGAGCGCCCGCGCGAGGGACCGATGCGCGACATCGTGGCGACCATCCAGCCCGAGCAGGACGAGATCGTCCGCGCCGACGTCGGCACCACGGTCTGCGTCCAGGGGGCGCCGGGCACCGGCAAGACCGCGGTCGGCCTGCACCGCGCCGCCTGGCTGCTCTACGCCTTCCGCGAGCGGCTCGCCCGCACCGGGGTGCTGGTCATCGGGCCCAACCGCGCCTTCCTCGACCACATCGGCGCGGTCCTGCCGGCCCTCGGCGAGGTCGAGGTCCGCCACGCCACCATCGAGGACCTCGTCGCCTCGGTGCCGGTGCGCGGCGCGGACCCGGTCGACACGGCGGTGCTCAAGGGTGACCCGCGCATGGCCGAGCTGCTGCGCCGCGCGGTGTGGTCGCACGTGGGCAGCCCGCAGGACGCCCTGGTGGTGCCGCGCGGCGCGCGCAAGTGGCGCGTCCCGGCATACGAGGTGGAGGAGATCCTCGGCGAGCTGCGCACCCGAGGGGTGCGCTACGAGGCAGCACGGCAGATGCTGCCCCAGCGGCTCGCCCACGCCGTCCTGCTGCGCATGGAGGCCGCCGGCGACTCCCCCGACGACCGGGTCCAGGACGCCGTGGCCCGCAGCACCGCGGTCAAGCTGTATGCCGCGCAGGTCTGGCCGGCGCTCGACCCGAAGGCGGTGCTGTTCGAGCTGCTGGCCGACGCCGCGGTGCTGTCCCGGCACGCCGAGGACCTGCTCGACCGCGACGAGCTGGAGCTGCTGGTGTGGCCGAACCCGCCGCGCGCCAAGGGCTCGGCGCGCTGGTCGGTGCACGACTGCGTCCTGCTCGACGAGCTGGCCGACCACCTCTCGCGCACCGGCAGCCTGGGGCACGTGGTCCTCGACGAGGCGCAGGACCTCTCCCCGATGCAGCTGCGCGCCGTCGGCCGGCGCTGCTCGACCGGCTCTGCGACGGTGCTGGGGGACATCGCGCAAGGCACCACCCCGTGGGCGACGGACTCGTGGGAGTCCTCCCTGACGCACCTGGGCAAGCCGGGCGGCCACGTCGAGGTGCTCGACCGCGGGTTCCGCGTGCCGGCCAGCGTCATCGACTACGCGGCGCAGCTGCTGCCGTCGATGGCCCCGGGGCTGGGTGCGCCGAAGTCGGTGCGTGAGAACCCCGGTCGTCTGGACATCACCCGGGTGGCTGCCGGTGAGCTGCTGGACCGGCTGGCCGAGACCGTCGCGGCGATGTCCGCGGAGGCCGGTTCGGTGGGCGTCATCGTGCCCGACGCGGACCTCGACGAGGCCTCGAAGGCGTTGTCCCGCAACGGGATCGAGCACGGGGTGCTGGGCTTCGACCACGGCGACGTCGACCACCAGGTCGACCTCGTGCCGGCCACCGTGGCCAAGGGCCTGGAGTTCGACCGGGTCGTGGTGCTGGAGCCGACGGCGATCGCGGCCGCGGAGCCGGACCCCCGCACCGGGCTGCGCCGGCTCTACGTCATCCTCACCCGCGCCGTCTCCGCGCTCACCGTGCTGCACGCGCAGGACCTGCCGGACGAGCTCGCCGCCTGACACACTGGCGCCCGTGCCTGCCCTCATCACGTGGTGGACCCTCGACGTCCGCAGCCTCGCACCGGCCGCCCACAACGACACCGTCACCGCTGTCGGCTCGAGCCTGCTCGCGCGCTGGACCGACCCCACCCGGCGCTACCACACCACCACGCACCTGGTGGAGATGTTCTGGGCGCTGGAGGACCTCGAGCTGGCCGGCGCCGTCGACGACCGTGGCGGCACGCTCGGCCGGGTCGCCGCCTGGTTCCACGACGCGGTCTACGACCCGCAGGCGCTGCCCGGGGCCAACGAGGCCGCGAGCGCCGACCTGGCCCGGGAGTCGTTGCGGCAGCTGGGCTTCGACGAGGACGACCGGCAGGCGGTGGCCGCACTGGTGGAGATGACCGCCGGCCACGACCTCGATGGTGACGAGCCCGTCGGTGCGGCGTTCCACGACGCCGACCTGTGGGTGCTCTCCGCCCCCGCGGAGCGGTTCGACGAGTACTGCGCCCAGGTCCGCGAGGAGTACGCCCACGTCGAGGAGGACGTCTACCGCGCTGGGCGGGCCGCCATCCTCGAGCCGCTGCTGCACCGGGACCGGATCTACCGCACCACGGCGGCGCTGCGCGAGTGGGAGGCCGCCGCCCGGGTCAACCTCGGCCGCGAGCTGGCCCGCCTGCGCTGAGCCGCCGGCTCACGGCCACAGGTCCCGGCGCTCGACCATCGGCCACCAGAACTCCCCCGCGCAGCGGCGTTCGAGCTCGACCTCGTCCACCCACTCGGCCGCGTCGACGTCGTCGAGCTGGGGCTGCACGTCCGGGCGGACCGCGTCGAGCCGGTAGGTGAAGCAGGCGACGTAGTTGCGCCGGTGCGGCCAGCGGTGGGCGCTGGCGTCACCGTCGATGGTGACCCGCTCGTAGCCGCAGTGCCGCAGGCCGTGCTCCGCGATGACCAGCCCGCTCTCCTCGCGGACCTCGCGCACCGCGCCCGCACGCACGCTCTCGCCGGGCTCGCGCCCGCCGGCCGGGGCACCCCAGGCGTCGCGCACCACCGAGTGCACCAGCAGGAAGTCACCGAGCGCGTCGAGGACGAACACCGCGGCCGCCGCGGTCTGCTGCTCCGGCGGCGGCAGCCGTGAGGCGACGACGTCCAGCCGGTGCGGCAGGTCGAGCGTCGCGATCACGTCGTGGTGCCGGGCCAGCGGCCACTCCCCCCTGCGCTTGGGGAAGCGCAGCCCGCTGTCGCGCAGCCGCCGTGCCAGCTCGGTGCCCGCCACCGGGCGGGCCCCGGCGGCGACCAGCGCGGCATACCGCTCCTCGGGCACGTCGTAGTGGTCGCCCTCGAACCCGCGACGGGGTATGCCGTGTGCCGCGGCGAAGTCGTGCAGCTCGCCGTAGGAGGTGTCGCTGATGAGGTGGCTCCACAGGCGCCCGTGCGCGGGCCAGCGCGGCGGGTCGATCCAGATCGCCACGGCGCTCCTCCCGTCGTCCCGGGCCGGATGTGGATAACCCCGGGGCGTCCCGCCGCTCAGGTTAGGTTCGCAGGGACGCCGCGGGCCAGCCGGGCCCCGGGTGGACAGGGGGATGGCAACCATGAGCAGTCAGTTCAGCGTGGACACCGAGCGGATCGCGGCCGCCTCGAGCGACATCAAGCGGATCTCCGGCGAGGTCGACGCGCAGGTCACGGCGATGATGAGCCGGCTCACCGGCCTGCAGGACGCCTGGCAGGGGTCGGCCTCGCAGCGGTTCCAGGGCGTGGTCACCGAGTGGCGGGCCACCCAGCTGCGGGTGCGCGAGTCGCTCGACCACATCAGCCAGGCGCTGGCCCAGGCGGGCAGCTCCTACAACCAGGCCGAGCAGCAGAACACCGCGATGTTCAGCGGCTGAGCCGGCAGGCCCCGCGACGGGCATGGCGGGTCCCCGCGACGTGGCGCCTGGCAACGCAGAGGGCGGCTCCCCCTCGCGGGGGAGCCGCCCTGTGCGTTGCTCAGACCTGCCGATCCGTCAGGATCAGAAGTCCATGCCACCCATGTCGCCGCCACCCGGGGCAGCCGGGGCCGCCTTCTCGGGCTTGTCGGCGATGACGGCCTCGGTGGTGAGGAACAGCGCCGCGATGGAGGCGGCGTTCTGCAGCGCGGAGCGCGTGACCTTGGCCGGGTCGATGATGCCCTCGGCGATCAGGTCGACGTACTCGCCGTTGGCCGCGTTGAGGCCGTGGCCGGAAGGAAGGTTGCGCACCTTCTCCGCCACGACGCCACCCTCGAGGCCGGCGTTGATCGCGATCTGCTTGAGCGGGGCCTCGGCCGCGACGCGCACGATGTTGGCGCCGGTGGCCTCGTCACCCTCGAGCTCGAGCTTCTCGAACGCGGCGTCGGTGGCCTGCAGCAGGGCCACGCCACCACCGGCGACGATGCCCTCCTCGACGGCAGCCTTCGCGTTGCGGACGGCGTCCTCGATGCGGTGCTTGCGCTCCTTGAGCTCGACCTCGGTGGCCGCGCCCGCCTTGATGACGGCCACGCCGCCGGCGAGCTTGGCGAGGCGCTCCTGGAGCTTCTCGCGGTCGTAGTCGGAGTCCGACTTCTCGATCTCGGCGCGGATCTGGTTGACCCGGCCCTGGATCTGGTCGGAGTCGCCCGAGCCCTCGACGATGGTGGTCTCGTCCTTGGTGACGACGACCTTGCGGGCGGTGCCCAGCAGGTCCAGACCGGCGTTCTCGAGCTTGAGGCCGACCTCCTCGGAGATGACCTGGCCACCGGTCAGGATCGCGATGTCCTGCAGCATGGCCTTGCGGCGGTCACCGAAGCCCGGGGCCTTGACGGCGACGGACTTGAAGGTGCCGCGGATCTTGTTGACGATCAGCGTGGCCAGGGCCTCGCCCTCGACGTCCTCGGCGATGATCGCCAGCGGCTTGCCGGACTGCATGACCTTCTCGAGCAGCGGCAGCAGGTCCTTGACGTTGCTGATCTTGGAGTTGAGCACGAGGACGTAGGGGTCCTCGAGCACGGTCTCCATGCGCTCGGTGTCGGTCACGAAGTAGGGGCTGATGTAGCCCTTGTCGAAGCGCATGCCCTCGGTGAGCTCGAGCTCGAGGCCGAAGGTGTTGCTCTCCTCGACGGTGATGACGCCTTCCTTGCCGACCTTGTCCATGGCCTCGGCGATCATCTCGCCGATCTGGGGGTCAGCAGCGGAGATCGAGGCGGTGGAGGCGATCTGCTCCTTGGTCTCGACGTCCTTGGCCATCGTCAGCAGCTGGGCGGAGACGGCCTCGACGGCCTTCTCGATGCCGCGCTTGAGGGCCATCGGGTTGGCGCCCGCGGCGACGTTGCGCAGACCCTCGCGCACCAGCGCCTGGGCCAGGACCGTGGCGGTCGTGGTGCCGTCACCGGCCACGTCGTCGGTCTTCTTGGCAACTTCCTTGACGAGCTCGGCGCCGATCTTCTCGTACGGCTCCTCGAGCTCGATCTCCTTGGCGATGCTCACACCGTCGTTGGTGATCGTGGGGGCGCCCCACTTCTTCTCCAGCACGACGTTGCGGCCCTTGGGACCGAGGGTCACCTTGACGGCGTCGGCGAGGGTGTTCATGCCCCGCTCGAGACCGCGGCGAGCCTCCTCATCGAAAGCGATGATCTTGGCCATTCGGGTGGTTCCTCCCACGCGAAAATCTTCGGGTGACCGCCGGACGCCCGCGACGGACGGACCGGGTCCGGCAGCTCACGTCGCTGCGTTCGCCGGTCCTCGACAGACGGTCGAGATTGTCACTCTCGGGATGAGAGTGCTAACCCAATGATTAGCACTCGACCCCACCGAGTGCAAATGCCCTCGCGGCCCCCTCAGCGCTCGCCGACCGGCCGTTCGATGAGGTCGCGCATCGCGGCGTCGGCCTCGGACGCGGCCGGGTCCTCGAGGTCGCGCACGAACACCGCCGTCAGCGTGAGCGCCGACTCCGGGCGGACCTGCTCCAGCAGGTCCCGCCAGGCCCACAGGTTGGGGTGGTCGTACGCCGTGCAGGCCTCCGCCGGGGCGAGGGTCTCGGCCGCGGTGCGCAGCTGGTCGACGGTCAGGTCGTAGGTCGCGGTGCCGCCCTCGTGCCCGATGACCTTGGCGAGGACGACCGCCGGCAGCAGGTGCGAGCCGTCGGCGTTGACGTGCGGGAAGCCGACCTCACGGGAGTCGGACCCGGCACCGATGCCCACGGCATACGCGGCGGGGTCGGTCCACCCGGGGATCGTCGCGGCGAGCGACTCCCGGACCGCTCGCAGGCCTTCGGGGGTGCTCCAGTCGACGACATCGCTCATGGTCACCACCCTTGCACGACAGGCGGTCCCGGGCATGACAGAGCCCGCCGGGCGGCATGCCGGGCGGGCTCGGTCGGTGGGCTCAGAGCTGGACGCCGAGGCGGCGGGCCGAGCGGGCCCGCTGGCGGCTCGCGCGCAGGCGGCGCAGGCGCTTGATGAGCATCGGGTCGGCCTCGAGGGCGGCCGGGCTGTCGATCAGGGCGTTGAGCACCTGGTAGTAGCGCGTCGCGCTCATGTCGAACAGCTCCCGGATCGCCTGCTCCTTGGCGCCGGCGTACTTCCACCACTGGCGCTCGAAGGCGATGATCTCGCGGTCCCGCTCGCTCAGCTCCTCGGCGGACGTCGGGGTGACCTCTGCTGCGGCGCTCATGCGACCCTCCCGTGGCTCGTCGTGCGGGTTCATCGTACCGGCCGAATCACAGCGGTGTCATTCACTCGGGCGGGTCCGGCGAGGCTCGTGCGCGGCCGGGCGACGCTCATGCCGGGCCCGCCATCGAGTCCAGGATCGCGGCGATGTCGTCCTCGGTGGTGTTGGGGTTGACGATGGCGAACCGCGCCACCGTCTCCCCCTCGTGCGAGGTCGGCACCACGAAGGCGAACTCCTCGGCGAGGACCCGGTCGCTCCACGCGTGGTAGTCGGCCGGGGTCCAGCCCAGCCGGCGGAACACGATCACCGACAGGTCCGGCTCGCGCAGCGCCTCGAGGTAGTCGCGCCGCTCGATCTCGGCCTCGGCGAACCGGGTGACCTCCAGCGTGCGCTCGATCGCGGCGCTGTAGGCGCGGGTGCCGTGAGCGGCCAGGGAGAACCAGAACGGCAGGCCGCGGGCGCGCCGGGTCAGGCCGACCGCGTAGTCGGTGGGGTTCCACTCCGGCGCCTCGGTGAGCACGTCGAGGTAGGACGCCTTCTGCGTGTGCGCGGCCCGGGCCAGCGCCGGCTCGCGGTAGAGCAGCGCGCAGCAGTCGAACGGCGCGAACAGCCACTTGTGCGGGTCGACGATGAAGGAGTCGGCGTGCTCGATGCCGGCGTAGAGGTGGCGCACGCTCGGCGCCGCCAGCCCGGCGCCGCCGTATGCCCCGTCGACGTGGAACCAGATACCGAACTCGCGGCACACCTCGGCGACGGAGGCGAGGTCGTCGACGATGCCGAAGTTCGTGGTGCCGCACGTCGCGACGACGGCGAAGAACTGCTCCGGCCCCTCGGCCTCGAGCACGCGGCGCAGGTTGTCCCCGGTCAGCCGCTGGCGCTCGTCGACCTGGACGCCCACGAGGTCGGCGTCCATGACGTCGCACGCGGACTTGATCGAGGAGTGGGCGCTGACCGTGCCCGCCACCTTGTTGGGCCGCGGCCCCTCGCCGGTATGCCGTGCCCGCGCCGTCGCGCGCGCCGCCACCAGGGCCGAGAGGTTGCCGACTGTCCCTCCGGGCACGAACACCCCGCCGGCCTGGGGCGGCAGCCCGGCGAGGTCGGCGATCCAGCGCAGCGCCTGGTTCTCGGCGTGGACGGCGCCAGCACCCTCGAGCCACGACCCGCCGTAGATCGAGGACGCGCCGACGACGAGGTCGAACAGCGTCGCGGCCTCGGTCGGGGCGCACGGGATGAAGGAGAGGTAGCGCGGGTGGTCCGTGGAGATGCACGCCGGGGCGAGGTCCTCCTCGAACAGCCTCAGCGCGGGCAGGCCACCCATGCCGTCGGGGGTGATCGTCTCGCCGGCGACCGCGTCGAGCTGCTCCTTGGTCCGCGGGCCGTCCAGCGGCACCGGGTCGAGCCGCAGCCGCTCCTCGGCGTACTTGAGGATCGCCTGACCGAGCTCCTCGGTCGTCTCATCGAAGCCATGCACGGCCGCGAGTCTAGGTGGCCAGCGGCGATGCCTCCGCATGCCGCCGGGTCCGAGCGAGGACCACCGCGGCCGGTCCGGGCCCGAGGCCGCGGCCGAAGTGACGTGACGATCGTCGGTTGGACACCCCGCCGACGGCTGCCACGCTGGCCCCATGGGCACCGACTGGGTGGAGGTGGGAGACCGCTGCTGGGTGCGCCGGTACTCACCCTGGGACGTCTCGAGCGGCGTGGTCGCCGGGGACGACGGCCTGCTGGTCATCGACACCCGGGCGGACGTCGCGCAGGGCCGCGAGCTGGCGGTGCACGTGCGTGCGCTGTCCTCGCTGCCGGTGCTCGCGGTGATGAACACCCACGCCCACTTCGACCACCTCGGTGGCAACGCGGCGTTCCCGGGCTGCCCGGTGGTGGCGCACGCGGCGGTGCCGCTGGCGCTGGAGCGGGGCGCCCCCGAACCCGAGGCGCCCCTGTCCACGGAGGAGAAGGTGCCTCCGGACACCGTCTTCGCCCACCGGTGGGACCTCGACCTCGGTGGCCGCGAGGTGCAGGCGACCCACCTGGGGCGCGGGCACACCGACGGGGACGCGGTCCTGCTGGTGCCCGACGCCGACGTCGTCTACGCCGGCGACCTGGTGGAGCAGTCCGGCCCGCCGTCGTTCGGCCCGGACTGCTGGCCGCTGGAGTGGGGGCCCACGCTCGAACGGCTCGCGAGCATGCTCGACCCGGTGACCAACGTGGTCCCCGGACACGGCGACGTGGTCGACGTCGACTTCGTCGCCCAGCAGGCCCGTGACGTGACCCAGGTGGCCGAGCACCTGCGCCTGCTGGTGGCCGCCCACGTCCCCGAAGCCGATGCGCTCTCCCGGGGGCCGTGGCCGTTCCCGGTGGAGGGGCTGGCCGTGGCGGTCCACCGCGGCTACCGGCACCTCGGGGCCGGCCACGCCGGCCACCCCGGCTGACCGGACCGGGCTCCGGGGCCGGCCCTCGGGTCACCTACATTGACGACGTGCCCGTCGCCAAGCCCCTGACCGAGCTGGTCCACCCCACCTGGGCCGAGGCGCTGCAGCCCGTCTCCGCGGAGGTGACCCGGCTGGGCGACTTCCTCCGTGCGGAGGTGGCCTCCGGCCGCGGATACCTGCCGGCCGGCGAGCACGTGCTGCGCGCCTTCAGCCGCCCGCTCGACGACGTCAAGGTGCTCATCGTGGGCCAGGACCCCTACCCCACGCCCGGGCACGCGGTCGGCCTGTCCTTCTCGGTGGCCCCCGAGGTGCGGCCGGTGCCGCGCAGCCTGCAGAACATCTACGCCGAGATGGGCACCGACCTCGGCCTGCCGACCCCGTCCAACGGCGACCTCTCCCCCTGGGCCGACCAGGGGGTGCTGCTGCTCAACCGGGTGCTGACCGTGCGCCCCGGTGCCGCGGGCAGCCACCGCGGCAAGGGATGGGAGGCCGTGACCGCCCAGGCGATCCAGGCGCTGGTCGAGCGCGGCGGTCCGCTCGTGGCGATCCTGTGGGGACGCGACGCGCGCAACCTGGGCCCCTCGCTCGGGCAGGTGCCGCGGATCGAGAGCGCCCACCCTTCGCCCCTCTCGGCCCGGGGCGGGTTCTTCGGGTCGCGGCCCTTCAGCCGCGCCAACGAGCTGCTCGCCGCCCAGGGCGCCGGGCCCGTCGACTGGAGGCTTCCGTGACCTGGTCCCGCTACGTGGCCATCGGCGACTCGTTCACCGAGGGCATGAGCGACCCCGACCCCGAGCGCGACAACGCCTACATCGGGTGGGCCGACCGGCTCGCCGCCCATCTGGCGCTGGAGGCCCGCAGGCAGGAGCAGGGCTTCGGCTACGCCAACCTCGCGGTGCGCGGGCGCCTGCTCGACGACATCGTCGGGCGGCAGCTGGACGAGGCGCTGGCCCTGGAGCCCGACCTGGTCAGCATCGTCGGCGGCGGCAACGACATCCTGCGCCCGCGAGCGGACATCGACGGCCTCGCCGCGCGGCTGGAGGACGCGGTCGCGCGGATCCGGGCCACCGGCGCGGACGTGCTCATGGCCACGCCGGTGGACCCGCGTGAGGCGCCCCTGGTCAGGATGACCCGGGGACGGGCGGCCACCTACGTCGCGCACATCTGGTCGATCGCGCGGCGGCACGAGGCGTTCGTCATCGACCAGTGGGGCATGCACGCGCTGCGGGACTGGCGGCTGTGGGCCTCCGACCGGATCCACATGACCACCGAGGGGCACCGCCGGGTGGCCCTCAACGCGTTCACCACGCTGGGCTTCGAGCCGGACGACACCGAGTGGGCCACCCCGCTGCCGCCGGCCCCGCCGATCGGCCGGGCCGAGTCCTTCCGTGAGAACGTGCGGTGGGCCCGGGAGTACGTCGCCCCCTGGGTGCAGCGCCGGCTGCGCGGGCAGTCCTCAGGAGACGCCCTCACCGCCAAGCGGCCGACCATCACTCCGTTCGAGGGCTGACAGCCGGGCGTCGATGTGGCGCTGCAGGTCGACGACGGCCTGCCGCAGGTCGCCGAGGCTGGCCGCCTGCTCGTCGCGCATCAGCTCGATGTTCCACGTGCCGCCCGGCTCCAGGGACGCCTTGCGCACCTCGTTGGGGCCATCAGCGCCCTGGTGGTGCAGGGCGCTCATGATCTCGTGGTCGCGCAGCCCGATGCGGTGCACGGCCTTCTCGTCCACCTTGCCGTGGGTGACGAGCACGGTCGGGCTGCCCTGGAACAGCCACGTCGAGCGTGGACCCATCAGCGCGACCCGGTCCATGAGGGCGTTGAACAGCACCAGCACCGCCGCGCCGAGCAACCCGCCGATGAGGGAGTTGTCCGGGCCGATGATGGCGTTCTGGACCACGTTGCTCAGCAGCAGCACGACCACCAGGTCGAAGGAGTTGAGCTGGGCCATCATCCGCTTGCCGGCCACCCGGATCAGCACGCCGATGAACAGGTAGACCACGACGGTCCGGATGACCTTCTCCGCCGGCGGGATCTCGAACGTGAACATGTCCTGCCACATCGAGCTCTGTCCCGAGGCCAGGACGACCCCACCGATGAGTGCACTGCCAGCCACGCTGCTCGCCTCCCTGCCCGGTCGTCGCCGGCCGCGACGGTCCGCGGGCCACGGTATGCCGTGTGGCTCAGTCCGGTCGCGCCTCCACGCCGGAGAGCAGTGCGCGCAGGAGCTGGTTCAGCTGGGTGCGCTGGTGCGGGGTGAGGTGGTCGAGCAGCTCGGCCTCGAGCCGGATGCCGACCTCGAGGGCCGCCTCCCACATCGCCCGGCCCGCCGGGGTGAGGCGGACGATGACCCGGCGGCGGTCCTCGGGGTCCGGGTGCCGGGTCAGGTGCCCCGCCGTCTCCAGCCGGTCCAGGCGGCTGGTCATGCCGGCCCGGGTCATCTGGGACTTCTCCGCCAGCAGGGCGGGGGTGGCCTCCACCCCGGAGAGCTCGCAGGCGAGGAGGGTGTGCACGGTCTGGACGTCGGCGGCCGTCACGCCCTGCCTGGCCCAGGCCTGGACCTTGCTCCGCTTGAGCAGCCACAGCAGCCGCTGCATCCGAGTGATGACCCCCTCGACCTCGGCGTCGAGCTGCGGCAGCGCCGGGAGCCAGCGCTCGACGTGCTGGTCGACCGAGTCGGTGAGGCGGGCCATGGCCCGATTCTTACACGCCTGACAGTCAGAAGTTTAACCATTCGCTTGCTAACTATTCGTGGCCTAATTACATTTGCCACATGACCCTCCCTCCCGCCCTGGCGCCGCTGCGCTCAGCCCCGTTCCGCCTTCTCGCCGCGGGTCAGGGGCTGTCCTGGCTGGGAGACGCCCTCGTGACCGTGGCACTGGCCGTGGCGATCGTCCAGCGCGGCGGCACCGCCTCCGACCTGGGCGTCGTCATCGGCACCGGCATGGCCACGCGCATGGCGCTCATGCTCCTCGGCGGGGTCTGGGCCGACCGGCTGCGTCCCCAGCGCCTCATGGTGCTGTGCGACATCGTGCGGGCAGCCACGCAGCTCCTTCTCGCCGTCGAGCTGGCCAAGGGCCATCCCTCGACGGCCGCACTGTGCGCCCTCTACGTCGTCACCGGTGCGGCCGGCGCCTTCTTCCGCCCCTCTCTCGCCTCGCTCCAGCCGCTGGTCGTGCCCGAGACCGACCGCCATGCCGCGAACGCCTTCATGGGGCTGCTGCAGAGCGGGGCCAACATCGGGGGGCCGGCCCTGGCCGGCATCCTCGTGGCGACGGCCGGCGCACCCGTGGCCTTCATCGCCAACGCCGCCACCTATGTCGTCTCCGCAGTCACCGTGGCGCTGGTGCGGGTCGAGGCGACCCGGGCAGCGCGAAGGCCACTGTGGCACGAGCTGGCCGCAGGCTGGTCCGAGGTCCGGTCGCGCGACTGGTACTGGAAGAACCTCCTCGGCCACAGCGTGTGGAACACCGCCTGGGGCGTGCTCGCCGTGCTGGGCCCGGTCGTGGCGATGAACCGGCTGGGCGGGGCCACGGCCGTGGGCGTCATCGGCAGCTCGATCGGCGTCGGCGGCGTGCTCGGCGGCTTCGTGGCCATGGCCGTGCGCCCGCGGCGCCCGCTCCTGGCCGCCAACGCCGGGCTCGCGCTCACCGGGCTGTTCGCGGCCGCCTACGCCTGGCCGGCACACCACCTGTGGGCCGTGGTCGCCAGCGCCGTGGCCGCGATGCTGGGCCTCGCGTTCCTCAACGCCTGCTGGGAGACGGTCGTGCAGGACCAGGTGCCGCACGGAGTGCTCGCGCGCGTGTCGTCCTGGGACGAGCTCACCTCGTTCGTCGGCATCCCCGCGGGCAACGCGGTCGCCGGGCCGCTGGCGGCCGCGTTCGGCCTGGGCCACACCCTCGCCGCGACGGCCGTGGTGTTCGTCGTCTCGAGCTTTGCGCCCCTGATGTCCGGCAGCGTCCGGCGGCTGGACTCAACCCACGCCCGGGCCCGGGCCGTCGAGCCGGACCCCGCCTGAGGCAGGTCAGGCGGGGCGGGCCAGCGCTCGGCTGACCAGGCGGCCGAGCTCCTCGAACGCCGCCGCGTCACCGAGCCCGGCGCGCTCGGCGAACTCCCCGCGCTGGATCGCCTCGATCGTCACGCCGACCCACGTGGCCACGAACGCGGCGTCGACCGGGGCGACGGCCTTCTCCGCCGCGGCCTCGTCGACCAGCTCGCGCACCCTGCGGGCCGCCGCCACGGCGTTGTCGCGGTAGGTCGCCCGGGTTGGTTCGAAGCCGGCGATGTCGTCGATGAACTGCCGAGAGGCCGGGCGCAGCGCCTCGGCGACCGCCTCGAGGTAGGCCTCGATCCGGCGCAGCGGCGCACGCCGCTGCGCCACCCGCGACTCGACGAACGCGGTCGAGCGTCGGAAGAAGTTGTTGACCACCCGCACCGCGAGCTGGTCCTTGCTCGGGGCCAGCGCGTAGAGCGTGGTCTTGGAGCAGCGCAGCCGCGCCGCGAGGTCGTCCAGGGTCAGGTGCGCGAAGCCCTCGGCCACGACCAGGTCGGTGAGCCGGCCGAGCAGGTCCACCTGGCGGGCGGTCAGTGTCGCGGACATGTCACAGATCATACGGACAGTGATACTGACGTATCGCGTGCAGTATCGTTTCTGTCATGCCCGCAGACCGCCTCATGCCCACCGAGGAAGCCCAGGACCTCATCGAGCTCACGCGCGAGATCTGCGCCGAGCAGCTCGCGCCGAAGGCCCCGGCCGCCGAGGCGGCCGCCGAGTTCCCCCGCGACACCTTCCGGCTGCTCGGGGACGCCGGGCTGCTGTCCCTGGCCTACCCCGAGGAGGTCGGCGGCGGCGGGCAGCCCTACGAGGTCTACCTGCAGGTCGTCGAGGAGATCGCCGCGGCGTGGATGAGCGTCGCCGTCGGCGTCAGCGTCCACTCCCTGACCTGCTACCCCGTGGCGCAGTTCGGCACCGACGCCCAGAAGGCCGGGCTGCTGCCGGACATGCTCGGCGGCTCGATGCTCGGCGCCTACTGCCTTTCCGAGCCCCAGGCCGGCTCCGACGTCTCCGCGATCTCCACCCGGGCCACCCCGCTCGGTGACGGCTCGGCATACCGGCTCAAGGGCACCAAGGCGTGGATCTCCCACGCCGGCCACGCGGACTTCTACACGACCTTCGCCCGCACCGGCGACCACCCGAGCAAGGGGCTGTCCTGCTTCGTCGTCCCGGCCGGCACCGAGGGCCTGAGCTTCGGCGAGCCCGAGCGCAAGATGGGCCTGGCCTGCGACACGGTGCGCCAGGTCTACTTCGAGGACGCCGTCGTCGACGCCGGCCGCCTCGTCGGCGAGCCGGGCATGGGCATGTCGATCGCCCTGTCCGCGCTGGACTCCGGCCGCCTCGGGATCGCGGCGGCCGCGACGGGCCTGGCGCAGGCGGCGCTGGACGTGGCGGCGGGCTATGCGACCGAGCGGAAGCAGTTCGGCCGGGCGATCAGCGAGTTCCAGGGCCTGTCGTTCCTGCTCGCCGACATGGAGGCCGCGGTCACCTCGGCCCGCGCGACCTACCTGCACGCGGCGCGCCTGCGCGACGCCGGCCGGCCCTTCAGCAAGCAGGCCGCGATCGCCAAGCTGGTGTGCACCGACGCCGCCATGAAGGTCACCACCGATGCGGTCCAGGTCCTCGGTGGCTACGGTTACACGCAGGACTTCCCGGTCGAGCGCTACATGCGCGAGGCCAAGGTGACCCAGATCTTCGAGGGCACCAACCAGATCCAGCGCCTGGTCATCGCCCGTCAGCTGCTGCGCGGCTGACCACCCCGTCCCCGACACCACAGCGAGGAACCTCCTTGAACATCAACGACTCCACCGTCGCGCTCGTCACCGGTGGCGCCTCCGGACTCGGTGAGGCCACCGTCCGACGCCTGCACGACGGCGGCGCCTCGGTCGTCATCGTCGACCTGCCCTCCTCCAGCGGGAAGGCCCTGGCCGAGGAGCTCGGCGACCACGCGCGCTTCGCCCCGGGGGACGTGCGCGACGAGGCTCAGGTGCAGGCCGCGATCGAGGTCGCCAGGGAGCTCGGCGACCTGCGCGTCGTCGTCAACTGCGCGGGCGTCGGCACCCCCGGCCGGGTGGTCGGCAAGAAGGGCCCGCTCGACCTCGAGACGTTCCGCAACGTCATCGACATCAACCTCGTCGGCACGTTCAACGTGCTGCGCCTGGGCGCCGCCGCGATGCTCGACAACGAGCCGGTCGACGGCGACCGCGGCGTCGTCGTCATGACGGCGTCGATCGCCGCCTACGACGGCCAGATCGGCCAGGCCGCGTATGCCGCGTCCAAGGGTGGCGTCGTCGGCCTCACCCTCTCGGCCGCGCGGGACCTCGCCGACAGGGACATCCGCGTGGTCACCGTGGCCCCCGGCACGTTCGAGACGCCGATGCTCTCCGGGCTGCCCGGCGACGTGAAGGCGGTCCTCGAGGCGCAGGTGCCCCACCCCTCGCGCCTGGGCAGGCCGAGCGAGTACGCCTCGCTGGTCGCGCACATCGTCGACAACCCGATGCTCAACGGTGAGGTCATCCGCCTCGATGGCGCGCTGCGGATGCCCCCGCGCTGACGCCGCGGCGTCGGTGACCAAGGTCCCTGTGCTGCGGTGACGGCCCGGCATACAAAGGACTCACGCCTTCGGCAACGGAGGCGGATCGGCCAGCAAACGAGGTCCGGACCGAGGGGCAACCCGGCGGACCCGTCGTGACGGACGGGTGGACAGGGCGCACTGGCCGAAGTGCGGGAGCGTCACCCCCGGACAAAAAGGAGGCCCCGCCAACTCATACTTGGCGGGGTCTCACTTTGCTCGCTGGAGGATACCTGCAGGTCAGGGCGGTCCCCAAACTCAGCCGGCGTTGTCCGGCAGCTCGAACCACGCCACCGTGCCGCCCCCGTCGCGCGACTCGAGCCCGATCCGGCCGCCGTGCGCCTCGACGACCCGCCGGCAGGTGGCCAGGCCGATGCCGTGACCCTCGACGTCGACCTGCCCGGTGCGCTCGAACAGGGTGAAGACCCCGGCGGCCTGCCCGACCGGGACTCCCACCCCGCGGTCGGCGACCTCGACGCGAGTCCCGCTCGCACCTCGCCGGGCCGAGACGGTCACGCGGGCGGGCACACCCGGGAGGGTGAACTTCAGGGCGTTGGAGATGAGGTTCTGCAGCACCGAACGGAGCTGGTTCTCATCTCCACGGACCACCGGCAGGGTGTGGATGACGAGGTCCGCCCCGCCGGCGCGGACGAGGTCGCCAAGGTCGTCACGGACGAGGTAGGCCACCCGGCCGAGGTCGACCTCCTCGCTGCCGAGGCGCCCCCCGACGTGGCCGTAGTCGAGCAGCTCGGTCATCTGGGCGTACATCCGCGCGGCCGACTGCCCCGCCCGCTCGGCCAGCCAGCTGCCCTCGGGGTCTTCGGCCACGGAGGGCAGGTCGGCCAGCTCCTGGACGTAGCCCATCACCGCGGTGAGCGGGTTGCGCAGGTCGTGGCTGACCTGGCCGGCGAAGGCGGCGAGCTGGTCGTTGGACCGGTTCAGCTCGGCCCGGGCCAGGGTCAGCTCCTCGAGCGACTG
The DNA here is from genome assembly GCF_006716205.1 of Oryzihumus leptocrescens. GTDB lineage: Bacteria > Actinomycetota > Actinomycetes > Actinomycetales > Dermatophilaceae > Oryzihumus > Oryzihumus leptocrescens. Next base: position 155,587 of record NZ_VFOQ01000001.1, on the reverse strand, counting down.
CTCGAGCAGGGCGGTGCGCCGGCGCAGCTCGAGGATGTCGACGATCTGCCGGGCGAGGGCGTCGACGGCCCCCGCCTGGGCCGGGGTGAGGTGCCGCTCCTCCTCGTCGAAGACGCACAGCGTGCCGATCGTGATGCCCGCGGGGGTGCGCAGCTGGCTGGAGGCATAGAAGCGCAGCGAGGCGATGACCCCGGTGACGAACGGGTTCTGCGCGAACCGCGGGTCGAGCCGCGCGTCGGCCAGCACGACCGGCGACTGCTGCTGGATGGTGACGTCGCACATGGAGTCGTCGCGGGTGCAGATCGAGGGCCCGATGCCGAAGGCCGCCACCTGGTGCTGGTGGGTCTCGTCGATGAGGTTGATGACGGCCGTCGGCACCCCGCAGACCAGGGCGGCCAGCTCGACGAGCGCCTCCAGCTCAGGCTCCGGCGGGCGGCCGAGGACGTCGTACTCGTCGAGCGCCGCAGCACGCGCGGCGTCGGCCGCGGTGGCGTCGGTCAGGGGTGGCGACAGGCTCTCCATGGCACTGGTCATCATGCCCGATTGGTGCCGTTTGGGTGCGGACATCCGCGCGATCATCCGCTTGGCGGAGGCAGCCCGGGCACGCCGGGGCCACAGTGGTCTGGCAGGGGCGGAGAAGGAGTGAGGGCCATGCTCAAGGACCTGCGGGCGCACGCCACGCTGCCTGCCACCGACCTCGCACGCGCCAGGGCGTTCTACCGCGACAAGCTCGGCCTCGAGCCGGAGGAGGAGACCCCCGGCGGCCTGCGGTACGGCTGCAACGGCTCGACGTTCGTGGTCTACCCCGGCAGGAACGCCGGCAGCGGGTTGCACACCCAGATGGGCTGGACCGTCGACGACATCGGGGCCGAGGTGGCCGGACTCAAGGCCCGCGGCGTGGAGTTCGAGAGCTACCCGCAGATGCCGGACTTCGACTCGGGGACGAACATCTTCTCCCCCGGCTACATGCGCGCGGCGTGGTTCCGCGACAGCGAGGGCAACATGCTCGGCCTGGTGCAGTTCCACCCGTGACCGCGGCCGCGACCCCGACGCCGTGACGGCACCCGACTCCTTCCCCGCGGCGGGGGTGGAGCTGACGCACATCCTGGTCGTGAGCGACCTCGCCCGGTCGACCAGCTGGTACCGCGACGTGCTCGGCGCCGACCTGTTCCGGGAGTACGGCGGCACCTCGGCGGTCTTCCGGTTCCGCGGCGCCTGGCTGCTGCTGGTCACCGGTGGGGGCCCCACGGAGGACAAGCCCGACGTCACCTTCGCCCCGCCGGACCAGCCCGGCCGGGTCAGCCACGCCCTCACCATCCGGGTGCCCGACTGCCGCAAGGCGTACGCCGTGCTGGTCGCCCGGGGGGCCCAGTTCCTCACCCCGCCACACGACTGGGGCTACGAGACGCGGTGCTTCTTCCGCGACCCGGACGGGCACCTCTTCGAGCTCAGCCAGGCCTGAGCGGCCGCCGTCACGCCAGACTGGCGCCATGACGCGACGACGCAGCGCCGGTCTGTTGCTGCACCGGGTCCACGACGGCCGCCCCGAGGTCCTGCTCGGACACATGGGCGGGCCGTACTGGGCGCGCAAGGACGACGGCGGCTGGTCGGTGCCCAAGGGCGAGCACGAGGAGTCCGAGTCGCCGCAGGACGCCGCCCGCCGCGAGTTCACCGAGGAGCTCGGCCTGCCTGTGCCGGACGGTCCGTGGGCCGACCTCGGCGACGCGCGCCAGCCCAGCGGCAAGGTGGTGCGCGTCTTCGCCCTGGCGGCCGACGTCGACGTCGACGCGGCGACCTTCGGGACCTTCGAGATGGAGTGGCCGCCGCGCAGCGGCCGCCGGCAGGTCTTCCCCGAGCTGGATCGGGTGGCCTGGCTGGACCTCGGGACGGCCCGGGCCAAGCTGGTCTCTGGTCAGCGGGTCTTCCTGGACCGGCTCTCGTCCCACATCGTGGCTACCGACGAGTAACCCCGGCCACGCCTCCTCGTTACCCCGGTCACACCCGCGAGGAGGACCGATGCCGTCCGTGCTGCTCCGCTGTCGTGACCGCTCCACCCGTCGCCCCGCCCTGGCCCTGGCGCTGCTCGCCGGCGTCGCCACCGCCGTGGTCGCCGTCGCGCCCGGGGCCACCGCCGCCGGGACACCGGACCCGCTGGAGGGCGCGGTCCGCAACGTCCTGCCGCCGGGCCAGTCCGGGAGCATCGACGCCGCGAAGCTCGCGACCGTCGTCGCCGGCGACCCGCAGGGCAGGGTCGCCGTGGAGGGCCGCAACGCGCCGCCGAACTTCGCCGACCAGCTCGAGATGTATGACGGGCTGAACCGGCTCGACCCGGCCTCCGTCAGCGCCGGTGATGTCTCCCGGCTCTACAAGCGCGCCGACTTCACCCCCGACACGGTGGTCCGCAGCGCCACGCCGAGGCCGGGGGTGCGCATCCGCTGGGACGCGTTCGGGGTCCCCTACGTGGACGGGCAGAGCGCCGAGGACGTCGCCTTCGGCGCGGGCTACGCCGGGACGATGGACCGGATGTTCCTGCAGGACGTGCTGCGCCATGCCGGGGCCGCCCGCGCGGCGGAGTTCCTCGGGCCCACCGAGGGCAACGTCGCCATGGACCGGCACCAGCTCCAGACCGCCGCCTACACCCCGGCCGAGGCGCAGGCCCAGCTCGACGGCGTGGTCCAGCGCTACGGCGAGGAGGGCCGGGCGCTGCTCGCCCGGGCCGACGCCTACCTGGCCGGGATCAACGCCGCGCAGCACGCCCTCTGCCCGGCCAACCTGCCCACCGGGCTGCACTGCCCGGCGGAGTACGCCGCGCTGCAGAAGACCCCGAAGGACTGGACCCGCGCCGACCTGGTCTACGTCGCCTCCCTCGTCGGCGGCATCTTCGGCAAGGGCGGCGGTGGCGAGGCCGACAACGCCCGCTGGCTGCAGCAGCTCCAGGGCCGTTTCGGCGCGGCGCAGGGGCTGGCCTACTACCGCGACCTGCGCGCCAAGAACGACCCCGAGGCGCCGACCACGGCCAGCGTGCGCACGCCCTACGGCGGCGGCGACCCCAACCCGGCGCAGCCCGGCGTCGCCCTGCCCGACCTGGCCGGGCCGACCGCCGACGGCACGGGGGCGGACGTCGGCGGCACCGGGCTCCCGCTGCCCGCCGCGCCACCCTCGCTCGGCCTGGACATGCCGCACGGCACCTTCCTGCCGCTGACCACCCGGGGCGCGAGCAACGCTGCGCTCATTGCCGGTTCGCGCTCGGCGGACGGTCACCCGACGGTGGTGTTCGGCCCCCAGACCGGCTACTACGCGCCCCAGCTGCTCAGCGAGGAGGTGCTCAACGGGCCGGGCATCCACGCCCGCGGGGTGTCCTTCGCGGGCACGTCGCTGGTCGTCGAGCTCGGCCGCGGCCTGGACTACGCGTGGAGCGCGACGAGCGCCAGCAGCGACATCGTCGACACCGTCGCCGAGCGGCTGTGCGAGCCCGACGGCTCCACCCCGACCGTGCGCAGCACGCACTACCTGGCGGACGGCCGCTGTGTGCCGATGACCTCGTGGGTGCACGAGGAGACGGCGCTGCCCAACGCCGGGGCCACCAACCCGCCGCAGCAGCTGCGGATGCAGGTCCTGCGCACCGGGCACGGCATCGTGCAGTCCCAGGTGACGGTGCACGGCATACCGGTGGCGCTGGTGCTGCAGCGCAGCACCTACGGCCACGAGGTGGACTCGGTGATCGGCTTCGCCCGGGTCAACGACCCGGCGCAGGTGCACGACCCGGCCTCGTTCAACCGGGCCATGAGTGGGATCGACTACACGTTCAACTGGTTCTTCGCCAACGACAAGGACATCGCCTACTTCGGCTCGGGCCGGCTGCCGCAGCGGGCCGCCGGGACCGACCTGGACTTCCCGCGCTGGGGCGACAGCCGCTACGACTGGACCGGGTGGGTGCCGACCAGCGGGCACGTGCAGCAGGCCGACCCGCCCTCGGGCTACCTCGTGTCGTGGAACAACAAGCAGGCGCCCGGGTTCTCCGCCGCCGACAACGTCTGGGGCTACAACTCCATCTACCGCTCCCGGGCGCTGTCCGACCGGGTCGGCGCGCTGGCCGCCACCGGCCACGCGACCGTCCCCCAGCTCGTGGGCGCGGTCGCGGACGCGGCGACGGTCGACAGCCGCGCGCGGTACACCCTGCCCGCCCTGCTCGACGTCCTCGGCGACGGCGGCAGCGACCCGCAGACCCGCAAGGCCGTCACGCTGCTGCGCGGCTGGCTGGCCGACGGCGCGCACCGGGTCGACCGGGCGCGCACCGGGCACTACGCCGACCAGGCCGCGATCGCGCTGTTCGACGAGTGGTGGCAGCCGGAGCACGAGGCCGTGGCGGACTCCTCCCCCGGCGCGCTGCCCAAGGACGTGCTGCGCCCGGTGCTCGGCTCGCTGGTGGACCAGCTGCCCAAGGCCCTGGACGACCACCCGCGCGAGGGCAAGGGCTCCTCGTGGAACGAGGTCGCCTGGTACGGCTACGTCGACGCCGAGCTCCGTCGTGCCCTCGGGCACGGACCCGCGGGCACCCGGCCCGCCTCGCTGTGCGGCCCCCGGACGTCGTGCGCCGACACCGTCATCGCCTCCCTGACCGCCGCCGTCCAGCGCGCCCTGGCCGCCCAGAAGGTGACGGACGTGGGCGCGCTGACCTACGACAAGCACCTGGACGACATCCGGCACACCACCGCCGGTCTGGTCGGCGTGCGGCCGATCGACTGGCAGAACCGGCCGACGTTCCAGCAGGTCGTCCACTTCACCACGGAGCGCTAGCCCCACGTACGCCCTTCGCCGGATCCTCCTGGGGTCCGGCGGAGGGACCGTGGTCGCACCTGTGGAGAAGGAGCGATCATGGCCGGGTTCGTGCAGATCATCGAGTTCACGACCTCCCGCGTCGACGAGCTGCAGAAGCTCGCCGACGACTGGCGCGCCGGGCGCGAGGGAGAGCCCGGTGGCCCGGTCCGGGGTGTCTTCAGCCGGGACCGGGACAACCCCAACCGCTGCGTCAACATCATCGAGTTCGCGTCGTACGAGGAGGCGATGGCCAACTCCGAGCGCGCCGACACCACGGAGTTCGCGGCCCAGCTCGCGGCGCTGTGCGACGCGCCGCCCAAGTTCTCCAACCTCGACGTCGTCGAGGAGTGGACCCGCTGATCCGGGGGCCATGCGGCCCGGGCCGCACCGGCGCCGGCATCGACGCGGTCCTGGAGCGGATGCACCGGCTGCTCGCTCCCATGGAGGCGGCCGGTGACCCGAAGCGGTTCTTCCTGTCCACCTACACCCGCACCACGGCCGCGGTCCGTGACGAGCTCGCGGCCGGGACGTTCCGTGACCCGGAGTGGGTCGAGCGGTGGGACGTCGCGTTCGCCGAGCACTACCTCGACGCGCTGGAGGCGCACGGGCGCGGCGACCCGGCACCCCTGCCCTGGCAGGCGGCCTTCGACGCCGGCGACGTACCGCCGCTGCGGCACGTCCTGCTCGACATGAACGCGCACATCAACTTCGACCTGCCCCAGGCCCTGCTCGCGGTCATCAGCAGCGCCGAGTTGGACGACCCCGCCCTGGTCCACTGGCGTCACGTGGACCACCGGCACATCGACACGGTGCTGGCCTCCCGGGTCGGCGCCGAGGACGACCGCCTCGCGTCCCTCGGCACGGCGAGTCTGAGCGACCGGGTGCTCAGCCCGCTCAACCGCCTGGGCACCAAGCGGTTCCTGCGGGAGTCCCGCCGCAAGGTCTGGGCGAACGCGATGGTGCTCGACCGCGCCCGTCGACGCGGCCCGTTCGCCCTCGCCGACGGCCTGGACCAGCTGGCGCACCTCTGCGCCGACAAGGTCGAGCAGCTCACGGCACCAGGACCGGTGATCCTGAAGCTGGCCGTGCGGGGGTTCGGCGTTCGCCTGCCGGGCACCGACCAGCGCTGGCCCTGAGCGATGCGGTAGCGCCTCGGGCCGCGGCGACCTACCCTCCGCGGAGGGGACCGCTACCCAGGGGGGTGACGCCGTGGATGTCCGGCTCGCGAACGCCAAGGACGCGTATGCCGTGCGCCTGGTCGGGCTGCGCACGTGGCCGGCGACCTACGGGCCGATCGCCGGCGCGGACTACGTGTCCTACGGCCTGGCCCGTTGGTGGTCCCCCGAGGCGGTGCGCCGCAGCATCGAGGGGCAGGGCACCTTCGTCGCCGTGGCCGGGGACGACGTCGTGGGCACCGCGACGGTCGGCGAGCTGGACGGCTCCCCGGTCCTGTGGAAGCTCTACGTGCTGCCGGACTTCCACGGCTTCGGGATCGGTTCGGCCCTGCTGGAGGCGGTCCTCGCCTCGTTGCCGCCGGGCGCGGACCGGCTGCGCCTGTCCTACGTCGACGGCAACGATGAGGCCGAGCGGTTCTACCGCCGGAGGGGCTTCGTCGAGGTCGCCCGGCACCCCGACCCCGAGGGGCCGGACGGGATCTGGATGGAGAAGATGCTGGCGTGAGCCCGGCAGCACCCACCGACTGGCAGGCCTGGCACGAGCCCTATGCCGACCCGACGTCGCCGCTGTCCCGGCGGCTGGCGGTCGTGCAGCGTCACGTCGGGACGTGGCTGGAGGCCCGCGGCGGCGCTCCGGCCCGGGTGCTGAGCCTGTGCGCCGGCGACGGGCGCGACCTGCTCGGCGTGCTGCGCGACCGCGGGGACCACGACGACGTCGACGCCACCCTCGTCGAGCTCGACGCGGGTCTCGTGACGACGGCACGCGCGACGGCGGCCACCCTGGCGACAGCCCGGGTGCGCGTGCTCGAGGGCGACGCTGCGCTGGTCGACCTCTGGGCCGAGTACGTCCCGGCCGATCTGGTGCTGCTGTGCGGCGTGCTCGGCAACATCAGCGACGCCGACGTCGAGCGCACCCTCGCGACACTGCCGGAGCTGTGCGCCGTCGGCGCCACGGTGGTGTGGACCCGGTCCCGGCGACACCCCGACCTGACCCCCGCGATCCGGAAGTCGTTGTCCGGCAACGGTTTTGCTGAAGTCGCGTTCGAGGCGCCGGACGACGTGCTGTTCAGCGTCGGCGTGCACCGGTACGCCGGCACACCCCGTCCGGTGCGGCGCGGGCGGCGCCTGTTCACCTTCACGACCTGAGCCGACCCGGGTACGCGGCTAGGTTGACGCCCATGTCCAGCGCCACCCCGCAGATCTTCGCCGTGTCCGGACCGCTGCCCTCGACCAACCCGCGCCACACGACCATCCCGCTCATCGAGCACGCGGTTGGGCTGACCGGCCGCGAGCGCCCGCGGATCACCTACATCGCGACCGGGACAGGCGACCACCCGGCGCACATCGACAGCTTCCACCGGGCGCTGGCCCACCGGGACGACGTGACCACCAGCCACCTGAGCCTGTTCACCCAGCCCAACGTGCCGGACGTGCGCGAGCACCTGCTCGCGCAGGACGCGGTGTGGGTCGGCGGCGGCAGCGTCGTGAACCTCATGGCGGTCTGGCGTGCCCACGGCATACCGGAGCTGCTGCGGGAGTGCTGGGAGGCCGGCGTCGTGCTGGCCGGGCAGAGCGCGGGCAGCCTGTGCTGGCACCTCGGCGGCCCGACCGACTCCTTCAGCGACGCGCTCGACACCGTGACCGACACCCTGGGCTGGCTGCCGTTCAGCAACGGGGTGCACGACAACTTCCCCGAGCAGCCGCGCCGGGAGGCGTATCGCGCGGCCGTCGCCGAGGGCCTCGTGCCCGCCGGCTACGCCAGCGAGGACGGGGTCGGGCTGCACTACGTCGGCACCGAGCTGCGCGAGGTCGTCACGGTCGTCGACGGCGCCTGCGGCTGGTGGGTCGAGCCCGACGGCCCGGGCGCGTGGTGTGAGGAGCGGCTGGAGGCCCGCCTGCTGGGCGAGTGAGCATGCGGAGCCACCCGAACCAACCGGCCGCAACCGCGCGGAGCAAGAGTCAGGACTTGGTAAAGCCCCCCACCCGTGTGCTGCCGCACTGGGAACCTTGAGGTATCAAGTTCCCCCCTCATCCCCTGGAGGCGGCGGTGCACCAGTGCGTGACCCCCCTGCGGTCCCGGCTCCCCGGTCCCAGCGCGTATCCCGCCTCGGCGGTCGAGCTCGTGGCCCAGAGCCTGGTCGACGGCACGATCTCCCTCGCCGAGCTCGACATGATGAGCGACGAGGAGGCCCTGTTGACCGTGGCCACCCGTCGCGCCCTGCCGGCCTAGGCCAGCACTCGGTCCACGAACGCCCCGAGCCGATCCGTCAGCCGGCGGGCCCGCTCGGCCGGCTCCACCATCGACTCCCCCTGCGGCAGCTCGAGCGGTCGCAGCCCCCGCACGTAGAGCGAACAGGCCAGGTCGGCGCAGATGTAGGTGCCGACCGTGTTGCCATCCCGTCCGGCGGACCCGGCCCGCGGCGCGACGAACAGCACGACGTCCGAGGGCTTGTGCGCCGACCAGCACAGGTTGCACAGCGCGGACCCGCGGCTGCCGCTGGTCGAGGGCGCCCGCAGCGCCAGGCCCAGCGGCTTCCCGTCGCGCCACAGCACCAGGTAGGCGCGCGCCGGCGCCTTGGGGTCGCGCCAGCCCAGGTAGTCCAGGGTGTCCCAGTCGGACTGCTCCAGCCCCGCTGGCAGGTTCAGCGCCTTGGCCTGGGTCTTGGACAGGTTGACGAAGCTGCCGCGGACGGCGGCAGCGGTGAGCGGCTCCATGGCGGCCACGCTGCCAGCCGGCACCCCCGGGCGTCGAGCGGATATCCGGCTGCGCGCACCGCTGCGCCACGGGAGGATCCGGGCATGGATCCCGTTGTGGTGCGGCCCTGTTCGCCTGACGACCTCTCCCGGCTGGAGCGGTCAGCAGTGCCTGCCGACGCCCTGGCGCACCACCGCGAACGGTGCGCGATGCAGCAGCGGGGCGAGGCGCGATACCTGCTTGGCTGGTCAGGGGGCACCGTGGTGGGCCGGGTGACGCTGCTGCACGCCTCGAAGTACGCCGGGGTGCGCGAGCGCGGCGACCTGTGGGAGATGAACGCGCTGGAGGCCCTGCCGCAGGGGCGGGGCGTGGGGACCCTGCTCATCACCGCCGCCGAGGAGCTGGCGCGGGTCGACGGGACCGGTGTCCTGGGCCTGGCGGTCGAGCCCTCGAACACGGGTGCCCTGCGGCTCTACGGGCGGCTCAGCTACCGCGACTGGGGCCACGGGATGGTGCTGGACGAGTGGACCGAGCGGGACTCGGCCGGGCGCGGCTGCGCGAGCACCGGACGCCGTGCCACTACCTGCTCAAGTCCCTGAGCGGCTGACCCCGCCACGTCCCGACGGCGCGTCGCCCGCGTGTCGTCTATGAACTTGTCCAGATCGCCCCACGCGCGGCGCCACCCTGCGGTATCCATCGACAGGAGTCAATGGATCGGCACGAGGGACGGGGCATGGGGGCAGAAGGAACCAGGACGGCCAGGGGCACGACCGCCGGTACGCAGGCCGGGCGAGGGGCCGGCTTCCGGCTCCGGTTCGGGGCGGCCGTCGGCGCACTGGCGCTGCTGTCGACCGGCGCGATCCTCGCCGTCGGCGGCGGCCGGCCCGACTCGGCCATCTCGCTGTCCCGGGGGCAGCTGACCCTGGCCCTAGGCGGGATCTTCCTCGCCGGCGTCCTGTCGGCTGCCCTGCTCGCCTGGGCCCTGGGCGGGCACCGGCATGCCACCCGCCAGCCCGGTGCGGAGCTCCAGCCGCACCCCGCGCGGGTGCGGCGGGCGAAGCTCGCCGAGCGACGCACCGCCCGCGCGACACCCACCCGGGGCCGGGCGTCCCGCCGCGCCGTCGCGGCGCCCGCGCCGGGCACGCGTGCCGCGCTGCGCTCGACCCGGCGACGCCGGGCCACGCGCTGACCGGTCGCGCCGTCGGCGGTCATGGCTAGGCTCGGACGCGAGGCGTGAACATGCCCCGGCGGGGAGGCCACGACATGGACCCGGTGCAGGTGAACCTCGGCGGCGTGCCCGAGACGCTGCTGTGGAACCTCTACCAGCGCGCGACCGAGGCGCGCCAGGACCACCCGGTGCTGCGCGACCCCAAGGCGGTCGCGCTGGTCGAGGCGATCGACTACCCCTTCGCCGCGCGGTTCGGCTCGGGTGAGCTCGGCCAGTGGCAGGCCCTGCGGGCGGCGACGTTCGACCGGGAGGTGCGCCGGTTCCTGGGCACCCACCCCGACGGCACGGTCGTCGCGCTCGGCGAGGGGCTCGAGACGCAGTTCTGGCGGGTCGACAACGGTCGGGTGCACTGGCTGACGGTCGACCTGCCCGAGACGGTCGAGGTGCGCACCCGGCTCCTCGGGACGGCGACCGGGCGGCAGTCCGTGGCCGCCGTGTCGGCCCTCGACCCGGCGTGGATGGACCAGGTCGACCCCCGCCGCGGGGTGCTGGTCACGGCACAGGGGCTGCTGATGTACCTCCAGCCCGCGGAGGTCCACGGCCTCGTGGCCGACCTGGCCCAGCGGTTCCCGGGCGCGGAGCTGGTGCTCGACGGGGTGCCGCCGTGGTTCAGCCAGCGCACCCAGGCCGGACAGATGCGCACGAAGCAGGGCTACGTCACCCCGCCGATGCCCTGGGCGCTCGACGCGGCCGAGCGCCGCCGGCTGCTGGCCATCCCCGGGGTCGACGAGGTCCGCGACCTCGTCCCACCCCGGGGCCGGGGCCCGCTGCACGGCTGGGTCGCCCCTGTGGTCAACCGGTCGGCGCGGGTGCGGGCCCTCGGGCTGACCGGCCTGCCGATCCTGCGGCTGCGTTTCGCCGCCGCGTGAGCACCTGGGGCCCGTGATGATGCTGCGCAACGTCCAGCCCGGCGACGTCGAGACCTATGTGCGGATGCGTTGCGACCCGGTGATGATGAGCGAGCTCGGCGGCCCGCTGCCGCGCGAGGGCATCGAGGACAAGGTCGCCCGCGACGTCGCGGCCGCCGAGTCCGGCGAGTCGTTCATCCTCATGGTGGTGCCGGACGAGAGCCGGCCCGAGGAGGTCGCCGGCAACGTCGTGCTGTGGTCCCACGAGGACGAGGAGTCGCCGGGCGAGACGCTGTCCGAGGTGGGCTGGATGATCCTGCCGGAGTTCCAGGGTCGTGGCCTGGCCAAGGCCGCGGTCCGGGAGCTGCTGGAGCGGGCACGCCGGCAGGGCCGGTGGGGGCTGGTGCATGCTTTCCCCGGCGCGACGAACGGGCCGTCCAACGGCATCTGCCGCTCGCTCGGCTTCACCCTCGTCGGCACGCGTGACGTCGACTTCGCCGGCCGGTGGCTGCACACCAACCACTGGCGGATCGACCCCGCGACCGAGCTGGGCGGCTGAGCCGGCCACATGGCATACACAGGAGCAGAGCGCAGTGGTGACAACGGGTTTCGTCGTCGAGGTCGCGCCCTGGGACAGCCCCGACGGGCGACGGCTGCGCGCGGCGCAGCGGGCCGAGCTGGTCGCGGCCTACGACGGCGACGTCGAGCCGGGCACCAAGCCGACCGCGGCCGACGTCAACGTGTTCCTGCTGGCGCGCGACGCCGCCGGGGAGGCGGTCGGGTGTGGGTCCCTGCGCCACCTCGGTGGGGAGGCGGCAGAGATCAAGCGGATGTATGTCGCGCCTGCCCACCGGGGTCGTGGTGTCTCGCGGCTGGTGCTGGGCGCCCTGGAGGAGCAGGCCCTCTCGCGGGGCTGGACGGTGCTGCGGCTGGAGACCGGACCGTTGCAGGCTGAGGCCATCGGGCTCTACACCAGCGCGGGCTACGCGCCGGTCCCGGCGTTCGGCCCGTACGTCGGGTCGACGACCTCCCTGTGCTTTGAGCGGCGTCTGGGCAGTGGTCAGCCGACGGGCCAGCACGGGTGAGGTGGCCCACGGCAGCGCCCCGGGGCACTGCCGTGGGCGGTCGGTCAGGCAGCCAGCGAGACCTGCGCGCCGGCGGGGGCGCCGTAGCGGTCGACGATCTTGTTGAGCTCGGACTGGTAGTAGAGCGTGTGCAGCCCGAGGACGAAGACCAGCACGATCCCGAGCGCCGGCGAGCAGGTCGGGGCCAGGCCGGCAGCACGCTGCCGCTCGGCGATCCGCTGACCGGTGCCGTAGACCGCCAGGTAGGGCGGGATCACCAGGATCCAGCCGAACAGGAAGGCCAGGAGCGTGGCGGCGGGGTTGACCGGGTGGCGGCGGTCGAAGGCGGCCATCTCGGCGTTGACCTTGTACCACCACACCAGGTTGTAGATCCCCAGCGTGATCAGCGGCAGACCGAGCCACACGGCGAAGACGTTGCGGCGCTTCATCATCGTGCCCTCGGCAAGGGCGCCCGGCTGCTGAGGCAGCAGCTGCCCAGACGTCTCGGCCAGGGGAACCATCTGCGCCGGTGCCGGCTCGTGCAGCGCCAGCTCGTGCCCACGCGCGTCGTCGGTCGTCGGCTCGGGATAAGCCTGTTCGGTCATGCCAGTCCTCTTTCATGCAAGAGCCCGCGGCACCTCTGGTGCCACGGGCGGGTTCAACGGAGCCGGGCAAGCATGCCAGCGATGGCCTTGCCGCATGGCTCGTTTCGGGAAAGTCAGACCCTGCGGGCGCTGACGATGATTTCGGGGCTGGCGTCGGTTAACGGCGAGCCGTCCCAGTCACCGTGGACGGTCTCGACCGAGAATCCCGCGGCCTCGAGGGTCCGCTCGAGCGTCGGCAGGTCACGGAAGGCGAGCGTGCTGCGGCTCTCGACGTGCTCGGCCGGGTCGGCGCCGAGGAGGTGGTGGGTGGTGAAGCTGACCGTGGCCTCACCGACCTCGGTCACCTCGTGCCAGGACTCGACGCGCCGGCCGGCGATGACCGCCTCCTCGCGGGAGCCCTCGGGAGTCCAGCGCCGCCACGCCTGCGCCGCGGGGTTGCGCGTCTCGAACGCCAGCACCCCACCGGGCGCCAACACCCGGGAGAGCTGCCCGAGCGTGGCGGCCCACTGCACCTCGGTGACGAACACTTGGGCGACGTGGCCCGTCATCACCGCCAGGTCGAAGGCGCTCCCGGGCAGGTCGGCAGCCGTGCCCTGCACCCAGGTCACGGCCTCGGCCCCGGGCTTGGCCCGCGCCGCGTGCAGCATCCCGGCGGCGGGGTCGAGACCCGTGACGTGGTCGGCCTGCTCCGCCAGCTCGATCGCCAGGGTGCCGGTGCCGCAGCCGACGTCGACGATGCGCCTGGCCGCGAGGGTCCGGGCGAGGGAGACGTAGTGCTCGACGTCCCAGCGCCCGCCGTTCCAGGCGTCGTAGAGCGCGACGAGGCGAGGGTCGGCATACAGCTCGTCAGCCATGGGGCTGGACGCTAGCGAGCAGGGTGACCGGGCGGCCACCACCTTTCGCAGGGGGGGCGGGGCGACCTAGCCCATGCCCCCGCCGCCGGACGTCCCGGTCCAGCTCGGGCCACCGCTCAGCTTGAACGAGTCCGGATCCATGTCACCGTGCTCGTCGGCCAGGCGCTCCTCGCGGGTGCGCGGGTGGTGGTGCCGGTAGATCGCGCCCCGGATCGCGAGCGTGATGACCGTGCCGACGGCCAGCACGAAGACCGCGACGAAGAACGACTCGATGATGACGCTCGCCATGGCATCTCCTGTTGCCCCCCGACCGGTCCACCCGGTCACCATGAGCGTACGCCGGGCCGGGCGCCTTCAGGGGGCATTCGGTCCCTCCGCCGCGACCGCCAGGGGGCCGTTCCCCGGGTACCGTTCCCGAGGGGAACCCTCTCGACCCGGGAGCGTGCACATGGACCGGCAGCCGATCGTGGCCGAGATGGAACGGGCACGCCTGGACTTCCACCACCTCCTGGACACCGCCACCAGCGCGGACCTGCGGGCCGGCACGAACGGCACCCGGTGGACCAACGAGCAGCTGCTCTTCCACATGCTGTTCGGCTACCTGGTGGTGCGCACCCTGCTCGTGCTCGTCCACCTGCTCTCCCGGGCGCCGCGCGGGGTGTCCCGACGGTTCGCTGCGGCCCTCAACGCGGGCACGAGGCCGTTCCACGTCGTCAACTACGTCGGGTCGCTCGGCGGGGCGCGCATGCTGGGCCACGCCGGCATGGAACGGCTGCTCGACCACGTCATCGCGCGGCTCCAGGCCAGGCTCCTGCGAGAGAGCGACGTGGCGCTGGGCCGTGGCATGCACTTCCCCGTCGGGTGGGACCCCTACTTCACGGACGTCATGACGGTGGGCGACGTCTACCACTACGCCACCCAGCACTACGACCACCACCGCCGCCAGCTGACCCTGCCCGCCGCGACCGCGTGAATCAGGACGAGGCAGCCCCTGCCCGCCAGTACGCCACAGCCGAGGACGGGCAGGCCCCGGAGAGCTCGGCGGACCCGGCCAGCGCCTGCGGCAGGGCCTCGCGGGTGGTGGCGGTGAAGCCGAACCGTTCGAAGTAGCCGACAGCGGTCTCGGTCAGCAGGGCCACCGCGGCCCGGCCGCCCTCGTGCGCGTCGGCACCGGCCAGGGCCGCCCGCATCAGCGCGGTGCCGACTCCGGTGGCGCGGGTGTCCGGGCGCACGACCAGGCTGCGCAGCAGGTAGACCGGGCGGCCGACCCCCGTGTGGCGCTCGAGGGCGACGACACCGTCGAGGCCGGCGCTGCCGTCGACCACCCAGCGGCGCCAGCTGTCGCCCAGGCCGCCCAGCGGGAGCCCAGCCGCGGTGAGCAGCTCGCGTGCGGGGCCGTCATCGGCGTCATGGGCGGGCCGCACCGCATGACCAGGCGAGGGGCTGGCCATCAGCAGCAGCCCGTGTCGAGCACGCGGGACACGGCGTTCATCGCCTCGGGCACGAGGCGGTAGTGCACGTTCATGCCGTCCCGGCGCTTGGTGACGAGGCCGGCCGTGAGCAGCTGCTTGAGGTGGTGGCTGGTCGTGGGCTCGGACAGCCCGACCACCGGCGCGAGGTCGCAGGTGCAGGCCTCGTAGTCCGGCTGGGAGAGCAGGTGGTCCACCAGCAGGAGCCGGGCCGGGTCCGCCAGCGCCTTGAGCCGCACCGCCAGGCCGACCGCGTCATCCCGGGACATCCGCGTCGCGGGCGCGAGCGGGGCGCAGCAGATCGGCGAGGTGTCCTGCAGGAGGGGCAGCGGCTTGGGCATGAAGAAATCCTCGCAACCTTCTTGACGAACGTCAAATACCTAGCGATTCTATGAACGTCAAAGAGGTTGCCTCACCGTCGAAGGAGAAGCCGATGTTGCCGACATCCACGACCCACGCCCTGGCCCTGGCCCGCACCGAGGAGGTGCAGCGGAAGGCCACCCGCTCCTGGCTGCACGAGCCCGCACCCGCGCATACGGCCTGGCTTGCCTCCGCCGTCTCGGCACTGACCCGCCCGCTGCACCACGAGGCCCGCGCGGCCCGGACCACGCCGGCCTCCCCCGCAGCCTGCTGCGCCTGACCCCACCACCCGAAAAGGCCCGACCATGTCCCGCATCCAGCTCGCCCTCAACGTCAACGACATCGACGCCGCCGTGGACTTCTACTCCACCCTGTTCGCGACCGAGCCGGCCAAGCGCCGCCCCGGCTACGCCAACTTCGCGGTGGAGAACCCGCCGCTGAAGCTGGTCCTGTTCGAGAACCCCACCGCCAGCGGCACGCTGAACCACCTCGGTGTCGAGCGCGCCTCGATGGACGAGGTCGCCGCCCAGGCCGACCGGCTCGAGGCCGCAGGCCTGAGCCTGGAGACCGAGGGGGACGTGGTCTGCTGCTATGCCCGGCAGTCCAAGCACTGGGTCACCGGTCCGGACGGGCAGCGCTGGGAGAACTACGTCGTCCTGGCCGATGCCCAGCCCGAGCTCGAGGGGCGCCGCACCGCCGAGGAGGCCGCTACGACCAGCGGATGCTGCGCCACCGGGGCCGCCATCGGGGCCGCCATCGGGGCAGCCACCGGCGAGACGGCCGCGACTGCCGCCTGCTGCTGACCCCGGCCGCCACCCCGTTCACCGACTGTTCGTTTGACGGCACCGGCCGGGCGCCACAACGATTCATGGTGCGATGACTACTCATGTTGACCTGAATCCGCGGCGCCCGGCCGACCCGCCGGTGCTGGACCAGCCGTCGGTGAAGCTCTTCGCCGACCCGCTGCGGGCACGGCTGGTGACCCTGCTGGCCGCCGAGCAGCTGTGCACCTGCCACCTGGCCGAGGCCACCGGCGCGCTGCCGACCGCGGTGTCGAACCACCTGCGCCAGCTGCGCGAGGCCGGCGTCGTCGAGACCGAGCCGTGCGGCCGCTACACCTACTACCGGCTGCGCCCCGAGGCGCTCGATGCCGTCGCGGCCCAGTTCGCGGCCCTGGCTCAGGCCGCCCGCACCGCACCGCGCAGGCCCTGCTGATGGCCGGGTCCACCTCCGCCCCCGGGCTGGGTCGCCGGCTGGTCGCCGAGCTGGTCGGCACCGCGATGCTCGTCGCGGTGGTCGTCGGGTCGGGCATCGCCGCCCAGCAGCTCTCGCCGGGCAACGTCGGGCTGCAGCTGCTGGAGAACTCGACCGCCACCGTGCTCGGCCTGACGGTGCTCATCCTGATGTTCGGGCCGGTGTCCGGGGCCCACTTCAACCCGGTCGTCTCGGCGGGCGACTGGCTGCTCGGCCGCCACGCCGGGACCGGCCTCAGCGGTCGTGACGTGGGGGCCTACACGCTGGCCCAGGTCGTCGGCGCCGTCGCCGGGGCGCTCCTGGCCAACCTCATGTTCGACGTCCCCACCCACCTGTCCACGCACGACCGCACCCACGCCAACCTGTGGCTCGGGGAGGTCGTGGCCACGGCCGGGCTGGTGGCGCTCATCTTCGCCCTGGCTCGCACCGGCCGCGGAGCCGTGGCCGCGCCGGCCGTCGGGGCCTACATCGGTGCGGCGTACTGGTTCACCTCCAGCACCTCCTTCGCCAACCCGGCGGTGACCGTCGGGCGGATGTTCTCCGACACCTTCGCCGGCATCGCCCCCGCCTCCGTCCCGGGGTTCGTCGTCGCCCAGGTCGTCGGCGGCGCGGTCGGCCTGGCCCTGGTGCGGCTGCTCCACCCCGACGTCGCCACCGTGGCCGACGACGTCGTCCTGCCTCACGGCGCCGACCACCCGACCACCACCGGCGGGTCCGCCCCCGACGCCGCCCGCGCCCTCTGAAAGGCCTGCCATGACCACCAAGCCCAGCGTCCTGTTCGTCTGCATCCACAACGCCGGCCGCTCGCAGATGGCCGCGGCCTACCTGAACCACCTGTCCGGCGGTCGGGTCGAGGTGCGCTCGGCCGGCTCCGAGCCCGCGGACCGGGTCAACCCCGCGGCCGTGGCGGCCATGGCCGAGGAGGGCATCGACATCGCCGCCGAGACGCCCAAGGTCCTGACCACCGAGGCGGTGAAGGACTCCGACGTCGTCATCACCATGGGCTGTGGCGACACCTGCCCCTTCTTCCCGGGCAAGCGCTACGAGGACTGGGTGCTGGAGGACCCGGCCGGCAAGGGCGTCGAGGCGGTCCGCCCGATCCGCGACGAGATCCGGGCCCGGGTCGAGGCCCTCATCGCCGAGCTGCTGCCCGAGACGACCACGGCCCGGTAGGCGGCGCTGCGAGCGCCGCAGCAGCCCGGTATGCCGCGTGCCTGGTCCGGCGGTCAGCAGCCCGGTATGCCGTGTGCCTGGTCCGGCGGTCAGCAGCCCGGTATGCCGTGTGCCTGGTCCGGCGGTCAGCAGCCCGAGGCTGCCGTCCCCTCCGGCGGCGCCACCGCCGAGAGCTCCCAGTAGGGCGGCTGACCCGGCCCGCTCTGGCCGAGCCCGAGCTGGGCGTGAGCCCGGACGCCGGGGTGGATGACCCTGGTCCACTCCCGCACCGGCCCCAGCGGCGTGGACGAGGCGCCCGCGGCACTCCAGTGCAGCGCAGCCATCCGCGCCGCTGTGTGCGCGCGGACCTGGTCCCTGGTCTGCGTCGACGTGAACTGCCAGTCGGCGAGGACATCGCTCCACCCCTCGGTGCCGGGGCGGCCGTCGCAGGAGGTCCACGAGGGGGATGCGTCAGTGTGCTGCTGGACGACAGCCCCGGCAGGCAGGGCGGCCGACACCTGCCGCAGGGCCGCCAGGCGCGCCCCACCCGGGTCACCACCGGCGTGGCCACCCCGGGACGCGGCCACGACCCAGGGGACGGCCATGGCCAGCACAGCAGCCGCCGTGATGAGCCACCAGAGCCGGCGGCGCGGTGTCGTCGGCACTGCTTGCGCGTCCCCCCGGACCTCGGTCATGGGGTCATGCTGCCTGAGGAACCGGTCTGACGTGCGGGTTTCTGCGTGGCTCCGGCCCGAGACGTCCGCCTACGCTGCTGACGTGGTGGGCAGGAGCCGGCGGGCGCGGGTCGAGGACGTGCACGACCTTGCCCTGGCAATGCCCCACGTGACGGTGGACCACGGCACCGCCGGCAACCCGGTGTACCAGGTGGGCGGCAAGTCGTTCGTCTTCTTCCGCACCCCCCGACCCGACGCGCTCGACCCCGTCACCGGGGAGCGCTACGACGACGTGGTCGTCTTCTGGGTGGCCGACGAGGCCGACAAGCAGTCCCTGGTGCAGGACCCGGCGTCACCGTTCTTCACCACGGCCCACTTCGACGGGCATCCCTCGGTGCTGCTGCGCGCCAGCCGGGTCGGCGAGCTGACCGTGATGAGCTGACCGAGCTGGTCCAGGACGCGTGGCTGTCCCGCGCGTCCGCGCGCCGGGCACAGGCGTGGCTCAGCGCGCGGTCCCGTCGGTGAACAGGGCCACCAGGTTGGTGTCGCCGAGGCGCTCGGCCAGCTCCCGGGGCGTCACCCCGACGTCGTTGGGCGCGTCCGGGTCGGCGCCCGCAGCCAGGAGCACCGCGACCGCCGCGCTCTCCCCGCGGGCATAGAAGATGGCCCTCGACAGCGGCGTGTTGCCCCAGTTGTCCCGGGAGTCCACGTGCGCCCCCGCGTGCAGGAGCAGGGAGATCACCGCCGGGCAGCGCGCCTGGGCGGCGAAGTGCAGCGCCGTGAACCCCTGGGCGTTGGCGAGGTCGGGAGCGAGCCCCTCGTCGAGCAGGCGCCGGACCGCGCCCACGTCGCAGGCAAGGGCGGCGTGAATCATGTCGCCCAAGCGCAGGTGCGCCTTCCCCGGCATACGTCCAGCATGCGCGTGGGCTGCGTCCCCACCACACCCCTTGACGAGATCTTGGAAGTCGGCCCTTCTGCGGTATGGGGCGGGTCGCTGAGGCTGTCGCGCGGTGTCCACCGCTGCCATCCTTGGGCGATGGGGAGCGTGTACGAGGCGGCGGGTGGCGACGAGGGCCTGCTCCGTCTGGCCGAGGCCTGGCATGCGCGCGTCCTGGCGGACGAGGTGGTGAGCCACGCGTTCAGCCACGGCTTCCACCCCGATCACAGCGCGCGGCTCGCCGCCTACTGGGTCGAGGCGCTCGGCGGCCCGCCGGCATACTCCCGAGGGCTTGGCGACGAGACCTCGGTGGTGCGGATGCACAGCGGCAACGGGCCGCACCCGGAGATGGACGCGCGGGCGATCGCCTGCTTCGACCAGGCGATGACCGACGCCGGCCTCACCGATGGCGACCCCGTGCGGACCGTGCTGCACGACTACTTCGCCTGGGCGACGACCACGACCATGTCCCGCTACCACCGGTCCGCGGACGACGTGCCCGACGGGCTGCGCATCCCGCGCTGGTCCTGGCAGGGCCTGCAGCCCTGAGGTCGCAGGTCAGTCCTGCTGGGCACGCACGTAGGCGGTGAGCTTGTCCTTGTGCTGACCCAGGGCCTTCACGTCGTAGCCGAGGCTCGTGGTCGCGTCGGCGGCGGTCAGCGCGTAGGTCTGCCCGCCCGAAGCGACGGTCACGCGGTCGAGGTTGGCCACCAGCCCCAGCAGGACGGTGGCCGGTGCGCTGAAGTCCGTGCTGCGGAACGGCTTGTCGAGGTGGTTCAGCCGCACGGTGACGCCATACGGAGCGCGGTCGGTCTGCAGCTCCACGGTGTAGCTGCCCGCTGGACCGAAACCGGCCTGGCTGACGAGCTCGACCACCTTCGAGCTGTCTCCCACGTAGGGGCTGCGAGCCGACCACAACGAGTCGGCCCTGTCCGACGTGTCCGGCTGGGCGGACGGTGAGGTGCCGCACCCGGTCAGGGCGACGGCGACGAGCAGAGCGGCTGCGGCAGCGCGACCAACCACGACACATCCCCCATCCGTGGAACCCCTTGTGGGCGGAGGCTACACAGGCCGACGGGGAAGCGCCGGTGAACGCGGCCTAGGGCTCGACGAGCATGACCACCGTGTCGGGGCGGACCCCGTCGAACTTCATGGCCTCGGCCGCCGCATCCGTCTGCATGAACTTCTGGAACGTGTCCACATCCGCGAGCTCCACGATGAGCCCGACCCGGTTGGTCTTCGCCGGGTCGACGAAGGTCCGTGCCGTCATCCCAAGCGGCCCGAACACCTCTTCCCGCTTCGTTGACCGGAGCCAGTGGTCGACGTCGTCAACTTCGTGGAAAACCAGCAACGTCGTCATGGTCGCCTCGCCTTCAAGTGGTGCGTCAGCGCTGAGCGGCGCCGCTCGCGACGTTAGTTCGGGGCGACCCCCCGCCACTCGGCCAAGCGGCGTAGCCGGGGGCGACCCGGCGGGCGCCGGCCCCGACCCGGGTCAGCCGAGCAAGCCCGGTGGCAGCGGCAGCGCAGCTCCCGTCCGGCGCGACGCCAAGATATAGACAAACATGCTCAACTGCACGCATCTGTTCGACAACACATGTAAGCGGCGTTACGTTGAATCCCGAGAGATCCGGACACATGCCTCGTTAGGGGACAAAATGGCCGCGCTACCTGCCACTCTCGCGACGGCTGCCAGCACCGGCGGCCTCCAGGACTGGATCAAGTCCAACGTCATCCCGCTGCTGATCCTCGTCATCGCAGTCATGCTCTTCGTGGTGGCGCAACGAGGTGACAACGCCCGGGCCATGAAGGTCGTTGCCGGCGTGATCATCGCCCTCGCCGTTCTCGGCCTGGCCACCGGAGGCCACGCCGAGAACATGGGCCAGTGGCTCGCGAGCCTGGTGACGGGCTGACCGGACCGAGCTCATGCGGCTGCCAGTCGACGACGAGATCTACAACGTCAACGCGGTCTGGCTGGGACCGCCACGCAAGACCCTGCCCTGGCGGGCGCGCTACGTCGCCTACGCCGTCGGCCTCGTGGTGTTCGTCCTCCTCCAGGTGGTCGAGCGCCGCCTCGGCATCGGCCTCGGCTTCTTCTCCCTGGCCTACAGCGTCCTCGCCACCATCGGCCTGACCCGCCTCATCCTCAGCGTGGTCGACCACGACCGTCCACTCAGCTCGGTGCTCGCGGCCTTCGCGCACGAGATCGAAGCGCCCCGCGAGCAGACCAGGGTCACCGAGCACACCATCCGCCCGGCTCGCGTCCGAGCAGTCCCCTTTCGCGTGAGCCGGGCCCAACGTCGCGCCGCGCGTCGTCGCCAGGCGCAGCCTCGGGAGGCGTGATGGGCTCCACCTCTGGCCTTGCCCTGCGACGGATCAGCGGGCACTGCACCGTGACCGCCGAGAAGATCCACGCCTGGTACCTGCTCGACCCCCAGGGGTGGTCCTTCCGGCCGGACCCGGTCCGTGAGCAGCTGATCATCGACGGAGCGGACGCCTACGCCCAGCTGGTCAAGCGCAGCCTGCACCTCCGGGTGACGACACGCCCCTACCCGGTGAGCACCTGGGCCGCCGCCCACGACGCCAACGCCCCCGCACCCCTGCCGGCGTGGCGTGACTACCTGATGCGCGACCAGCACCACCTCGCCGGACGGTCGATGGCCGACAAGGAGGTCTACGTCGGGGTGGAGATCCCCGCGCGCAAGGGCTTGTACAAGGCGCTCGGCGGGCTGGCCGGGTCCCTCTCCGACCGCGAGGTCGCGGCGCTGTCGGCCCGCATCCGCGAGACCGACGAGATCATGTCCGCTCCCGGGATGGACGGGTCGCCCGCCACGCCCCGGCAGCTGGAGTGGCTGCTGCACCGCTCCTGCTCCCTGGGCCTGCCCGCTCCCCTGACGATCGGCGCCGTCGACGACCCCCACTGGGAGAGCGAGGACCTCGGGGAGTTCACCGACCACGTCCGCTGGACCGCGATCCCCTACGGCCGCACCATCCGCGTCGTCGGGGAGAACGACACCCAGCGCATCGAACGGCACGTGTGCATCCTGTCCGTGGGGCGCATGACCGACCTGGAGATCCCGTCCGGAGTCCCGTGGATGCAGCGCACCGACCAGCTCGGCTTCCCGGTCGAGTGGTCAGGCCGGGTCGAGATCGAGGACTCCGCCCGGGTCGGAGCCGCGATGCGGCGCTCGATCCAGAAGATCCGCGCCCAGAAGGACCACTACGAGCTCGAGCACGCCGAACCCGCGCCCGGAGCCCTTGACCGGCAGGCCGACAAGGCCCTGGCCGTCGAGGACGAGATCTCGATGGGCCTGTCCGGGCTGAGCACCCGCACCCGGGGCTGGTTCCGCCTGGCCGTCTCCGCGCCCACCGAGGAGGAGGCCCTCGAGCGCGCCTCCGCCGTGCGCAAGCTCTTCGCCCCACAGATCACCATCGCCCGCCCAGCGGACCAGTACGCCGTGGCTCGGGAGTTCATCCCGGGCGAGCGGCTCGGCAGCACGGCATACCGGCGACGTATGCCGGTCACCACCCTGGCCGCCGCCGTCCCGGCGGCGACCGCGAAGGTCGGCGACCGGGTCGGCATCCACCTCGGGGAGACCTCCGGGACCTCGTCGCGGGTCGTCACCTGGGAGCCCTGGGAGATGACCGAGCGCGGGGAGGAGTCCGGGCTGGCGGTTCTGTGCGCCGGCCTGGGCGGCGGCAAGTCCACCGCCGGCGGCAACATCATCTACCGGTCCCTGCTGCAAGGGGTGCCCTGGACGGTGCTCGACCCGTCCGGGCGCCTCACCGCGCTGTGCCGCCTGGCCGAGCTGGCGGACCACGCCCGGGCCGTCGACCTGCTCGACGCCCCCGCCGGCGTGCTGTGCACCTATCGCGTCATCGCCGAGCCTCGGCGCGAGCACTACGCGTCCGAACTGGACTGGCGCACGGCCCAGGACAACGCCGCCGACACCCGGCGCCTGCTGACCTCCAGCGTCCTGCGGTCCATGCTCCCCCGGCAGATGCAGGACCACGTCCTGACCGAGGTCGCCCTGATGCGCGCCGTGGGCAGGGTCCGGGCCACCAACACCGCCTCGACGATGGAGGTCGTCGAGGAGCTGGCCGTCCTGGACGGCGACCCGGAGCTGAGGCGGCACTCCGGCTACATGGCCGACTTCCTGCGCGAGGCGGCCAAGACCAGCCATGGCCGGCTGATCTTCCCCGCCGGCTACCACCACGACTACGCGCATGACGAGCCGCTGCTCACGGTCTACAGCCTGCGCGGCCTGGCCCTGCCGGATGAGAACACGCCGTACTCCGACGACCTCGACGAGCGGCTGAGCATGTGCGTGCTCTACCTCGCGGCGTGGCTGACCCAGCGCGGCATGTACTTCGGCGACGTCCACGCCCGCAAGGGGATCTTCATCGACGAGGCCTGGGCCCTGTCGACCTTCAGCACGGGTCGCCGGTTCATCGACCGCGCCTCGCGGGACAGCCGCAAGCACAACACCCGCGTGCTGCTGGCCAGCCAGAACCCTTCCGACCTGCTGGACCTCGGCCTCGCGAACCTCATCTCCGCGGCGTTCATCGGTCGGCTGACCGACGAGGGAGCCCAGCAGGATGCGCTGCGCTTCCTGCCGGGGGTGCGGGAAGGGGTGGGCTACGAGGCCATCTTCGGCACCCTCTCCCGGCCCTCCCGTGAGGGCCGGCGGGGGGCCCGCGAGTTCGTCTTCAGCGACGGCATCGGCGGCATCGAGCGCATCCGCATGGACATGTCCGCCCACCCGGACCTGCTGGAGGCCCTGAGCACCACCGCCGACCCCGAGAAGGCCCGCAACCGGCTGGGTCGCCACCGCACGGACTCGCTCCCGGAGGCCCCGGCGGCCCCGGCCGACGATCTCGGGGAAGAGAGCGCCTGATGCGATCCCGGCGCCTTGCCCTGGTCCTCGCCGCCACGGCGGTGGCCCTCCTGTGCACCATCGCTGCGGCCTCCAGCGCCCAGGCCCACCCCAGCATCCCGGGCGTGCCCGACTGCAAGGACGCCCCGACGGCCCAGATGCCCGGTGACGGCGTCACGGGGTTCCTCGACGCGCCGCCGCGCCCGGCCCCCGCCCCCGGCGACCCGTGGGCGGCTCACCCCACCACCAGCGTCTACGAGCAGTACGGCTACGCCGGGCTCGCCTGGCACACCTACGACCTGGGCTGCGGCGGCGACGCGCGGGACATGGGCGCGGCCAGCGACACGATGCTCGGCAACGCCGCCCTCTCGGTGGCGAACTGGGGCACCGCCGCCACCAACGGGCTGCACAACACCATCGCCCACCCCGGTGAGTACATGGCGCCCCTGGACGACGTCGTCGGCACGGTCACGACCCGCGTGCACAACGCGATCTGGTCCCCGTGGGGTGGAGCCTCCCTGCTCGGCGTGGTCGTCCTGCTCCTCTTCTACTCCGCGCACGGCCGCCTCTCGGACGTCACCCGGGCGGCCGCGTGGGCAGTCCTCGTCATCACGGTGATGGCCGGCCTGGCGCAGTACCCGGCACGCGTGTCGAGCTTCTTCGACCACACCATCACCGGCAGCATCGCCGGTGTCAACGCCGCCAGCTCGGGGCTGGCCTCCCTGCCGGCCACGTCGGACCCCGCCCGCGCGCAGGGCTCCCTGCTGGTGGACCGGGTGCTGTATGACGCGTGGCTGCGTGGCGAGCTCGGCTCCAGCGACTCCCCCGCCGCCCGGCGCTGGGGGCCGGCCCTGTTCCGGGCCAGCGCCTACAGCTGGACCGAGGAGAAGGTGGCGAAGTCCAGCCCGGACAAGGCGCAGCAGCTCGCCGACGCCAAGGCCGCTGCCTGGAAGGACACCGCCCAGCAGATCCAGGACCAGGACCCCTCGACGTACGCCTACCTCCAGGGCAAGGCCGGCGGACGGCTGGGGACCGGGGTGATGACCATCTTCGGAGCCACCTTCACCGGCCTGTTCCGGCTGGTGAGCGACCTGTTCACGTTCGCCGGGCTGGCGATGCTGCGCCTGCTGGTGATGCTCTTCCCCGCGGTCGCCGTCCTCGGCGTCCTGGCCCCGCTGAGCGGCATCGTCCGGCGGGTCGCCAACATCGGCGGGGCCTCGGTCGTCAACGTCATCGCCTTCGCCGCGGCGTCGTCGGTGCACACCACGGTGGTGTCGGCCATCCTGTCCCGCGCGCGGCTCGGCGGGATGAACATGCTCGCCCTCGTCCTGTGCCTGGTCGTCACGCTCGTCGCGTTCGTGCTGATGTTCCCGCTGCTCTCGCTGACCAACGTCGTCGGCCTGTCCCACGGGGGCGGCGTGAGTGCCCTCCGCCGGGCCGGGCGACTACTTACGCGCTACGCCGTCACCCGGCAGGCCGTCCACGACGGCACGGGTCACGAAGAGGAGCACGACGAGGCGCCGGCGCCCCCGCCCGGTCCCGCCGCGGCGTCGGTGCGCTACCGGGCGGTCGACCTGCCCGCCGAGGTCTTCAGCCGACCCGAGGTCAGGCACCCGCCCCTGCCGTCCGTCGACACCGACCCCGCCACGGAGCTGGCCGGACGGCCGGGTCCTGGGGGTGCGCCGGCACTACCGCACCAGCCACGTCGCCAGACGGCCCAGTGGATGCTGCGCGAGAACGAGCACGTCATCGAAGGCACCGTCGTCGACGAGTCCCCGGCCCACCTGCGCCGCATCGAGAGCTACGACGTCCACGACTCCCACACCGAGGTCCGCCCGGACGGGGTCGGCCCGCGGATCTACGACCCGGCCACCAAGAGCACCGTGCTGGTCCCTGCCCGGGAACCGGACCTCGTGGACGGGCGGCGGACGTGAGCACCCGACGGGACGAGCTCCTGCGCTGGCCCCTGTGGTCCTGGCGCAACTTCTCGGTCACGACCGCGGTAGTGCTCCTCCTGCTGGCCGGCCTGGGCCGAGTCGTGAACACCGCCCCCGCCGCCACCCACCGCGCCGCCGGTGCCACGGCCACGGCTGGCCCGTCCACGACGCTGCCGCCCCAGGCCTCGACCACGCCGGACGTCACCGCCTCCGCGACCACGCCGTCGACCGCGCCGCCGGACGCCGCTGCCGCCTCGGATCCCGCCGCGACCCGCGTCGCCACCGGCTTCGTCCGCGCCTGGGCGCGACCCGGCCTGGACCAGGGCACCTGGCTACACGGCATACAGCCCTTCCTCGCCCCGCCGCTGGCGAGGGCCCTGTCCTCGACCGACCCGGCGCAGGTCCCGGCCAGCGCGGTGACGGGCGAGGCGAGGTTGTTGCGGGCCACCGCCACGGCGACGGTCATCACCGTCCCCACCGACGGTGGCCCGGTCGCGGTGACCCTGCGCAGCTCGGCCGGACGCTGGAAGGTCACCGACATCGAGCCCGCAGGACAGGCCCCCGCTGCCCCCACGCCCGCCCTGACCCCCTCGACTGCCGGTCACTGACATGCCGGCGCCACTCATCGCTGCCGCGGGCCACGTGCTGAAACGGCGCGTCATCCGCCGCGCCGTCAAGGTCGCGGCGGTCCTGCTCCCGGTCGCGGCGGCAGGGGCCGGTGCCGTGGTGCTGGTCCTGGTCCTCATCGTCCAGGGCGGCACGCCGCACCAGGGCGAGTCGGCCAGCAGCTGCTCGACCGTCACTGGTGGGGCAGCGGTCAGCGTGGCCGACCTGACCCCGGAGCAGGTGGCCAACGCCCAGAGCATCGTGGCCGTCGGCCGCAAGCTCGACGTCCCGCCGTACGGCTGGGTGGTGGCCGTCGCGACAGCCATGCAGGAGTCCGGCCTGCGCAACCTGCGCTACGGGGACCGCGACAGCCTGGGACTCTTCCAGCAGCGGGCGGGCTGGGGCAGCGCGCAGGACCGGACCAACCCCGTCGCCGCGGCCCGGATGTTCTACGAAGGTGGAGCCGGAGGACAGCCCGGTCTCCTGAAGGTGCCCGGCTTCGAAGGGCTGCCGCTGACCCAGGCCGCCCAGGCCGTGCAACGCAGTGCCTTCCCGGGCGCCTACGGGCGGTGGGAGGGCCTGGCCCGGCAGGTCGTCGGTAACCCCACCGTCCTGTCGGCCACCTGCTACGACGCCGGCGCCTTCACCAGCGACGGGTCACCAGGCGCGTCGGCCGTGTCAGCAGCCCTGTCCGTCATCGGCACGCCCTACAGCTGGGGCGGAGGTGGCCCGGCCGGCCCGAGCCGGGGGTTCGGAGCGGGTGCTGCGGTGGCTGGTTTCGACTGCTCCTCGCTGGCGCAGTACGCGTGGTTCACGGCGACCGGCGTGCGGCTTCCGCGGGTGACCGACCAGATCGCCGCGTCCCTGCCGCACGTGCCCCGGGGCGCCGGGCTGCGGCCGGGCGACCTGCTCTTCTTCCACGCCCCGTCAGACCCGGCGGGCAGCTACCACCACATGGGGATCTACGACGGGCAGGGCAACATGGTGCACGCGCCGCAGACCGGCAAGACGGTCGAGGTCGTCCACGACGTCATGCACGTCCCCTACTTCGCCGGCCAGTTCGCGTTCGCTGCGCGCCCGCCGGCCTCGCGCCCGGGATCCGCGCAGGCAGGGGGACCCCATGGATGAGCTTGAGTTCGACCGGGAGCTCCAGGCCCTCCTGGAGGGTCGACTGCCCCGGTCGGCCTCACTGGCCCAGCCGCCCTCGTCGCTGCCGCCGGCCGTGGTGGCCCTGCGGGCGGGAAACATCAGCGAGCCGTTGGTGGGGCACCGCGCGCGCTTCCAGATGACCAGCTTCGGCGAGCACGGTGAGTGGCTGGACTACGGCTGGCGGGACGGGCTGCGCATCGTCAGCGAGCCGACTGCGGTTGACGGCCTGGCTGAGCCGGGTGTCTGGGTGCAGGAGGAGGCCGACTACTACCGGACCCTCGCCGGCATCGCGGACCTGCCCCGCTTCGCGGCCGGCGTATCTCGGCTGTGGGTCGAGGAGTACGTGAGCCAGGAAGCGCTCGGGCAACCCCTGTCGGGCGATGTGGTGACGGACCCGGCGGACCGGTGGCTGACCGGAGTGGTCCGCGACCCCAACGCGCCCCGGATCAGCCGGCCCGTCCCCGCACGGGAGGTGAACTCCTTCATCGGCCGGCGCGCCATCGCAGCCGACGACGATGGCCACTACCGGTTCGACCTGCGGATCGCGGACCAACCAACGTACGGCGAGGACGGCCGGGTCTATCTGTCCGTGGTCGAGGAGTCGGACTGGTTCCTGTGGAGCGCCCGGACCTACACCGGGCACCACCCCTCGCTGACCTCCGTGCTCGCAGACCAGCTCTGGGTCGAGAGCTGAGGCCCGGACACACCGGTTCAGTCAGGGAAGTTGACGATCGCCCAGGCCAGGGGCAGCTGGTCCTGCCGGGCTTCGGGCTCGGCCAGGTGGCCGGGGCCGAAGAAGCTGCCGGTGAGGTAGTTGTCGGCGTCGGCGATCTGCTGTGGGGAGACCTGTCCCTGGTACTGGAAGTGGTCGATCACGTACGGGATCCCGGAGCTGCCCAGCACCGACGGCCCGTTCATGAGCTGGAAGTGCAGGTGGGAGGCGTTGGCGTTGCCGGTGTTGCCGAGGCTGGCGATGACCTGGCCCCGGTGGACCCTGTCGCCGACCTTGACCTTCAGGCTGCCCTTGAGCAGGTGGGCGTAGAAGGCGTACACACCCCTGCCCAGTCGCAGCACGATGTGGTTGCCGTCCACGGTCTGCAGCGTGAGCTTGCGGGCCAGGACCGGGTCCTTCGCGGGCAGCACCCCTGGGGTGTTGGCATCCATCGTGTCCAGCGTCTCCGTCACCGTGCCGTCGGCGACGGCGAGGATCGGCGAGCCGTAGTCCACGTAGCTCTCGTTCTTGGTCTTGTCACCGGTGTAGAAGGCGCCCTGGTCGTTCGTGCGCTTCCAGTCGATCGCGAACAGCTGGCCCGCGACGAGGTTTCCGTTGACCGCGACCGGAGAGCTGCGGTGGGCGAAGCCCGGCTCGCAGCACCCGTTGAGCGCGACCCAGTTGCGCCCCTTCAGCGGTGGCCCGATGGTGATCGGGCCCCTGACGGAGATCCGGTAGGGCGTCACGGTGTAGTCGGAGGCCTTCGGCTTCGTCACGACCGGGCTCGTCGCGCCCTCGATGAACAGGTGGTGCAGGACGTATGCCGGGGCCTCGTCCAGGGATCCGAAGGAGAAGTCGACGAAGACCAGTCGTGCCTGCTCCGGCGGGATCACCGCGCTCTTGACCGGCACGGCCGGAAGGGCGCGCAGCCGGTTGCAGTCGCCGAAGGGGCATGCGGGGTCGACGAGCTGTGTGCCGGCGAACGAGACGATGACCCTGTTGGGGTGGAAGGCGTCGACCACCTCGAGCTTTCGGAGGGTCGCCGGGACGACGGACGCGTTCTGCAGCAGCAGGTTGTAGGCCACGTGGTAGCGGCCGTCGGTCCCCGGGAAGGGCAAGGTCGAGGGGTTCTCCACCGTGACGGTCAGCGGGGTGTAGGCGTCCTTGAGGGCGATCCCGGCGGGGAGCGGATCGAACGGCGAGCCGCCGTCGGTGCCAGCGCCCGTTGCCGGCACCAGCCCGGCCGTTCTCGGTGGCGCCGCCGCGCTGAAGGTGGAGGAAGCCAGAGCCGCGAGCCCCAGCAGGAGGACGAGCACGAAGCCGAGTCTGCGCATGGTGCACCTCTCAAGGCTGCATCCATCCAGTCTGGTCCCGGGCCGAGCCGGCTGGGAAGAGCCTGCGCGGCATGCATCGCCGCGCCGACGCCCTGCTTAAGGAGGCGCGATGTGTTGAGGTCCGTGAGGTGACTCGCGAGACCGGTCGGGCATCACATGTCAGTGTGTTGCGCCGCATCCAGCCGCCGCTGCATCTCGTAGAAGCCGCGCTGTTGCTTGGTCCCCTCATGTGGCCAGGATTTTCCGCGCATACGTTTGGATCTGCCGGTCGGGGTCTCTGAGGAACTGCTTTGCAAGCTGGTGCCGCTCCTGGTCATCGAGACCGAGCCCTTCTTCCGGCTCGAATAGCGCATAGAGGGCGTAGTAGCGGACGTCCGGATCCAAGTCCTGAGTCATCGCCTTCACAGTGTCTGCGACAAGACCCAATGTCGCCGGCGTGGACAGGCTGGGCAGCTGAAAAGCGATCGTCTCTCGAACACCGGGATCTGGGTGATTCGCCCTGGTCGTGAACTCGGAAATCGCTTCCCGAGCGCTGTTGAAAGCCAACGCCTGAAGTATCCGACGTGTCATTCCAGGGTCGATCTCGTTCTTGAGCATCTCGAGGAGAAGCGGGATGGCTTCGTCGCTGTACGTCCGCCTCCCCTCCGAATCCTGCGGTCCGAGCTCCCGGAGAATGCGGACGCCGAGCTCTCTCTGCAGCGAATCGTCGGCGTCGCACAGCCTGCTCGCCTCGTCAAAGACTTCCCGGCTGCCGAGCGACTGCAGAGAAACGATATTCGGCACAGGAGAGTCGGCCGATTCCTGCCGTAGTTCAGCGAGGGCCGATGCGACGAGATCCTGCAAGTCTTTGTGAGTCATCGAATCCTCCGTATTCCGACTCCGCAGCCCGGGCCAGGTACTTGCGTGACGCTTCACCTGGTCTTGTCAGGAGCTTGGGCCATTGTCGGGGGACTGCACGAGGACGCTGGGGTCAATGCCTTGTGCCATGAGGTGGCTACGAGCGATGCTCACTTCTTCCGTCGTGAGCAGAAAGCGGTTCGTGGCACCGGAGTTGTTCGCATCGAAGGGGACGCCGGACTCATGAGCGATGCCGAGCATGAATTCGGAGTAGGGGGCCAGAGAGACGGCGGCCTCGAACTCGGTGTCGTCTTGCGGCCACAAGTCGGTGGACAGGTGAGTCGAAACTTGCCGTCGCCGAAGAAACCGTCGTCGTGGCGTGGGGAGGAGCCCGACGATGGTGCTGGATACCTCGGGCGGCAGGTCGGGATGGTTCTCGATCTCGACGCTGATCATTCCCAGCCGTTCGCGCATGGCGATGAGGGCGGCACGGTGCGCGGCGTCGGTGGCGGGACGCGAAGCGGTTGGGTCGACCGTGTAGGCCGAGGGGCGGTCGGACGTCGTCACGTGGTGATGATGACGTAGCAGCAGGCAGGTGTGGAGGGGACCTTCTTGCTATCAACGCCCACACGCTGAGCCTCTGCAACGAGTACTTGGCGAAGCGGCCGCACACAATCAGGCTCGACACGACTGGGCTCGGGGAGGACGCGACCTATCAACGCCTGCTGAACGAACTCGACGCGCCCTGAGGACGCCTCCTCGCCCTCCAGCAAGATCCGCTCAACGGCAGATCCTGCAACCAGGGAGCCTGCGATCTAGGCCGAGGTGTCAAGCATCAGCCGACACACGTCCGTCAAGGATGCGCTGAGTCGGGACATCGTCACGCAACTGGTGTGCTGTGCCAGGTGATGTGCCTCGTTGACCTGCCGGGAGCCGTTACAGCTCTGCGGCATGGCAGTGCGTTCACCCGTGAGAGGGTGCAGTCATGGCAGGGGAAGCGGCTCGGGGCCGTGAGGTCACGCTCGAGACGGATCGCCTGCTGCTCAGGCCCTGGCGCGTATCCGAGGCCGTCATCCAGCGTGAGATGTGGGCAGAACGCGATCCACGAGTGCCGCCGCACCGCCGAATCGACGCGGAGGGACACCCCACCGTCGCAGACCTCGAGGAGACGGTCCGCGCCAACCAGCCATCGTCGTTCGGATTATTGGCCGTGGAGCGGAAGACCGCTGGCGACGTCATCGGCTCCTGCGGCCTGGTCGACAGCGGACATAGGGCGCATGAACCGGCACTGGCGTTCGAACTCCTTCGTCGGTTCTGGGGACAGGGGTACGCGACCGAGGCCTCGTGGGCGGTGCTGGAATGGGCGAAATCGTCCGGATACGAGCGTTTGTGGGCCACCGTCTGGGACTGGAACACGGCCTCTCGCCACGTGCTTGCAAAGGTCGGATTCACCGAGACGGACCGCGAGGAAGCGATCCACGGGACCAACTTGATCCTAGGCCGACAATGAGGCCACCCAACAGCACGACGTTGCTGATTAGAAGTCACGTCCAGCGGCCCAGAGAGGTTGTGCACGCGAGACTCTGACGCGGGACTGGACGGTGAAGGCCGAGGGAGAGGTCCCGGGCGCCTAGCCAACACGCCGCCTATCTGAGTCAGGTCGGCGCCCATGCCCCATCGCTGATCTCCCGTGGGCGCCCGGGCCTGGCGGGATGACGAGGGGCCGGCCATGACTGGCCGGCCCCTCACCGCTGGCGTCTCAGCCGATGTGGATCCACTTGGCCGTGGACGGGACGCCTGCGCTGTCGACCACGAAGAGCATGTACCAGCCGGTCAGTGCGACCGTGCTCGACGGCGCCACGGCAGACAGCCCGCCCGTGGTGGGCGTGGTGCTCAAGGCGATGATCCGCTCACTGAAGTCCGCCGTGTGGGTGGCCGCGCCGGGTTCCATGAGCACCGCGTGGCTGCCGGTGGTCGGCGTGCTGATCGTGAACGTCGCGCCGTGGGCGGCCTGGGTGGGCGCCGCGGTGATGGTGGGTCGGGCTCCCGCGCTGAGGTAGCCGGGCGAGTAGAGCTCCATGGTGTTGAGGCCGCCTCCAGTCCCGGTGTCACCAGAGGAGAGCACCCGGCCGTCGGGAAGCAGGACCGCCGCGGAGTGGTAGGCGCGCCGCTTGGCCTGCGCCGCCAGGGTCGTCCAGGTGTTGGCGCCGAAGCTGTAGGACAGCGAGGTGTAGATCGGCCCGTTGTAGTTGCCTGAGGAGTTGCCTGCGTCAGCCATCAGGGTGCCGTCAGGCAGCAGAACCGGGCTCATGTGGGTGCGGGCCTGTGGCATCGAGGCAACGTTGGTCCACCCGGCTGTCGGGTTGGCCGCGTCGAACGTCTCGGCCGCCGCTGTCGCGCCGGTGGAGAGCTTGCCCCCCAGGAGCATGACCTTCGTGGAACCCGAGGCGGAACCGGGGACGAGCACCGCGGCCTCACCGCTGCCGTGGTTGGTGTTCGGGCGCGAGTAGTTCGTCCAGGTCCAGGTGCTCGTGTCCAGGATCGAGGTCGAGCGCGAGGTGACCTCGAGCACCTTCCCGTTGGGCAGAACCCACTGGTGGGGGTACAGGCCCGAGGGGTGCGGGCCGCCGACCTTCACCAGGGTCCCGACGCTGCCCCCGGCCGGCGGAGGCGTGTACACCTCCATGTCCGGGTTCATGGTGCCGTTGTTGGTGAACCCGCCAGAGATGAGCACCCGGCCGTCCGGCAGCCGCGTGGCCGTCGGGTAGTACCGGCCCTGCGGGCTCGAGGGCTGCGGGGTCCAGGTGAGCGTGGCCGGGTCGAACAGGAGGATGTTGTTGATTCCCTTGGCGCCCTTGGCATGGCCACCCACGACGAGGATGCGGCCGTCCGTCAGCGGCTCCATCGCGCCACACTCGACGTCAGCAGGCG
Organism: Oryzihumus leptocrescens; assembly: GCF_006716205.1. Taxonomy (GTDB): domain Bacteria; phylum Actinomycetota; class Actinomycetes; order Actinomycetales; family Dermatophilaceae; genus Oryzihumus; species Oryzihumus leptocrescens. The sequence continues at coordinate 122,074 of NZ_VFOQ01000001.1, read as the reverse complement.
GGTCGACCTCCGTGGTCCCGCCGGTGACCGGGTCGTACACGTAGCCGGCCGTGGGTCGAAGGTTCCCGAACAGCAGGACCTTCCCGGTGTACATCAGGACCGAGTGCACGCCGATCACCCGGCTGCTCGCGCCGGCTGGTGTGAAGGGCGCTGACCATGACCCCGGGGTCACGGCGGCCCCGGCCGGCAGTGCTGTGGTCGCAGACAATGCCGCGGCGACAACGGCCGCGGCGCACACAAGTTTTCTCATTCCGTCAGCTCCCCGATTGTTGGGTGTCTGACGAGAACGGTGACGGGGTTGGATCGGGGAGGCTCCGCCTGTGCGACGTAGGCGTCCTGGTCCGAACGCCCATGGCCGTGGATACGGACTGACGTACCCAACGCGCCCATGTGCCCGACGGTTCACCAAGACCGATGGCGTAGCCGGGCCGTGACTTCGGCGGAGGAAGCCCGCCGGCCGGCACAGGTCCCGCCGTTGGTCGTTGACCCTTTCCGTGACACGCCAAGTGAGCTGACGCTGCTGCCGTGGCGAAGGCTCAGGGCCTGGCCGAGGACGGGCGCAGTCAAGCGGTTGGAGCAGTCCTGATCACCCGAATGGGCGATCTGCCCGTCACCGGGGGTGGCCACCATCGGGCTTGGGGTCGGACCTGTAGAGACCCCCACGCAGTGCACATCCGAGGCACGCTACGGGCGCGCCATGAGCGCGCCCTGGGGAGGCTGTCATGAGGTCCTTCGTCCTCGATCGTCAGGCCTTTACGCTGCGCTGGGTCCTGGCGCCAGCGGCACTCGTGGCGGCTGCGGCACATGTGCCCGTCATCGGCCCACACCTGACCGAAGCTCCTTACATGGGAGTGCTGTTCGTTGTGCTGACGGCCGCGTGCGTTGCCCTTGCGGTGGCCGCGATGGTCCGGGACACCATGGCGGTCTACGCCTTGGCGGCGCTGACGTGCACCTTGGCCATCGTGGGCTACATCGCCACGCGGCTGGTGGCCTTTCCGATGTTGGCCGACGACGTGGGGAACTGGTTCGAGCCAATGGGAGTGCTCTCCGTCGGCTCTGAGGCGATCGTCGTGGTGACCGCGGGTCTGGCGTTCCGTGCTGTGGGTGGCCGGGCTCAGGTGCATGACTCAAGCGGCGATGGTTCACCCCTTCCTGTATGACCGGGCTCCCCGCGCACGAACCGCCATGACCGCAAGGCTCGTCTAGGCCCCTTCCGTGCGTCACGTGCGCACGGTGTTGCCGCCTGGTCACGAGCCACCCGGTGGGCCCGACTCGGTGCATGCGGCCGTAGACGGGGGCCCTGTCGTGGCGTGTGCCGCCTATGGTTGGGCCATGCGGCCGGTCGAGCTGATGACCATCGAGGAGCTGGTCGCCGAGGCAAAGGCGCTTCAGCGGTTGTACGAGGCCCGTCTCGCCCAGGCCTCCGACACGCTTGAGCGCCCCACGATGGGTGACATGGACGAGGGCCTGTCGCGGTACTTCGACGTTCGCAGCGAGCTCCAGCGGCGCGAGGACGGGCCGCCCCTTGACGACGTCGAGTCCGCGCCCCCGGATGGGGTCGGCTGATCAGCCCAGCTCGAGCAGTCGTTTGGCCGTGTCGAGCGCCTTTCGACAACGACGCCCACGCCCAGCGCAAGGACGTGCCCGACCTAGTCCGCTTCCTGCTCGGGACCGGCTGCCGGATCGGGGAAGCGCTGGCCGTGCACTGGAGGACGTCGACCTTGACCGTGGGCTCGTTCACGTGAGACGCACCCTCATCCGCATCCCCGGCCAACGCCTCAACACCAAGGCTCCCAAGACAAAGCGGGCACACGCATACTCCGGATCCCGGCGTGGCTCGTGAGCCTCCTGCGGGACCGGCGGCCACACCTGGACACCATCGGCCCGATCTTCCCCAACCGGGTCGGCGGCTACCGCGAACGCAACAACGTCAGGACTGCCTTCCGCCCGGTCCGGAAGCGCACCGAGTTCGAATGGGTGGTCCCCCACACCTACCGCAAGACCGTCGCGACAATGCTCGACCAAACCGGCTTGAGCGCCCGGAATATCGCGGACCAGCTGGGGCACTCGCGGATCTCGATGACGCAGGACGTCTACATGGTCGACGTGCTGTTGACGAGTCGGCGGCCTTCGCCCTGGATGGCCTGTTCGCCCAGGCCGAGCTCGATGACGCGGACGATCCGCCGGCGGTGTTCGTGGTCGGGAATAGCACCGATCGTGGAGGCAAGTAACCGCAACGTGACCGCCCCGGCGCATTTGAGGGCCGGGGCGGTTGTCGCGCAGGGCGCTGACCTGCGGATATGGGAGCCGACGAGGGGACTCGAACCCCTAACCACCTGTGTCTGGCGGGGCGCTTCCCAACGCTTCGCGAATCTGGCGAAAAGCGTTGTGCTGTGGTCGATCTGGCCGATCTGGCTGCTCGCCCGCATCGGGCATTTCCCATCGTTTCCCGTTCAAAGCGATGGCATAAACGATGGCTCGAGCAGGGCCCTAGTCCTCCTCCAGCCGAGCCACAAGATTCCGAGTGAAGTCGGAGACGGACACGTCGTAGCCAGTGGCGCGCGGCCCACTCCAGTTGAGGCCAAGGCGCAGCCCGTCGCGCTCGAGCCCCGGCAGCCAGTTGGCGGTCCAGTCGTCGAGCTGCAGTTCGACCACTTGGAAGTCGGAGTAGGCGGGAACGGTGTCGACGATCGCCTGGGCTCGGCTGCGCTTGGACCAGAACGGCATGGCTCGTACGCCGTCTCCGTTGCGCGGCGCGGGGAAGCCGCCCTCGTCCTTGACGGTGAAGACGAGCCCGTCGGTTCGGATCTCCTCGTAGAACGCGTTTGCGTGCGCGGCCGCCGTGGACATGTCGGGAGCATGGCATGCCCTCGGTGCGCGAAGTCACGGTTTCGGACCGAACCCGCAACCCGCGGAAAGCACGTTGGCCCTGCGTGGGGTAACTCCCGAGGCCCGATTTCGCGCTCAGCGGGTCTTGCCCGGTGGTGGCTGGCTGGCATTTGGTCGGGTGCGACGTCTGTTCTTTCGTCTCTTCTGGGCGAACGCGCCTGCCTGGCCCTACCGTCGTCTCATGGAGCTCGAGGGATGGAACTCGCTCCCCGAGGGGGCGGGGGTTGTGTTCGACAGCAGCGAGGCTCCGCTGTGGCTGCGGGTGCTCTTCCACCTGCCCTTCCTCGACCGCTTCGCCCACCCGCTGCTGGTGGCTCGCGGGTGCGGGTTCTTGAGCGTCGACGATCCCGCGATCTTCGATCCGGACGCGGCCACGGCCAAGGGGTGGCGCATCCTGCCGGAGGACTATGTCGCGCCAGGGTCGTGGGCGGCGTTTGGCCCGGGCTGGTCGACGCAGTCATGGCGGCAAAGGCGGGGCCTCCTGCGTGCTCAGCAGTACGTGGGCGCCGGCTTTGTCGTCGTCGTCCTGGTCGTCTTGGCGGTCAGCGGGCTGATTCCGCTCCCGCTGGGCCTAGCGGGGATTGGTGCAATCGTTGGCTGGCTCTTCTGGAGGGGGCTAACCCCGCGGTAGGGGCGCGTTTCGCCAGCCACGCGGGTCTGCGCATTGACCGTGCCTTCGGAGGCTGGGTGTTAACCCGCTGCGATGCGGGTACGGAGGCCAGGGCTCCGGGGTTGAACAGCCAGCCCCATCGGTTCGGTGCGACCGGCTGCCGTGTCCACGCAGATCTCCCGGCCCTCCTCCCCAGCGCTGTTGAAGGCCACCGGCTGCCAGGTAGGGCCCGAAGCGAGGCTCAGGACGGCTCTGACTGCGGGTCATGGGGGCTGGTGCCCGGCTACATTCGCATTGTTAGCTCGGGAGGGGATGTTCAGGGGGTTGGCATGGCTGAAGGGGCTGGCATGGCTGGTGCGCAAAGGCCTGTTTGGAAGTCGGTCGCGCTGTGGATGCTCGTGGCCCTACTTGGTCTGGTGAGCATCGCGGGGCTGCTGTCCGTAGGTCTGTTCATCTGGCCGTTCTTCGTCGCGGGCGTGGTGCTCATGGCGATTCGTCCAGGCTGGGCCAGGGGTGTTGCGACGCTGCTCTTTGCCCTGGCGGCGTCGTCGCTGATCGTGGTCTGGTTCAACCGGCGGGGGCCGGGCCGGGTGTGCACCGTGGACCCGCAATACGGGCTTGGGTGCGCGGACTACCTGAATCCATGGCTGTTTGCGGGTGTGGCGGCGGCTGCGGCGGCGGTCGCGGTGGTGCTGTTCGTCCGAGCCGCGAAGGGCGGATCGGTAAGCGTCTCGGGGGCCGGGCCTGGTCCGAGCTGACGGGGGTGTGGCGGCGAGGGAGGGGCGTCCTGGCGTTGACCGGGACGCTCCGTTGTTGTGTCCGGGCCCGGTGAGCCCGTGAGCGCGTAGCGGTGGGGTGCGCGAGGACGGCGCGAAGCGCCGCCCGCAGCGCGGGGTCCCACCGGCGCAGCGCGGAGGGCGTGGCCGGGCCGGGTTCGCGCGGCGGAGCCGCGCGCTTGAGCCAGTACGGAAAGTCGTAACCGACCGATGTTTGTCCGGGTGTGCGACACCGATTGATGCATGACACGCCGGTTCGGGTTGTACTGACGGATGGCAAGATTCCCCGTCGTCCGTCGTCGCGCGGTCTTGGGCAACGCCCTGTCACACCATTGAACTGGGAGGCGCCTGAACCCTGAAGTCTCGCTTAGCCGATGAGAGCGAGGGATAGAACCGCACGGACGGGTAGTTCGTTCGCAGCTTGGCGAAGACATCCGAATACTCACGCAGAACCGGCGATCGATGCCATCGACGTGGCAACCATGACCAGTGCATGGTTGGATCGACCAGCGCTACAATTCGGGCCTTCTGTGCACGGAAGCCTGAACTTCCGCAAATGATTCGGCCTTGCGTCTCGATGATCCCAACAACGTGGCCAGCGTGTACGTACTCGCTATCTCCCCGGAAGTACGCCCAGAAGCCACAGGTGCAGTCCGCTTTTGGGACCGCGTGCGCCTCTTCAGGAACCCACCGGTCAACGAAGAAGGTCCTGAAGTCGCCGTTTTCGACAGAGAACACTCCGACCCGATCGAGCGGCCCGAGCACCAAACCCCCGCCAAGCGACGCGCCGGGCTCAAAAATGCGATCCTTCGGGAAATTGACCTGGGTGGACTCAAATCTGTGTGTCACCCCACAGCTGGCGATATTCAGCCCTGGCTGCCAGATCTTGCTTTGGTCGACTAAAGGTCTGAGCCGGCCCAAACCGTCGACATTCCACCCTCGATAGCCACGCAGAACACCTGTGAATAAGGGCACAGCACCGGCGAAGTGGCGGTTCATCCGCGGCAACCCCCTCCATTATCCCCGGAGGATTGTCAGACAAAGACCCTCGCCCAGTGGACTCAGTGGACAGGGGTTCGACATCCGGGTGCATCTGCAAGCCTCGATCCGAGCGGCGTCGCCCCCGAGAATGGATCGGACCGAGAGCAGGGGCGTAGGCCGGATGACGTAGCGGCGAACAGCCAGCGAGCGTCGTCGACCGGCTCGGACGCCTCGGCCAGCCGCGAGCGGCAGAGCGAACCAGTACGGCAGGATGAGCCACGTGACGGACCAGGCGTGGGAGCGGAGGGACGTCACCCAATGGCCGATCCGCGAAATTGAGCAGGCTGGCTCCCACGCAAGTCACTGGCTACAGGAGCCGGAGACGGGGCAAAGATGGCTACACAAGGACACGCTGATCCCTGCCAATGGCGTCGAACAGGGCGAGGACTGGTCGGAGGTGGTCTCCACCCAAGTCGCGATTCTGCTCGGCGTGCCATGTGCGAGCACGCGGTTGTGCGTACGCAACGGCCGACGCGGGTCGATCTCGAGGTCCGTTAGGCCGTCCGGGCACGATCTCAACGAAGGAAGAGTCCTGCTCGAGCGCGCTCAGGCCCCAGGCTACTTCGCTCACGAAGAAGGAAGCCCTGGGATCGACCCGGAAAGGCCCGACACAAAACGGCCCGGGCACAACCTCATCAACATTCGTGACGCGCTGCACAACGTCGATGCCCCGCCGGGGTTCAACGGGCCAGAGACGTGTGGCGCATTCGAGGTTTTCGCGGGCTACTTGCTCCTGGATGCACTAATCGCCAACCGGGACCGCCACGAACACAATTGGGCCGTGCTCACCCCACAGTTGACCACGTCGCCCGAGAGACTGTCTCCCACCTACGACCATGCCAGCAGCCTCGGCTACAACCTCTCTGACATCAAGCGTAAGGATCTACTAGCACGGCCGAGCCGCCTACGGGGCTGGGCTGAGAAGGGGACCGCGTGGCGGTTCGAGCACACCGAGAAGCCCCCAAGTCTCGTCCAGCTCGCCGCTCAAGCCCTGCTCCTGTGCTCCCGCGAGGGGGCCAACTGGTGGCACGGACGCCTACAGACGCTTGACCTCACCCCAGTGCTCGGAGCCCTGAGGGAGCGAGCTATCCCGGGGATGTCAGAGCCCGCCTCTAGGTTTGCCCATGATCTACTTGTTTTGAACCTAGGGAGGCTCCGAGATGCGGTCAGCAGTCGTGCTTGACCACCCCACGACGGTGGCCGAAGGTCCCGAGGTGAGGGACCTGCTTGTGCTGTGGCAGCACCCCCACACCCGTGAGCTCGTGCCAATCGGTCGGTTCACCTACGACGGACACACCTACTCCTTCGCCTACACGCGAGCAGCCGAAGGTGTGGCGGACCTGCGCCCCCTCCCGGGTCTTAACGACCTGAGGGTCCGTTATGTCAGCGAGCGAATCCCCCCTGTATTCGCCCAGCGCGTAATGCAAGCGGACCGCCCCGACTTCGCCGAATACGTTGACACCCTGGGGCTCGATCGTGCCCGGGCCACCCCATGGGAGCAGATCGTGCAATCCGGGGGCATCCGCGCCGGCGACACGCTGCAATTCATGCAAGTACCCCTAGTGGAGAACGGTCGCGCCCGGGCACGGTTCCTCGTAAATGGCGTGTCCCATATGTGCGAAGGCGAGCGAAGGTTTTCCGGCCGGACAATGGCCGTGACACCAGAACAGCATGAGTCAGCCCTTCAGCGCCTAGCGGTGGGAGACTCCGTCTTAGTCGAGGCGGAAGACGACAACCCGAAAGATCCGTCGGCAACTCTGGTGACCTCGGAGGGCATTCCCATCGGATGGGTCCCCCGTGCCATGTCACCGGCCGTGCGCGAGCTAATGCAGCACGTTTCGGTGCGCCCGACAGTGGCGCGCATTGGCCCGCCCGGCACATCACCACACCTGCGCCTAGTGCTGGATCTCGACGTTCCGGCCCCAGCCGATTTCGCGTTCGACCGTGACGGGCGCTGGATCCCACTGAGCAGTCAATAGACCAAGGGATTCGGGACGCCAGTCACCTCGAGATGCGCATCAATGGGCATGTAGGCGCATACCTGGGCATATATTTCTGTCAGGCTCTTCGCCTCGAGCGCGGCAGACATTGCCCGATGCAGCTCCAAGAGGTGGCTCACGTCCCCTGTGGCGTACTCGACCTGCTCATCCGAAAGAACAGGCGTGCTCCAGTCGCTGGTGCGCACGGCACCCTTTTCCAACTTCACTCCGAGGTAGCGATCCAACACCGATTTAAGGCTGTGCTCCTCGTGGGCACCCGACGGGTTGAGCAGCTTCGAGGCAGCCTTCGTGCAGGCGACAGAGCCCGCGCGTATACCCCACCTTGCCTCGAGGAATCGAAGGTCGAAAGGCGCATGATGTAGGACCTTGACGACCTTCGGGTCGGCGATCAAGGCAGCGAGCTCCCCCGGAACCCCCGATACGTTCCGCAACAGCACTGGCCCAGTTGCCGGTGAGAACAACTGACAGAGGAGAAGTTGGTCGGCCGACCAATCCAAGCCGCTCGTCTCCGTGTCCACGGCCACCGATGGCTGCGCCCTCAACTTCAGGGACAGCTCAGGGGGTAGGTCACCGTCGAAGAACGCCACGGACACAGCCGGAACGCTACCTGACTGGTCCGTGCGAAGGCCCCGAGGCCCTGCATGATCGGCGGCGAGAGGCACCCTGGGTGTACTCGCGACCCCTCTCGACTTGCCGGAGGCACACGAGTAGCAGCCTCCACCGAATCGCGGTGCGCCGCCATGTGGTCGCAGTGCGGCTTCGACCGTCACACCTTTGCGTTGCGCTCAAGTCGCGTCACGACGTGAAATGACCAATGCTGCAACGTCGTCATGGGGCTTGCTGCGGGGCCAGCGCAGGCCGTTCAGGTCCGATTCCTCTGCCGTTCGGATCTGCCTGACGAAACCCGAGGGGTCTAGTCGGACTGCCGAAGCGAATGCTCGCCAGTCGCGGAGCAATTGGTATCTGTTCATCGCTGCGACTGCCCCATCACTCGCCAGAACGATCGTGTCCGGAGGAGGAGCGACCCGGTCAGTTAGCGCCCGGTCAGCCGCCGTCGCGTGATCGGCTGCGATCCAGTAGCCGCCAGGCTGGTTGCGGGCCATCAACTCGGCAGCCCGCAGGTCGTTCAAGATCTCCTGATGGCGCGGGCCATACCCGTGGCCCGCTCGCAACAGCTCCTTGTAGCGCAGGCGTAGCTCACCCCCTACTCGGCCCAGCCGGTCATCGCGCAGCGCGGTTTCCGAACGACCGCGCAGCGTGACAACGGTGACGTCACCCAGCACGCATGCCTTGATGTTGTCGGCGCCCATCCGCACGAGCCCGACCGCAGCCGACGGTTGGCTCGGTCTGGGCAGGCTGAGACGTTGGGCGGTACGGGTAATGGCATCGCGAAGGGCTTCTTGTGGGGTTGCGCTCGGTGCTGAATCCGCCGCGGCGACAAGGGCCTCGCATAGGGCGTCGGCGTAGTCGCCGCCGGTCGGAGCCTCGCGTGACCCCGAGGCTCCGTCGATGACGGCTGCCCAGGTGGTGCCGTCGGGTGCCTCGTAGAAGAGCCAGCGGTCTTCGCCCGGGCCGTCTCCGGCCGGTTGTTCCGCGACCGACAGTTGCCACCTACTGGTCATGTGGCCGTGGGGGAAGGACCGCCTCGGTCCGAGTGATCGTCAGGCCTTCGTGCTGGCCTGAGATCACGGCGGTGAAGTCGCGGTCGCGCATGGTGTGCCAGAGGTCGGCTGCACTCTGGTCGAGCCAGTCGACTGCGGCGAGCGAACCGATGGCGTGGATGCCGGCAATGTGTATGCGGACGTGGCCATGGTCGTCGGTGACCTTGGAGAAGTAGGCGAGGTCCCGGCCCTCATCGTTGGCCATCGGCGAGGCCAGGTCCCGCTGCTCCGGGCGAATCTTGATGCGCCACAGGCCATCTCGCTCGACGAACGTCGCGATCGGGTCGGCGTCGAGCCACTGCTTCACGGTGGGCGAGGTCTTGGGCCCGCAGATCACGACCGCGTCGGCTTGCGGCGCCCATTCCGGGTCGTCGGCCGGGATGTGGCGCAGCCTCGTTGTGAACTGCAGCCGTTCCAGCAGTTGCCGCACACGCTCCCCTGCGTCCTGGTCCTCGGTGGCAACGACCGGGAGGCGCCGGCCGTCGAGCTTGCGTTCGGGGATCCAGATCTCGACCGGGCCAACTCCGAATAGCGCCCGCTCGGCGGTCGGGGCGGACTTGCGGATCTGCGCGATGCGCCCCTTCGACAGGCCGAGCTCTTCGGCGAGCGTTGAGTAACTGACCGTCCCATCGCGAACGGCCTCGTCGATGGCTTCGCGTCGCAGTCGCGCGAGCTCGACGCTCCGCTGCTGGTATACGCCGATGAGTCGCCCAGCCATGCGAGCTCGCTCCGCGGGGTCACTCTCCCGGCGGATGGCTTCGAACTGGGCGTCGGACACGCCCGGCAGTTTAGGGGGCCTTGACGACATCGACCAAGATGCTATTGTCCGTTTAGTCCCTATAAACGCCGAATGCGCGGGCGATCGCCCAGCCGTTTAGGGGGCATATACACGGAGGTGTGGCATGGCGATTCAGCAGCGGATACCGGTGGCGTTCGAGGGCATCTTCCCCGCCGGGGCGTACATGGTCGGTGAGGTCGAGGCGCTGGAGGACTACGACGCGTTGGTGGCGGCGAAGAACGCGGGCAAGGAGCCCGGAGACATCCAGCTGCGGGACAAGGTCACCGGGATGCGGGTCTGGCAGATCCGGGTGGTCGACGCCGACCCGGAGGCCCGCAAGGGTGAGACGGAGCTGGTCATCAAGATCGGCGCGGAGGTGCAGCCGGTGCCGCCGCCGAAGATGGACGGGCTGCCGTTCCGGCCGGTGGTCTTCGAGGGGCTGACCCTGACCACGTGGATCGATGAGTCCCGGTCTCGGCCGAAGGTGGCCTACTCGATCCGAGCCACCGCGATGGCCGCGCCGAAGGGCAAGGGCACGACCCAGCCCAGCAGCAGCGGCAACGCCGGTGGCAGCGCCAAGGCGGCGGCCTGATGGGTTCCAACCTTGCGGCGGCTCGGGTGTCCTTCGTGGATGCTCGGGCCGCCGCTGCGTTGCTGACCCGCACGGTTCGGTTCCTCCGGGCCGTCCTGCGGGCTGCTCTGGTCTGGGTACGCGGACACGTTCGCTGGGTGCTCGCCCTCGTCGGGTTCGCGGTCATCTTGCGGCTGCTTGGCAATCAGATCGGCTCCCGGGAGGCGCTGGTCCTGGCGTTCGGTCCGGCTCTTGTCTCGGCGGTCTGGGCGACGTGCTGGCCAGTCTCATATGAGCGGGTGTGCGCCGGTCCGGCTCGTCGGGCGCGGTGGCGTCGCTGGGTGCGGAAGAACTGGGCGCACCTGTCCCGGGAGTGCGGCCTGTCGGTCTCGCGGACCACCAAGTCCCGCACATTCGGGCTCGCACCCAAGGAGGGGAGCCGGTTCGTGGCGTCCCAGTCGCAGACGGTCACGGTGTGGTCGCACCCGCGGCTGATGGACGTGACGACGGCGGGGTCGTTGCTGCGGCTGATGATCCGCACCCGCACCGGGCAGACCGTGCAGGACCTCGAGGCGGCGGCCGCGCCGTTGGCTGCCGCTGCGGGCGCTCACGCCTACCGGTGCGTGCAGATGACGCCTTCGGTGGTCGAGGTCGTCCTGGTCATGCAGGACTCGCTCACGCAGGCCCGCCCGGCAGAGATCCCGGAGGCGGTGTACCTCAATGCCGTCACGCTGGGTCGGCGTCAGGACGGCGCTCCATGGCACCTCACGGTGACTGGTCGGCACACCCTCGTCGTGGGCTGCTCCGGCTCGGGCAAGGGCTCGATCTTCTGGGGCGTCTGCGCCGGCCTCGCCCCGGCTGTGCGCGCCGGGGTGGTCCGCCTCTGGGGTGTGGACCTCAAGCGCGGTGTCGAGGTCGGCGTGGGTCGCGGCATATTCTCCGCCGTCGCCACCAATCCCATCGAGGCGGTGGCCCTCCTGACCCGGCTCCTCTCGGTGCTGGAGGAGCGCGGGAACCGGATGGCCGGGAACATCCGGCTGCACCAGCCCACTCAGGCGGACCCGCTGCACGTCCTGGCCATCGACGAGCTCGCGGTCCTGACCGCCTACACCGACGCCGAGACGAAGAAGGAAGCCTCCCGGCTGCTGGCCGAGATCCTGACCCAAGGCCGCGCCCTCGGCGTCGTCGTCCTGGCGTGCGTGCAGGACCCGCGCAAGGAGGTCGTTGGCCTGCGGGGCCTCTTCACCCAGACCATCGCCCTGCGGTTGCGCTCGGCGGAGGAGACCCGGATGGTCCTGGGGGACGGCATGGCCGCTGTGGCTCCCGCGCACCGGATCAGTCCCGCCCTGCCCGGCACCGCGTGGGTGGTCGAGGAGGACGGCTCGACGGACCGGGTCCGCGCGGACTGGTGGTCCGACCAGCTGGTGCGGCAGGTCGCGGCCCTGCACCCTTCCCCGGTCGTCGAGGGATTGCCCGTCGCGCCGGCCCAACCGGCTGATATCCCTGTGGGCTCGGACGACGTCACTCGAGCCGACTCGGGCCCCCGGGTGCGGGCCACGCCTGCCTCCCGCCAGCGTAAGAGCCGCCCGCACAAGACCGGTTCCGCTAGCCGTAAAGGTTCGCCCAGCAACGGGATTGGCGCGGCATGACCGAAACGGGCCGCTCCAGCCTGACTTCCTCGCTCGCCTCGTTTCCGGGGTTTGGCGAGGAGGCCGGGCTGGACCTGTCCGTGCCCAACGCACGTGTCGCCGGTGAGATCGCCTCCCGGCTGGTGTCACGGGACTTCCGGGAATGGTCCGAGCAGCTGGCCCGGGTCGGCAACTGTGTGAACCCGATCCGGCTGCGGGGCCGGTCCCTGACGGTCGACAAGCGCACCGGCGAAGTCGTCGGCACCTACTCATCCGAGCACGAGCACAACGGCGTCACCCTCATCCGCTGCGGCAACCGGCGAGCGTCGGAGTGCCCGGCCTGCTCCCGCATCTACGCCGCCGACATGTTCCACCTGATCCGCACGGGGGTGACCGGAGGCAAGGGCGTCCCCGACACGGTCAGCGAGAACCCGCTGGTCTTCGCCACGGTCACCGCCCCCTCGTTCGGGCTTGTGCACGGGCTGCGGGAGAACGGTCGCCGCTGCCGCGCCCGCTCAGGCAGCCCCCGCTGCGAGCACGGCCGACCCCTCACCTGCATGAAGGCGCACGAGGAAGGCGACCCCGCCCTAGGCCAGCCGCTCTGCCCGGACTGCTACGACTACGAGTCCCACATCGTCTGGCAGTGGTGGGCCCCCGAACTCTGGCGACGCTTCACCATCGCCCTGCGCCGCCTCATCGCCCACGCCCTCGGCGTCCCCGCCACCCGGCTCGGGGATCACGCGCCGTTGCAGTACGCCAAGGTCGCCGAGTACCAGCTGCGCGGCCTAATCCACTTCCACGCCCTCGCGCGATTGGACGGGCCGAAGACCGACGGCGGCTTCGCCCCCGCCCCGGACCTGATTGGCGCGGCCCGGCTCGCGGAGCTCATCGCCGAGGCGGCCGCGTCGGTCCGGTTCACCGCCCCGCCGATGTTCGACGGCGACCGCTCCCGGGTGCTGGCCTTCGGATCCCAGGTCGACTCACGGCCCGTCCGCACCTCGCGCCGCACCGACGACCCCGACCAGGCCTTGTCCGCCGAGCAGGTCGCGGGTTACCTCGCGAAGTACTCGACCAAGTCCGCGACCGACACCGCCGCGACCGGCAACGCCCACCTGCGCCGCATCCGCGCCACCGCCCGCGACCGGGCCGACGCCGCCCACCTCCATGCCGCCGAGGCCACCGGCGGGGACGTCGACGCGATGGCCGAGGCCCCATACGCGCTGCTGGGCAAGTGGGTTCACATGCTCGGCTTTCGCGGGCACTTCGCCTCCAAGTCCCGCCGCTACTCCGTCACCCTCGGCGGACTGCGCCGCGCCCGACGCCGCGCCCAAGCCCTCATCCAAGAGGCCAAGGCAGAAGGCCGGCCCCTCGACCTCACCCAGCTCGAGGCCGACCTCATGGCCGACGACGCCGAGGAGACCACCCTCGTCCTCGGCCAGTGGGAGTTCCTCGGGACCGGCTGGGCCACCGAGGGCGAAACCGTCCTGGCCACCGCAGCAGCCGCCCGCGCCCGTGAGTACGCGCAGTTCAAAGCGCAGACGAAGAAGCATTGACAACCAGTGATCGGAGCAGGGCATGGAAGGGCAGTTCGAACCCCTGTGGACACCACAGGACGTGGCCGCGTTCTTGAACGTCCCGGCCAAGACGGTCTATGAGTGGCGCTGCAAGGACTACGGTCCGCCCGGTCGTCGTGTCGGACGGCACCTGCGTTACCGACCGTCCGAGGTCATCGCGTGGCTCGACGACGAGACCCGGGCGGCCTGACCGTGGCACGGCTACCGCTTGCCCTGGGCAGTTGGGGTGAGATCTCGGTCGTCCCGCTCAAGGACGCCGAGGGTCAGGCCACCGGTTATCGGGCCCGGACGAGGTTCCGCGACCTCGATGGCAAGGTGCGGCTGGTTGAGCGGAGCGGGAGGTCTCAGACGGCCGCTCGCACGGAGCTGAAGAAGCACCTCAACGACCGGACCCGGTTGTCGTCCGAGGGCGACCTGTCCGGGATGGACACCTTCGCCAAGGCCGCTGACCTCTGGATGATCAAGATCGAGCGCATGGTCCGTGAGGGACGTCGCTCCCCCGGGACTCGCGAGACGTACCGCCGCCAACTGACGGCCCACGTCCTGCCCGCGCTGGGGCAGCTGCGCCTGGTCGAGATCACCACTCCCCTGCTCGACCGTTTCGTCTCCCGGCTCGTCGACCAGGTCGGACCTGCGACGGCGAGGACGTCCCGAACCATCGTCTCGGGGGTCCTGGGGATGGCTGTCCGTCAGGGCGCCATCGTCTCCAACCCGGTGCGGGAGCTGGAGCGGGTGGAGGGCAAACGCCGGCGGGATCCCCGGGCTCTGACCGAGGACGAGCGGCGCGAGTGGTTCGCCAAGCTTCGCCTCGACCAGCGGGCCGTCGACTTCGACCTGGTCGACTTCTCGCTGTTCCTCCTTGCGACGGGCCTGCGGATCGGCGAGGCGTTGGCGGTGCTCTGGGAGGAGGTCGACCTCGAGACGGGGTCCATCAACGTGACGTCGACGATGATCCGGGTGACCGGCGAGGGACTGATCCGCAAGGGCACCAAGAGCGTGTCCGGTCAGCGTCGCTTGCTCCTGCCGACGTGGGCGGTCGAGATGCTGCGGCAGCGGTGGTTGCGCGGAGCACGGCTGGACATGCCGGTGATGCACAACCTCGACGGCGGCTTCCGGGATCCCCACAACACCCGCACGCAGCTGCGGTCGGCGGCTAAGCGCATCTGCTTCGACTGGGTGACGCCGCACGTCTTCCGTAAGACGTGCGCCACGATCCTGGACGACGCGGGCCTGACCGCCCGGATGATCGCCGACCAGCTCGGCCACTCGCGGCCGTCGATGACCCAGGACGTCTACATGGGTCGCAAGGCGCCGAACCCGATGGTGGTCCGGGCCCTCGACGAGGCCTCCCCGGACCCGCGCGAGGCCCAAGCCGCGATCGAAAGCGATGGGTAAACGATGGATCTGACACTTCAGCGCTCAGACCGGGAGACCCGAAAGGGCCTCTCACCTGCGGTGATGGAGCCGACGAGGGGACTCGAACCCCTAACCACCTGTTTACAAGACAGGTTTCACGCAGCAGGAGCGCGGACTTCAGGTTCGAACTGAGCACGATCTAGGCTCATCGAGACCTCAGGAGACTCATCTACACCGCGTCAGGAGTGGCACGTTGAGTGGCACGCGGCCATCACTGCACACCGCTCGTTAGGGACACCGGGACACCAGCACACCCAGAGCCCCGGGAGTCCCAGATGGCCAGCACGCCGCCTCGTCCCACCCGCAGCACCCTCCACGACGACCTCCTCCCCCCGACCGTTGGCATCGACCCCGGATCCGTCGCCACGGGCATCGTCCTCCGAGTTGGCACACGGCTGATCGCCGTCGACGTGGTCCTGAACCCCGAACCCGGGCAGTTGGTGGGCGGCGGGGTCCCGCAGCGCCCGTGCTCGCCCGAATGGGGGTACGGCGAGGCCGTCGAGGCCCGCGTCCGCGCCCTGGCGACCGAGCACGACGCCTCCGCCCGCGCTTGGTGGGCTAAGCGCGGGTACGTCCTGGCGGCCGACGAGGACCCCTGGCTGTACGGGATCGAGAAGGTGAACCTGCCTCGGGATCCCCGTGGCCAGGAAACGTTCAGGAAGCCGGATGCGGAAACGGTGGCCAGTGTGGTCGCCCCTACCGCGGTCCTCCACCACCTCCGAGGCGCCCTCGGCTCCGAGCGGGTGGTCCTCGTCCGCCCATTCAGGGCCGACACCAGGTGGGAGAAGCGCTACGGGGGCACCGGCGACCCCCGTGACTACTACCCCGGCTCCATCATCGAGCCCGCCGCGCCCGCGTCCGACCCGGTGGGCACGGTGTACCGGGATGGACTCCTCGACCAGCGCCGCTTCCGCGAGGCCCGCGTGAAGGATCAGGCTGCCGCGTGGTCCATCGCGTCAGACGCCGCTGGGGCGTACGTCGAGGCAGCGCGGCGTCTCGGCCGCCCGGTAGTCCCGCCGTCGCAGGGCGCGGACGTGCTGCGTGAGGGCCTCCGGGCAATGCAGCGGTCCCTTGGTGCCCCGGTGTCCGAGCGGCTGGCCCCGGTCATCCCAATGCCGCAGCCCGCCTGGGTGACCACCGAGCCGGAGGCCACACGTGCGCCCACCGGTGAGGACGCGGACGGCACCTGGGAGGACCTGAGCACCGACGAGGACCTCGACGCGCACTACGCCCACTACCGGGCACTCAAAGCGTGGTCGTCCCCGCCGTCTCCGCCCACCGAGACCGCCGCGCCCACACCTCTTGACGTGTGGCCTTGGTCCGCCTGACCCGGTTGCGGCGCCCTTCGGTCCAGATCCGGCCGAGGGGCGCCGATGACACAGACACACCAACCAGCCCACCGGAAGGAGCAACGCGATGACCACCACGACCGCACCCTGGACCTTCGCCGAGGGTGACGCCGCCTTCCGCCGGATGGCCGGTGGCCCCATTCGCGCGAACCTGCTGTACAGGGTCGCACTGGGCTGCGCTGACGCCACGATCTACAGGGGAGTGACCATCACACGCCAGCCCGGCCACGTGCCCACGTGGAGGCTCTCCCGACCCCGGCACCCGGCCCTCGTCCTGACACGCGTGAACGCGCCCCACGAGGACGGCCAGGCCGGTCATCGCCGACTTGCGACGTTCACGCCCGTGGAGCCGTCAGCCTTGTGAGTACGTGCCGTCCTTCGCGATCAGATTCTCGGATGGGCGGGCCGCGATGACCGGCGCGACGTTGGTGTAGTGAGACAGGGTTGCTACGGACTGGCTACGAACGGGTGCACCTGCGAGGACTGGCTGCATCACGGTCCTGTCCAGCGTCACGATTCGCCCAGCCGCGTCCACGCCAACCGAGGTCTCGACGTACCAGTGGCCGCGAACGAGAGCGGCCCACCCAAACGAGGTGCCGATGCCGCCGCTGTAGGCCGCTGAGGACGACGGCGTGCGCACGTCGTAGCAGGCCTTGGCGCCGCCCGTCGTTTGGACCGAAGAGCACTCGCGCTTGGCTGCACTGGTGGCCAGGTCGACGAGGGCCAGATTCACGAACGGAGACGTGTCGCTCTCCTGGGACCAGTCCGGCGACTGGCGAGTCGGGTTCTGCTCCATCCAAACCGGGTGCTTCGGGATGGTCTCTCCAGGGATCGCCGAGATCGATCCGTCGATGCGCGTCAGGTCGACGCTTCCGTGGTCGTAGATGACTTCTGTGTCACGGGGAGTGGCGACATCGCGCAGAGATGCCTGCCCCTGAGCCAGCGCGACCTGGCCGCCGTAGGTGAACCCGCTCGGCTTGCCCGTCGACGGATCAGTGAAGGACCACCGAAGTGACCAATCAGCGCCCGGGGCGTCGAGGGTTGTCCGCGTGGCCCGCTGGACCGCGGCGAGGCTTTGCACGTCGGAACCTGAAACCGGCGAGATCTTGGCCGTGGCGCCGTATCCCGCGGGCACAGGCACGCCGTCAGGCCATCCCCAACCCGTTGAGGCGTAGTAGTCGCCCGTCCACCACAATTGCCAGCCTGCATCGGACCGGTAGAGGACGTAGTCGACCCGGACGTTGGCCCGATGCAGGACGTCGGACCCGTCCGCGTTACGCAGTCGATACCCGAACGCGCCTCGGTAGTCGACGTCGATCAACGACGTCGCGGTCGAGTCCTTTGCGACCGTCATCCGTTGCGGCCCAACCACAACGCCCGGAGCGACCCAGGTTGCTCCATCGCACGCCTTCTTGAAGGACGGAAAGCGCGGCTCCAGCAGGGACAGGTACTTCTGGCCGTCCTTGCCTGCAAAAGTCTTCACAAGCGCCGGAGCAGATACCGCCTTGGTCGGGCTCGGGGCCGCAGGCGTGGAGCACAGCCAATTCGGGTCTCCGTGAATTCGCGCGAGGTACTCCGTCAGCCACGTGATGGCACCGCTCACGTCCTGCGCCGTGTAGTCGCCGATCGCTTGAGGGGTAACACCGGACTGCACCTGGATTGCCTTGGCGACCGAGGCAACGGTCGACATCGGTGCGACCGGGGAAGTCTTGAGTTGCACCGGTACCGCAGCCGGTGCAGCGTCAGCCCCTCCCCCGCACGCCGAAAGCAGCGTCGAAGCAACAGCAATGGCAATCAGGCCAACACGAATCCGCACAGCGAAATCCCCCCCGAGGTGACGACAAAACCCGGGGAGTTCTATCAGCCTGGCGCCCAGGTGAGGGCAGGTTTCACCCAGAAACGCGGACGGCACCCTGCGGCGGCCATCCCCTGGGTTTCTCTGAGACACGCACCGCTGCTCCACTCCGGCACCCACGAGTCACGGCAGGATCTTCGGGTGACCGTGGAGCCAAACGGCGTCGTCCCTGCCGATTTCGACCTCGACCCTCTCCTCCCCCCACTCGACGAAGCCACCTACACCGCCCTCCGCGAAGACATCCGAGCGCGCGGGATCATCGTCCCCGTCGAGGTCACCGAAACCGGTGAGGTCATCGACGGACGCGCCCGTCTCCGGGCCGCCCAGGACCTCGGCATCACCACCTACCCGCGCGTCATCCGCTCGGCGCTCACCCCCGACGAGCAGGCAGCACACCGGCTCGCCCTCAACACTCACCGCCGACACCTCACCCGCGCTCAACGCGACGCCGCCGTCCGGGCACTCCGGCTCCTCGGCTGGAGCACCAGGGCCATCTCCAGCGCTACCGGCGTGCCACAGTCCACGGTGGCCCGGGCGCTTCGCGCTGTCCCTTCAGGTGTCCCTGCAGGGTCGCCTGATCGGGTGACGGGCAGGGACGGCCGGTCACACCCCGCCCGGCGCCCCTCCGTCATCGCCCACACCCGGCACGAGCAGGAGCGCGCGCAGGCTGCGCTGGCCACCCTCGGGCAGACCGCCCCCTCGAAGGCGCTCGACCTTCGCCGCGCCGAGCGCCTCGTCCGTGAAGCACGAGCCTCGGAACGCCGAGCCCAGCCAAGCCCGTGGCTGCCCCCAGACGCCCGAGTCCTTCAGTGCGATTTCCGGAACCTCCCCGTCAAGCCCGATACCGCCGACCTCGTGTTCACCGACCCGCCCTACACGAAAGCGGCGATGGCCGACGTCTGGCCCGACCTCGGGCGGTACGCCGCACTCTGGCTCAAGCCGGGCGGTCTCCTGATCGCCTACACGGGCCAAATGCACCTCCCCGAGGCGCTCGACGCGCTCCGGGATTCCGACCTCAGGTACTGGTGGACGATGGCGGCACCTCACGACACAGGGTCTGGAATGGCGCAGGTGCGTCAGCGCAACGTTGGCTGCGGCTGGAAGCCCCTGCTGGTCTTCCGAAAGCCAGGCGCCCTAGGTCTCCCTCCCTGGACCACCGACATCACCCGTGGCGGCTCCCGATCGAAAGACTCAGGCCACCCCTGGGAACAACCCGTCGCTGAGGCCGCACACCTCATCCGAGATCTCGTGCCGCCCACAGGCCTGGTGGTCGACCCCTTCGCGGGCTCCGGCACCACCGCCGTCGCCGCCGTCAGCCTTGGCCGCAGGGTGATCACCTGCGACATCGACCCCGACCACACCGCCACCGCAAGGGGCAGGGTCGCCGACACCCTGGCCACGATGCAGGGGAACCCCCGGGACTCCCCCGGCTAACCAGGGGAACACGCCCCCTGCCCGCTCCCCTGAACCCCTACTCCTGGCAGGGGGACCACACCCCCTGCACCTCTTCCCTCCCGGAGGGAAGAACCGCACCCGAAACCTCGCATCGACCCCTCACGCATCAGGGGCTGATGCCCACACAAAGGCACCCCCGGCCCACAAACTCACCCCCGCCCTCAAGATTTTTTGCTTGGGTGCCGAGGAGGGACGTAGGACCGACGAGGCACCCAAGCAAAAAATTGCGGAGGTTCGTCGTGCCCTGACGCGCATCAGGGGTCGAGGCTCAACGGTGAAGGGCAGATCGAGCGGCCGCTGCCGGGGAACGCGTGACCCTGACCCCAGGGGTGGGGCTCAGCGGTATTGGCGTTGCTGGGCCGCGAGGATGTCCTTGACCAGGTTGTCGGGCAGGGTGACGACGTGGGTCTCGATGCCGAGGGTGCGGATGGCTCCGGCGTACCAGGACCTGCCGGTGAAGGGGGCACACGCCGCTTCGTCGCTGAAGCAGAGGATGAGCCGGTGACCCGTCCCGAGCACGGTGTTGACGTGAGCGAGTTTGAGGGCGTCGCCCAGGATCTTGTTCCGCTGGGCGCTCTTCGGGGGGCCTTGGTGTGCCCAGGCTTCGACGAGGGCGGGCGGGTTCGTGCAGACCCCGTCGACGTCGACGTAGGCACCGTCGGGGAGATGGATGCGTTCGGACTGCAGCGTCACTCCGATGTGGGCACCGAGGAGGCGCAGCATCACGGCTTCCGCATCACGTTGGACTCGACTGTCTCCTGCTGGGGGTTCGGCGAGCACATCGGGATCCGGGCTGGGTTCGGGCGCGGTGGGTGTTTCCCGTGCGGGCCGGAGCGGGATCGCCGGGTCACCGGCAGGAAGATGATTTGGCGCCGGGGTTCCCTCTGCTCGGCGTAGCCGGTACCGGCCTCGACCGACACGTTCGAGGTCGTCCCACGTCGTGCCGTGATGATCCGGGGCGTCTGCGCACATCCGGCTTGCGACGTGAGTGGTGATGGTGCCCGCTGCGAAGCGCGTTCCCCGTGCTGTGAGGGCTCGGACCACGTCTGCTGTGGAGACGGACCTGTCCGGTGACGCGGCCTGGAGTCCTGGCATCACAGCGAGGATCTGCTGGCGGCAGGTGAGCCCGGGGAATCCTGTGTCGTTCACGGCGAGGTGGCCTTGTCGCCGTTGCGTCGGTCGAGGAGGCGTAGGAGCAAGTCGGCGAGGAGCACGATCTCTGCGGCAGCGGTCGCGTCGGCGTAGTCGACTGGTCGGTGACTGCTCGGGTTCTTGAACAGGCCGATGGCGCCCTTGAACAGGTCCATCTCGGCCACGACCTCACCAGGGTCAGCGTCGGGATCAGCCAGCGGTCCCCTGGGGGCGAACGCGTGCTGCATCAACTTGGTCCCGAGGAGGGAGTCGGGTGCTCCTGACAGGGCGCGCACTCGGACCTCGACCTCCTTCATCGCGACGAACACGGCAGTCTCGAAGTCACCGCGGAGGAAGTGGGGTCGGGCTTTGGCTTCGAGCACGGGGTGCAGGTCGACGTCGAGGCGTTGAACTGCCTTGAGGTATCCGAGCCCGCGGTCGAGGACTTCGTCGCCGCGGCGCGTGACGAAGATGGCTTGAGCGCTGTCCTGACTCGGGTCCCAGGCGACTAGCCCGTTGGCTCGGAGCCAGCCCCAGGCTTCGCTGAGGGCACGTAGGGCTTGTGGATGGCGGCTATAGGCGGAGGATTGAACGGCGGAGAGCATCCAGTTGCGCCAGTTCCACTCATTGTTCGCCTTGACGTCGGCCAGGATGCGGAGCGCCAGTTCGTCCAGTGGGAGGGCGACGATCTCGTCGGGGGTGAGGGTCCAGTCCTGCACGCACGCACAGTAGCCGTGGGCTCCTCCAGTTGGGGGCATCTCGATCAGCGGTGTGGGTTCGCCCACGGGACGTGCCGGGGACGACGACGCCCGTCGAGAGGTGTTAGCCGTCTCCCGCCAGCCCGCTGGGCGCCCCGGGAGAGTTCAACCCGGGGGCACCCAACGCGGCGGGAGAGACAGGGTTAGCCGCGGCGACCAGCCTGGTCATACCCAAGGCGGGACAGGCTAATGAGCGGCGGAACGCAACTCTTGCCAGGCAGCGCGGCAGGCCAGCGCGAGCGAGATGCCCGCGCCAAGAATGACGACTGCTTGCGCGACGGGCGCGGTGAGTCCGTGGTGGATGAGCCAGGCGGCTCCGGCGTCGGGGTGGCCCGCGACGGCGCAGGCGACTACGCGCCCGAACCCCGTGCCAGCGATGGCAAGTCTGACGAGTGCAGTCAAGGCCCGGGGAATGGGGTGCGTGTACACCTTGTTGGCCTGCTGAATGGTGCGCTTGAGGGGGGACACTCGGGGTCTCCGAATCGGTGAGTCGGTGGGCGCTGCACCACCCCGGGTGGGGTGACGCAGCGGACCGTGCGCCCCGGCGCCGCTGGCGCAATCAACTCGTTCTCGCGCAAGTGATGTCCACGGTTGTGGACTCTCGCTGCTTTGCACAACGCGCCTTGCGCGCCCTCTGGCCAGCCCAACAGTCAAGACTTGGTCAAGTACCTATCAGTCGTCCCGCCGCAGAGTGACAGTCACGACGTGGGTGGCGGTCGGCATCGAGCCGAGGCACTAGCGGCGTTCCAGGGGGATGGAGAGACGCGGCTGGTTTACGCGCGCCACCGCGCAGACCCAGACGACCTCTTCTACCTCGTGGACGGCACCGCTCGGCAGATCAGGGATTGGGCCCGCGAGCACCTGGAGTGCTTGATGCCTGAGTGCGACGACCGGCGCTTGAAGGTCGTCGCGCGGACGACCCGGCGGGACGGTTTCGCCCATTACGTCGGGTCGGGCGGGCATTCCCGGGAAGGGCTTGCCCATCAGCAGGCGAAGGCGCTGATCGCTCGGTGGGTGGCGGAGCGGTGGCCGGATGTCACGGCTGTGCCGGAGCGGTCAACGAGGTCAGGTGCGCGTCGCGCTGACGTGATGCTGACGTGGCCTGACGGGCGCCAGGTGGCCGTCGAGGTGCAGTACGCGGCGATGTCTCCTGAGGACTGGCGCGTTCGCCATCAGTCGTATCGGGACCAGGGCGTGGTCGACGTCTGGCTGCTCGGGCATTTGCCGCCGCACCTACGACGGTCGTCAGCGCGCTCCGGCGAGGGGGAGGACGCGATCGGCGGCCGTGTCGGTCTCGGGCCTCTGCACCAGGCGATGGTCGCGGCGGGTGTGCCCGTGCTGTGGATCAACCCCGTTGAGGAACGCCTGGGCACTGTGTGGGTACGGGAACAGCCGCAGTCCTACTCGGACACCTTGGGGCGATCCATCGAGTGGGGCGACGGGCACGACGGCACGGAGCACACAGTCCCGCCGAGCGCGGACCACGAGCGGGCCTGGTTCGAGGCTGACCCGCTGCGCGACTGCGACCTGACCCCGGACGGGATCACGTCCCCGGTTCTGGGGCGACTCACCGAGGCGCGTGCTGCCTTGGACGCTGTGAACGGGCGCCGCAAGGCGGCTGACGCGGAGCGGCGGCGGATGCTTGATCAGCGCGCGGCCGAGCAGGCGAAGCGGGACGCGCGCCGCAATGCGGACCGTGCCGGTTTCGAACGGTGGCTGGCAGCCAAGACCGCGCAGCGGCAGGCGCAGTGGGAGCGGTCGGAGTTGTACGCCAAGGTCGTAGCGAGATACGGGGAGGTCCCGCAGATCTTCAGGGCCGCCCTTGAGGGGCAGTCGGGCGTGTACGCCGCTCCGGCGCATTGGCGGGCTGTGCTTTACGGGGACCTGATCCTCGGACGCCCAAAGGGATCCCGGTTCACCATCGCGGACTGCTACCGGAGCCTGCGCGCGGCCGGGATAGAAGTCCACCCGCACAGCGCGACCAAGCGGGCCGCGGCGGTACTCGGCTGGCTGGAGTACCTCGCGCGCATAGGGTACGTGCGCATCCACCTTGCAGAAGGCTCCGCGTGGCAGGTGCGGAACGTCGAGGTCCTCGCGGACATCGAGCGACTCAAAGCCGAGGACGACGCCCGCCGTGAACGGGAGCGGAAACGGCACGAGAATCACGTACGGCTGACCGAGTTGCGGACGCGTGTGAATGCGAGAGTGGCAGCAGCCGCGCCGAGCACCGCCCCGGTCCCCGTTCCACCTGAGATGGGCCCGCGACCTCAGCGCGCCCGGGAGCAGGTCCTTCGGTGTTCGACGTGTGGTCTTGTGCTGGACCCGTGCCTGGCTCGCCTGGGACATCACGTGGGCGGATGTTGACGATGACGGCAGGCCCGCGAATGGCGTGATCTAGGCGGTGTGTGTCGCAGGCAGATCGCGGCAGGGGCTGAGGCAAATGTGACGGCTCCGGCCTCCGGGCGGGGCGCTGCAGAGCGTGAGAGAGCCCCCGCACCAGGGGGTCGGCGCGGGGGCTCTCGGGCTGCATCCTCTCAGTCAGCATCCTTCCGCCGCTCTCGTTCGCGCGCCCAGCGGGTCACGCGACCGTCCACGGCGGTCTTCACCCAAGGCCTTTGGTGAGCGACGGCGAACCGGAGGGCGGCATTGAAGACCGCGTTCCGGCTGACCTGCTCCGTAGCGGCGATCTGGTCAATGGCGGCGAGAAGGTCCTCGGGGAGTCGGATGGGTGTCGCCTTGATCTCGATCCGCTCGTCCCCCTGCGGCGGCTGGTTGTCGGGGCGAGCCATCACGCCACCGCGGGGACCGGGCTGGTCGCACTGCCGGTGGTCTCGGCTAGCAGTGCGCGGCGGATCCTTCGGGCGTCAGCAGGATCTACCCCGGTAGTGGCGACGACGTCCGCAATCGGCATATCGGGCGCACCAGCGAGGAGTGCGCGCGCGGCTGCGGTCTTGGAACCGGTGCGGGCAGCCCGGGGCTGACGCGAGGTCGTCCCCGTGCGGGCCGGGGTGGAGGGGCCCTGCGCCGCGGAATCCCCGGACACGCCAACTAGGGCGGCTGTGAGGGTCGTTGCGGTGGAAGTCTTGCGAACAACCCGACGGGCCGGGAGACCCGCCCGGTGACGCAGCACGCGGAGCGCCTGTTCAAGGGCCAGCGCGAGGATGACGGGCGGGGCGCCAGCAACCAAGCGTGCCGTGACTGAGGGATGCGCCACGAGAACGTTCCCGCCCGTCGACGCAGCCACCCCAAGACCGACGAGGAGCCAGGAGAACGCCGCTCCCGTTCCGGTGAGCGTGGCGTGCAGGACTCCGAGCGAGGCTGCGATGACGAGGCCATCCACGCAAACCGGAAGAAGCCACGCCAAAGTCCCGCTCACTCCGGACTCGACGGCCAGGCCGTGCAGGCCCGAGTAGGACAACACGGCGGCGGCGAGGGCGATCGTGACGACCGTCCCGGTTGACGCCCTGGCGATCCCGGCGGCCGCGCGTGGACTCAACCGCCCTGCAGCGTCGCTGTTCATCTGCTCTCCCATCCGTCCAGTCCGTAGCGTGACGAATCACTGATGTCAGTGTATCCAATTACACTGACATCGGTTACTTCGGCTCGATGAGTGGAGTGGTGAAGCGATGGCGAAGTGGATCATCCCGACCCCGGCCAGCAAGCAGGTGCGGGTCGGGGATTTGCGCACTGACGACTGGATCTCCGACGCCCCCGAGGGCAGCCCTTGGCACCGGATCCTCCACCGCGACAATGCGGCCGAGCCCGCAACGCTCGTGATCGGGGACACCTGGGAGACCCAGCAGATCGTGGAGGTGACGGACGTTGACGGCTGGGTGTGGCGCCTGGTCGACCGCGATCACCCGGCTCGCGGTGTACAGGCGTCCTTCGGGGGTGCCGATGAATTCGGCAATGAGCAGGCCGACGGGCCTGCGGACGGGAGCCCCCGATGACCAGCACAATCCGCACCCTGACTGCCGCGCTGATGCTCGGCGCCACGGTGGCGTCCGCCTCGGCGTGCAGCGCCGCGACCCCGGCGACCCAGCCGGTCACCGCGCACCACACGCTGCCCGTGCCGAACACACCCACCGCTCCCCCGGTCACCGTCACCACTGGCCCGAGCGCGGACGTTCCGGTCGGCGGCGAGGCCGCGGCCGTGTTCGGCGAGCGGCAGGCCAAGGCCGGTGTCCAGGCCGCCTACAGCGCGCTGGAGACGGCCACCGGGGTGACCGGGCTGCTCCAGCCCGGCGCGCATCCCGGCCGCGACTACGAGTCGATCCGCACGATGCTCACCCCGGCACGGTGGACTGACCTGACCAAGGCGGCGGACGCTGGCGATGCGCACGACCTAGCCTCCGCCATCGTCCTGACGGTCAGCAACGAGAAGGGCACGGCCGGGACGATCGTCGTGGACGATGGCCGCCGGATCACCCCCACTGCCCCCTTCCTGGCTAAGGCGCCCCGGCTTGGCGACTACACGGCCGTCGTCGACCGCTCCGTGCCTGGGACCACTCGCTTGGTCGTGACGATCCCGGTCACGACCACTTACGTGGGCACGGGCGGCACGACCGGTACCCGGAGCCGCGTGATGACGCTGGCGATGACCCCGGCAGGGACCGGGTGGCTCGTCGACGGCTGGCAGAACCAGCCCGCCACCGGGACGAAGGGGTGACGCGGCGATGGCACTGCGACGCAAGTGGACAGCCGCCCTGACCGGGCTCGCGATCACCGCCGCCCTGGCGATTACCGGGGTCACCAGCCCCGCCCCCGCCTTCGCGGGCAACGGCGGCGGCACTGGCGGCATTGGGGTGGGGACGGGCGTAGGCACTGGCCCTGGCTCCGTGCCGCCTTCGAACCCGGGGACGCCGACGCCTCAGCCTCGGCCTCGGCCGAAGCCGCACCCCGGCCAGGGCGGCTCTTCCGGGGATCCCTCGCGCACGTACCAGGTCTCCGGCGTGACCTGGGCGAGCCCGCCGCGGGTCACCCCGGTGCCGCCGCAGGCTGGCGGCTTCACCGGGTGCGCCCGGGATTCCCAAGGCCAGCAAGCGGAAGGCGTGACGTGGTCGTACTGGGCAGAGGACAGGTGGGACTCGTCCACGCAGCGCAGCCTGCCCCCGTATGCGCTGCCGGGATCCGCCCGGTACACCTGCCTCTACCCGCCCCGGTACACCGACCAGCCGATCAACTGCGCCGTCGCGCTCAGCGCGACGATCGACCGCTCGGGGAACCCGAACTGGGCTCTGGATGGGCGTGTGGCTTCCCGGTCGGCCGCGACTGCCTTCAGCCGGTCGCACGCCTTGTCGGACTGTGGCGGATCGTGGCGACTCGATCTGGCGGTGCCGCTGGACGCGTGGGGTCGGTACTCAGCCTCGGCGGTCAGTACCGCCGTGTCTTGCATCGAGCGGGTCTTCACCAGCCCCGATCCGCACACCGGGCGGATTCCCCCGGCTGTGATTGTGGGGGCGTGCAGTGCCCCGTTTACGGTCAGTCCGGCGTCAGCCCGGGCCCAGAGCGACTGCGTGAGGGCGGCGCGGCAGGGGTGGGACTACAGCCGTGACTGGTCGTTCACCACGGCGGACTGCCCGGCTGGCCGGTCGCCCGCGAAGTGCGCGGTCGGAGGGACGCCCACGCTGCTATTGCCCACGGGCGCGGTGGTGCGCCTCGCCCACCTGCAGATGATGGACGACGGCAGGCACCTGACGGCGACCTGGCCAACGCCCAAGGTCACCGGCTCGACGAGGGTGTACTCGACCTCCACGACCCTGGAGCGCGTCTCCGGGACGCCGTGGAAGGGCCAGGCACCACTGGATGAGCAGCCCTTCGTTGCCGACCTCGGCTCGCCGCGCACCGGCTTGATTCCCGGTCCGTGGTCAGAGGCGTGGCAGTCCGCCGGGTCCCCGGGCAAGCCAACCGTGACGCATCTTCGATACCGCGTAGACGCTGAATGGGCGACGACCGAGGGCGTGATCACCGGGCTCGATACCCGTACTGGCGCGGTCTCGGTGGGCTCCCGACCGGGCACGGTCCGAGCGCGAGGGGTGTGCCTCAGCGGCCCGCTCGCGGTCGACGTCTACTACGCCCGGAACAGCAACAACTGACTGATCGGGGGACGACCACGGCTCAGACGTGGCGGTGGCACAAGGTGTGGATGGGCTCCCCGCCACGTGCCGCCGCCCTGAGGACGGCTGGCCCACCCGGGCGTCCTCTGTCGGTGGGGGCAGGTCCAATGGTGACCTGCCCCCACCGACGCATTCCCGGCCCGATCGGAGCACCCGGATGACCTCGCATCACGGCTGGCTCGTACCCGTCCGCATCACGCCCGACGGCGGGTGGGCGCCAGTTTGCTTCCTCGACGATGCCACCCTGACCTCCCCTGATGGATGGAGCCTGTGGTGCCCGGACTGCCAGGCGATCGTGGCCGCTCCGGTTCAGGGCACGGCCGGGCTGGACCTAGAGGGGACGACCACGCCAGACGCGGTCGCTGACGAGGTGTACCGGGCCGAAGCCCGCCTCGCGCGGGAGCACGCCGCCGCGATGGCCACTCAGCCGTCCGGCTGTCCCGCGTCCGCCTGAGTCACCGCCCCTGTGGCCCGCACCCTCCCCCGGGTGCGGGCCACAGCCGCGTCCGGCCACCGACGCAGCGGACTCGTTAGAGAAGAGGTGTGCAGAAATAGGGACCGGGTGGGCCGGTCCCGACACCACACCGAAGGAGCCCGAAATGACCACCACCGCCACCCTCACCCGAGTGCCCCTTACTCGAACCCTCTCGACGGTCATCTCCCCCATCGACGCCGAGTTCGAGGCCCTGCTCGCGGCCGAACACGAGTGGTCGCGCCGCAAGCGCGCTCTCGCCGCTCAGGGCGAAGTGTCCTGGGACACCCCGGTTCCCCAGCAGCCAATGGTCGCCCTGGCCGCACCTGCACCCGTCACCCGCCGCCGGATGACCTACCGGGCGCCTGGGCTCACCCTCGCCGGGGTTGTGGCCGTCGCGATCTCGCTCACCGCGATGACGTCCACGCTCATCGCGGCCTTCCACACCGCGATCGTCTAAACGGGGGCCGTGGACGGTCAAGGGCGGTTCACCCGGGGTCGATGCAGTGGGCAGGCATCGACCCCGGGAGGACACCTTGACGATCTGCCGCCACGGCGCGACTTACGTCGCGCTCCGAATCGACCCCGACGCAGCGGAGGCGGTTAGGAGCGCCGCGCGGCGCCTCAGCCCTGCCTACCGCGAGATGACCGGAACGCCGATCAGCCTTTCCAGGCTGGTCACGGCCGCCTGTGAGCAGGCCCTACCCCATCCCCGAGCGTGGCAGCGTCTCGTGCAGCCCAGCCCGCGCCTGACCAAGCGGTACGCGCCGGGAGGCCGGGCCGTCCTGCCACTGGTGCTCCCAGTCACCCTGGTGGGCGGCCTTGACGCGATCGCTGCGACGCGACGCGCGTGGACCCGCACCGGGGTGCTGCTCGCCGCCACCCACTACGTGCTCGCTCGCGTGGTGACCGACCTCGACCGTGCCGCGGCCGGGGATAAGGCCGCGGCCGCGCGTGTACGCCGCTTCCTGCGCCACGTCGAGCCTGACGGGCGGTATCAGCGCGGGGTGCAGATGCCTGGACGCCCGGGCCGGACCCGAGACGAAGGAAAGTGATGACCCAAGCGACCTTGGTGCGACGCGCTGCCGTCGCCGTGATGGTGGCGGTGACGCTCGGTGGGGTGATTGGCGTCGACTCCGCCTCCGCGTGCGAAGTGCAGATCCTGCCGATGCCAACCCGGACCACGCCTCCGCCGCTGGTGGTCCCACCGCCGGAGCGGCTGCCTGCTCCCCCACTGGTGATCGTGCCCTCCGAGCCTGCGCCAGGGCCCAAGGCGGCGCAACCGACGGAGGTCCGCCCGCACGAGCGGCACGCCCACAGACCGACTCACGAGCATCCGGCGGGGTCGTCGTTGCCCAAGTGGTGGCCGACTCACGTGCACCGCTACCTGCCGCTGTCCGGCTGGTAGGCGCCCCATCCTGTGCTTGGCGGCGAGTCCGCGAGCGGGCTGACGGTGGCGTACGGCACGATATGCCCCGTACGCGTCAGGGAACACCAGTGGACGCGAGTGGGCATCATCAGGCGACATCAGGCGACAGGAGACCAGGCGTGACCGAGGTTTCGGTGGCGCGACCCAACCGGGCTCGCCGCGAGGTCCTGGCCACCGATCCCGCCGTTCTGGACCTGTCAGCGGCCGCTCTTGAGGTTCTCGCCTCGGTGCCAGCGTGGTGGGCTAACCGCGCCGCTGCGGCCGGTCTGGAGGGATCCGCGCTGGATGTGTACGCCGCGGTGGGGTCACCGTGCCCGGTGGACCTGACTGACCTTGACGTCCACCCCCGCGAGGACCTCGTGGACGCCTCGCCGGAGGTTCTCGCGGACGCGTACGTGGTCGCCCTTGACGCGTCCGTTCGTTCCGCTCACGGGCGCCACTACACGCCTCCTCTGTTGGCGGAGGCGCTGTGGCGGCAGGCCGTCGAGGTCCTCCGCGGCCAGCCGGTCGGGCTCGTCCTCGACCCTGCCTCGGGTGCAGGGGTGCTCCTACTCCCTCCGCTGCGGACGTGGCTGGCACGTCAGGGCGACACGCAGCCGGAACTGGTGCTCGCCGCCGTGACCGCTGCAGTAGCAGGGCGCGACCTGGATGCCGCCGCCGTCTGGCTCGGGTCGGTGATCCTGGCGGCTGAACTCCTGCCCGTGTGGGCACGCGTACAGCCGAGCCGTCGTCGTCCCCTGCCTGCTCTCCTCCACGTCGAAGACGGCCTCGCCCCTCAAGACCCACCCGCTGCCGCCATCGTGATGAACCCGCCGTACGGGCGCGTCCGACTGTCCACCGAGGACCGCGACCGGTGGAGCCACGCACTCAGCGGGCACGCCAACTTGTATGGCCTTTTCGTCGCGTCCGCGATCGAGCAGGTCGCACCCGGCGGCGTTGTCTCGGCGCTCATCCCCGCTGGCTGGCTGGGAGGCGCCTACTCCAAGAACCTGCGCAGGACGCTGGGCGAGCGGGCGCCCTTGCGACGGCTCACGCACGTCACCGAGAGGGACGGCGTGTTCTCCTCAGGCGTCCTTCAGGAGACCGTCCTCGCGACATTCGCCGTAGGAGGCCGCCGCGGGAAGGTTCGGGCTGAGCGGGTCACCGTCAACGGCCACGCCGAGCGCGAGTCCATCGGAACCGGCGCCATCCCCAAGGACGGATCGCTGCCCTGGCTCCTCCCCCGCGATCCCTCCGACGTGCCCCTGGTGAAGGCGTCGAGCACGATGACGCACCGGCTCGCGGACTACGGCTGGAAGGCCAGCACGGGGCCGCTCGTCTGGAACCGGCACAAGGATCAGATCAGCGCGACGGCCACTGTCGGGGCGTCGCCGATCCTGTGGGCCGCGGACGTGGACGGCGGACAGGTCCACCAAGACCCGCGCCGCGACCACCAGCGATACCTGATGCCTCGCACGGACCGCGAACGTGACGTGCTCGTCCTAGACCGTCCGGCCGTCCTCCTCCAGCGGACTACTGCCCCAGAGCAGGACCGTCGACTGGTCGTCGCCGCCCTCGATCAGGGCACGCTCGATCGCTGGGGTGGTCAGGTGATCGTGGAGAACCACGTCAACGTGCTCACGTGCTCGACGGCAAACTCCGCCCTCAACCCGAGGGTCCTTGCGGCGCTCCTCAACTCTCGGGCGCTGGATCGGCTCTACCGGTGCCTCACCGGTTCCGTCGCGGTCAGTGCGTACGAACTCGCCGCGTTGCCCGTGCCGTCGCCAGATCAGGTCCGTAGATGGCACGACCTTGACGACGCAGCACTGGCGCGGGCCATCGATGAGGCTTACGAGGTAGCCAGTGCCTGACCAACCCGCCCTGCCTGCGCTGCTGGCGGACAGAACCGCGTACAAGGCCCGCCTAGAGCAGATCCTCCCGGCGTCGATCACGGGCACAACGGCCTCCGCGAACGAAATCGCCGCTGCTGTCGCGTTCACGATGATGTACGTCGGCGCCGTGGACGGGCACCGTCCCATCCGCCCGTCGACCGTCGCGTGGATGCGTGACGGGATTGCCGCACGCCGAGACGATGCCGACCGGCAGGCGTACTACCTGGCGGCCCTCCGCTCGAAGCAAGCCGTGGACGCGCAATGTCACGCGTGGGGGCTGACCGAGACACGCTCTTGGTACGCCGACAACTCCCGCGAGCCGATCCGTGACGAGACCCTTCGAACGTGGGCGGACAACGGGGCACTCGTCTCCGGCTCCGGCGTTCAAACCACGTCATCCGCGCCGCGCTACACGCTGCACCCGGACTTCGCGGCCCTGTTCGATCCCACGCTGACCGGCGAGAAACTAGACACAGCGATCAAGGACTGGCAGTCCCGGCACCTGACCCTTACCGGTCGCGCCCGCGCCGCACGTGCACACGCGGCGGCCCGCGCCGAGGAAGCCGTTGTCGTCCATCTCCCCGATGGCGGTACGCGCGAACTCCACATCGGAGCCAGCAGCGAGATCATCCGGGGCGTGATCGAGCAGTTCGCACCCGTTCGACTCGGAGACCCGGTCGTCATCTTCGTTTCCCAGTCCGGGGAGAAGGTCAATGTCCTGGATGAGGCGCTCTTGAAGCGCCTTGGACTGCCGGTGGACCAGCAGCGGCTCTTGCCTGACCTGCTCTTGGCGGACCTAGACCCTGCGCGAGATGCGTTGTGGCTGGTCGAAGTGGTCGCCACCGATGGCCCGATCACAGAGGAGCGCCGCGCCGCCCTGCTCGGGTGGGCAACAGATCACGGAGTGAGTCCCGACCGGTGTCGTTTCCTCACCGCGTTTGAGTCTCGGACGGCCGCGCCGTTCAAGAAGGCCGTACCTCAACTCGCGCGTGGGTCGTACGCCTGGTTCCTCGACGAGCCGGACGGGCTCTTGGCTTGGGAGGACCTCGCGGCCGAGTAGGGCTGCTTCGACAAAAAGCGCGTGGTGGGCAGGTGTAAAGACATTGCCATCACCTCCCGAAGACGTTGGTGAGCCTCGGAACCCCGGGGCGCACCAACGTCTTCGTAGTGGAGCCCCCAGGTGAACCGCACCCTGCCCCGACGGGTCGCAGCCGTCGCCCTAGCCATCACCACGGTCGGCACCTTCGGTGTCCTGACGACCAACGCCCTACTCACCACGTCCACAGGGACGACCGCCCACTTTGAGGCGGGCACGATCGATCTCACGACGGATGCCCCCACCTCAATCTTCAACGTCGGCGCAATGGTTCCAGGGGATGCCGTCTTCAAGAGCATTCACGTGACTAACAGCGGCAGCGCACAACTGCGGTACGCCGTGACGTCGAAGGCCACCGGGATGGTGACCTCCAGCAGCATCGCGGGCAACCTCACCGTGCAAGCCTTCAGCGGCGTGGGCTCCTGCGACTCGACTGGTGTGAACACCGGCGGGGCAGCGGCTGGGTCCCTGACCAAGTTCGTGATTCCCACGGGGACGGCGACCATCTTCGGCGATCCCACCCCGGGTGCGCAGGCGGGCGACCGGGTTCTCGGCCCGGGTCAGTCGGAGGACATCTGCCTGGAGGTGGCGCTGCCCGCGAGCACCCCCGCAATCTACGGGGACGCCGCGACCACCGACATCAACTTCGGCTTCTACGGCGAGCAGACAGCCAACAACCCGTGACCCGTATACGCCGCGCGCTGAAGGCAGCCCGCACCCTGGTGGTGTGGGCTGCCTTCGGGCTGGCGTTGCTCTCGGTCCTGGCTACGGCGAGTGTCTTGGTGTGGGCGAAGGCCGGTCATCACGGGGCGCAGGTCGCCATCGTCGAGTCGAACTCGATGAGGCCGGTGTTCGCTGAGGGTGACCTGCTCGCGATCACTCCGGTCGACGCGTCACGGGTGCACGTCGGCGACGTCATCACCGTCCACGAGAGCAATGACACTTTGGTGACCCACCGGCTCGTCAAGGTCGAGCGCCACGACGGCCAGGCACTCCTGACCACCAGGGGCGATGCGAACAGGGACGCCGACGCTTCGCCCGTCACGAGTGACAGGCTGTTCGGAAGGATGACTGGCCGGGTCGCCGGTGCCGCACACCCCTACGCCTGGCTCACCTCCTGGCAGGGACGCGTACTCACCGTGGGCCCGGCCGTCGCTGTGTTCCTGCTGATCGAGATCAGCGCCCTCTGGGGTCGCACGGATACCGAGCGAGGACCTCGCGGCACCGCCAAGAGCGCCCGAATCAGGCGCCGACCCACCGCGGCAACGGCGCCTTGAGCAAGTCATCCTCGAAACCGGCGACGCTTTCGTCAAGCAGGAACGTCGTGATCCACACCTTCGCTAGGTCGTCGAGGTCCTCCGGGCTTCGACCGCCTGGAATCAAGGGCGAGAAGAAGCCCGCGTGATTGCCGGGGTCGGTGTGGCGCCTGACGTGATCGGGTAGGTCGAGCGCCTCGGTGAGGCGTTGGGACGGGGACAGTAGCCAGCCTTGGGTGATGCCCAGGCGCGTCACGTCTCCGACGTCGAGCGCATCAGCCACCGCTTGGAGCGTGACGGTACCTGCGGTCAGCAAAGCAATGAGACCTTCGTGCAGGCTTTCAATGCCGACCTTGGCCTTGTCGTGACCGGTGGGGTTCCTCGCCGCGAGGTCGAGCAGGAGATACAGATGCCCGCCTAGATGGCCTAGATACGCCGAGGCTGTGAGGTTCGACAGATGGGGTTCGACAGGGTTGTTCACGGCTCGCGCGCGCACCCACGAGGACCGCGCGTTCTCGATTTTCCAGGCGGGCCTCTCAGGCACACCGGACGCGCTAGAGGCCCAGACCCGAAGTGGCAACGCCGATTCATCCAGTGCTGTAAGGAGAGCCTCCTGCGCCGCGGTCGTCAGCCAGGGGCGCTGCGCGGCTCTGCGGGGCAGGTAGAGCCGGACGGCTACCCGCAGAGCGAAGTCTGGGCCGTCGGACTCCTCCCAGAAGGCGTACCGATAGGGGTCACTGGGTTCGGTGATCCCGGGTGACAACGTTGGCGATCCACCTGTGCCCGTCTCGCGCGCGAGGGCCAAGACCCGCTCCCGGTCGGCAGGGACGCTCGCTCCTGGTACGCGGACAAGAACTCGGCCAGCAACGACGACCGGTCGAGCGAATTCTTCCGGATCAACGCGGAGCACCGCGATGAGACGGTCATCGACGTCCGGAAGAGCCACCGGGATCACCTCGGGAACCTGGCCAACCAGAAAGGCACGAAGGTGGTCGACCAAGCCGTCCATCTGCCCACGCGTAATCCCGGCGATGCGTTCTGTCGTGTCGCCCTGGTCCCGGACACCGACCAGCACAAGTCCGCCGTCGGTGTTTGCCATTGCAGCCACAGCGTCAACAACGTTCGTGCCCCTGAGCCGCTCCTTCAATTCAAGCGTGAGCGTTTCGGCCAGGAGGTTGTCTTCCAGGGCCCGGGCGAGGAACGCGCTTACGACCGGGTAGGTGATTGCGGTGGCGGGAAGGTCGTACAGGCTCGTCGTCACTGGGCCAGTCTCGTCCTCCCTCCCCTCCTCGCCGGGCAGCGCTCGTCGGCGCGTCGCTCAGGGAAGTCAAGGTGCGACCGGGGGACGCCGATGCCTCAGTCAGAGCGGGCCGTGATGGTCTGCGTGACGTGAGGAGTTCGGGATGTGCAGGAGTAAGGCGGACGGCGACCGGCGATGTGACTGGCACAGTGGCATCCGGAACGCAAAGCGCCGGGAGCGGTACGCGAAGGCCAAGGCCGACCGGGACCAGGTGCTCGACGATGATGTCGAGGGCGACGACCGGTGGCCCCAGCCGCGATTCACTGACGCAGAACTGGCCGACTGCCTTCCGGCTCACCTCAGCGCTCTCGATGAGGTCTGGGAGCCGGTCGACCCGGTGTACGCCGCGGAGATCCGTGCGCACACCGCGGCAAGCCAGGCCGTCCCGAACCTCCCGGTCAGGGAGATGCTCGCCAGGAAGCCAGCCGCAGGCCACCGCCGCGTGATCACGCAGGGTCCGGGTCCGGACGGCAAGCGTCGCCGCGACTTTGACCCCTCCGAGTGGTCGCAGGTCGCGCACGCGGTAGATCCGACCGGGCTGGACGTCCGCACTGTGGGATTGATCCAGCACCGCGAGACCGGCGGCTGGATCGCCTATCGGGCCACCGGGCCTGCTGTCGGCTCTGGCCCGTGGGACATCCGCGCCTACCAAGGCACCAGCCTGGCTGACGCGACGGCATCCCTGTCCGACTACGAGCGTGCCCGGATGGGTCTGCCGACCGGAGACAGCACGTGGGATGACCGGCAGAGCCGGGTCGCCGGGTCGGCTTCGCTGCCCGAGTCACTGCGCGAGGCGCGCATTGGGGCGCTCATCAGCGAGGACGGAACACCAGAACCGTGGATCCCAAGCCGGTGGACCGCCACTGGGCGCGAGATCTCCACGTACGGCGGCGACCTGTCCACCGTAAGCAGCGGCGTACTGCGCGGCAGGGTCCCCGGCCGGTGGGTCGGCTACCGCGCCGTCGAGCGCGAAGGGCAGCCGGTTCGCGTCACCGCGCACGTCGCTGACTCGGCCGCGGCCGCGATCACTCGTGGCTGCGACCCTCAGCACCGCGCCGACGTCCTCGCGTCGCTGGAACCGGAGGCCGCCGCGGCTTGACGCGCGACCGATGGAGCCCCTGCTGGACACCCGGCAGGGGCTCCCTCACGTCCGTAGACCTGTCGGCGGGGGGTGGGAGTGTCACACCTATCTCAGTAGGTGTGACATTGCAGGTCAGCGACTTGCGGTGTCCGAGGGTCAGGGGGCGCGATGAGGCTCATCGGGTACATCCGGGTGTCGACAGATCGGCAGGCGGAGGCTGGATTCGGCCTCGACGTGCAGGAGGACGCACTGCAGGGGTGGGCTCGCCAGCAGGGGCACCGGCTGGTCCGGGTCATCCGTGAGGAGGGTGTCTCAGGTGCCCTTGATGACCGGCCGGGTCTTGTCGAGGCGTTCGCTGCGCTACGCCAACGTGAAGCGTCTGGCGTGGTCGTCCCCCGGCTGGACCGGCTCGCCCGCGACCTGATCGTGCAGGAGCAGATCCTCGCCGAGGTCCGCCGCGGCGGGTGGACCGTCCACAGTGCCACCAACAGCGAGAGCCACTACCTGGCCGACGACCCCGGCGACCCATCGCGCACGCTGATCAGGCAGGTCCTCGGCGCCGTGTCCCAATACGAGCGCGCGATGATCCGGCTCCGGCTCGCCGGAGGCCGTCGCCAGAAGGCGGCCTCAGGCGGATACGCCTACGGGGCACCGCATTTCGGACACCGTGCCGTCGGCGGCGCGCTCGTACCGGACGGCCGGGAGCAGGCGGCACTCCGCCGGATGCAGGCGCTACGCGCCGCTGGGATGTCGCTGCGCGAGATCGCCGTCGCGCTCGACGTGGAGGGCGTCGCGCCCAAGCGCGGGAGCCGGTGGCATCCGCAGACCGTCGCGCGGGCGCTGAGTCGAGCCACCGCACCCTGACCGAGACTCAAGGTCGGGTGGGCCAGGTGCCGAGGTGTATAGGGATGCGCCAGGTCGGTGCATCCCTGCATCACCCGGAGGTCCCAGATGCGCTCCCGAGTCACCATTCCTCGCGCTGCGGCTCTCGTTGCCGCCGCGGCTGCCCTCGCGGCATCCACTGCCGCCTGCTCCGCTGGTCACAGCCCGGCGTCCGCCGCCGAGGAGCGCCCGCTCCCCGTGAGCAGCAACGCCCCGGTCGACGGCGATTTCATCTTGACCCTGGCTAGTCAGACCGGGGACATCCGGATCCTTCCCGCGGCGGCGGGGCCCGGCATCGCAGACGGTGGGACGTGGTGGGCCGGGTCGGAGCCGCCCTTGTGGTCCGCCGACAAGGTCGCGGTGGACGGCTCGTCGTCCACGGACGTGCGCTTGACCCCGATTAGCCAGGAGGGCGCCGTCCGCGTCGTTCAGGCGCTCCGGGATCACCCGCTTGCCGATCCCCTGCCGGGTGAAATCCTCTGGGTTCGGTCGAGCGCCGGGATGCATCCGGATCAGGTCCTCGTGCACATCCGCGACGGACGCGTCACGTGGTCGTGGATGGAGCCGGATGGCGGTGTCGGTGAGGGCCACGGCGGCTCCGGCGGGGCCGCCTGATGCTCGGGCGTCATCGCCGGGGACCTCACCGCGTGCTCCTGGCGTTCGGTGTGGTCGCAGTCGTCCTGGCGCTCGTCTCGGCGTTTGCGCCGCGGGCGCTGGCGGCTGAACCGGTGCACACCCAGTGCGGGCGCGCCGTGGTTTGGTCGCTGTCACCGTCCACGTCGACGCCGGATGGTGCGGCGGCTGCGATCGCCGCGGCGTACGGGCAGGTGGCCGGGGTGACCGGTGTCCGCGCCTCTCAGGGCACCCCGGAGGCGGTGCGCTGGGAGTGGATCGAACCGCTGACGGGCGATAACCGCACCCCGGGCGACCAAGACGACTCCACAGCGCTTGGAACTCGCATCTTCTGGGCCCACGTGCACGGACCCGATGACCACCAGGGCGAAACCGGTCTGCGCGCGAGCGTCCTCCGGGACATCCTGCACGACTTCGGCGTTGCGGCGCCGACGAGCAGCGCGACCCTGTCCGCGGCGGACCGGGTCGCTCTGCGGCGAGTGTGCGCGGATGAGCGCGCGTCCGCGCTGGCAGTGAAGGCGGGCAAGGCGAAGGCGCACGTCGCGGGCGGCTCGACTCCCCCGACGAGCGGTGCGGCCACGATGCCTCATCACACGGGCTCACCGTCCGTGCCACCGCTGGCCCGGACCGTCCTCCTGGCGATCGCCGGGCTGATCTCCCTCGGACTGGTCGCCATTTGGCTACCACTGCCCGCCATCCGCCACAGGATCGCTGCTTTCGGGGGACGCCGACGGTCCGCGACTGGGGCTGAGGACGATGACTGACGCCGTGGTCGGGATCGTCCCCGATGGCCGCACGATCGCCGTCGCTGTCGTCCGTACGGACGGCGGTGTGGTGGAGTCGTTGACTGTGCACACTCACGAGCACGGGAAGCGCGTCGGCGAGGATGCCCTCGCAGATCTTCCGGACGTGGTCGCCGT
The DNA here is from genome assembly GCF_006716205.1 of Oryzihumus leptocrescens. GTDB lineage: Bacteria > Actinomycetota > Actinomycetes > Actinomycetales > Dermatophilaceae > Oryzihumus > Oryzihumus leptocrescens. The sequence goes on along the minus strand of NZ_VFOQ01000001.1, from coordinate 83,526 downwards.
GTCTCGGGCTGCTGTCGGGGCAGCCCTGGCGATCTTGGCCGCCCACGACCTCATCGCGGCCCTTTGGGCGGTCCACTCCCCTGTGCCTGTCCCTCCCCGGACGGCGAAGGCCGCCTCGGCGGACCGTGCTGGCCACGTCGTGGCCGCGCGCCAGGCAACGATGGCGTCCTGGGGTGCGGTGGTCGCGCTGGTGACCTCGGTCGGTGCTCCGGTGGTCACCGTGGCCCCGGCTGAGGTCACCAGCGCCGCCGAGCAGCGCGAGGTCCCCACCGCGTTGACCGGGTCGCGCCCGCACTGGCCGCTGCGGGTGAGCCGTGCGCGTGACGCCGCGCGCCCCGGCAAGGGCGTCGGACGGGCAGCGGAGCAGGAGGCCTACTGGGTCGCCGTAGCGGGGCTGGCTGGTCTGGCCACGGGTGAGGCCGAGAGAGTGCGGGGCTTGCCGATGGTGCGCCCGGTCGTCCCGGCCGCTGCGTCAAGACGATCTGGGGACGACCACGTTACGACGCCTGGGCTTCCCTCCCCGGCACCCCAGGTCGACCCGGCTGCCCGGCACACCTACGCACTCGCCCTCCGCAGCCACGTCCGCTCCCTCACGCCAGAAACCCCGGAGGACCTCCTCACCGCAGCCCGGAGCGCGCTCACGGCCGTCGCCCCGCCGCAGGGCGCGCCAGCGCTCACGGCGGTCGAGGTGGCCGCCGACGCGGTGCTCAACGCGGGCGTCGCACCCGGCCTGCACCGGCTCCCGGCCGACCTCATCGCCCTTCTCACTCAAGCAGATCGGGGCTGATCGCGGGGTCAAGGTGGTGTGCAGGGATACCGAAATTCCACAGGCAGGTATCCCTGCACACCAAGAGCCCCCGGAGCCCCAGATGCCCACCTTTCGCCAACCGCGCTCCCGCCGCGGCCGCCGTCTCCTCATCGTCCTCAGCGTGGCAGGTGTTGCCATCGCCTTCCTCGCCCTCCGCATCGTGGCCCACCTCGTCCACGTCGTGCCGGGCGCGCTCTCCATCGGATTCGCTGCGCTGGGCGCTGTCGCCGTCTTGGTCATCCCCCGGTACGACGCCCGAGTCTCATCCGGGCCAACCACGCTGCTCGTGGGGCTCGCGGACCTCGCGGTCTGGGGCGCCCTTCTCACCGCCGCACTCACGGTCCCAACGGGCCCAGCCGCCCTCGTCGGCGCGCCCCTGGCCTACCTCGGCATCGGCGCCGTGGCAGCGTTCGCGGCACGAACGCTTCGAATGCACGCTCTCTCAGGCTCTGGCGTTGCCTTCGCGCTGGACGCTTGGGGGGCTGCCAGTGACAACCGGCGAACCGCGGCCGTCCTCACAGCGGCCGGTGGGGCGCTTGTCGGCACCCTGCTCGCCCTGACCCACGCCCTGCCCATCGGGAACGCCATCCCGGGGGCACTCATCGCGATGATGCCTGCGCTCCGCGGGGTAGGGCCCGCACGCCGCCGGTCTCGCACCCGGCAGGCGGTCAGCGCCGCGCTGTCAGGGCTGTGGACCGTGGCAGGGAACGGGACCACACCGTGGTCCCGCTACCAGGTCGACCGTCACACGTCGCCCGCTCGCGTGACCGCCTGGGACCGCGAGACTCCAACGAAAATCGAGTTCCCGCTGCCGCCGGAGCGCGTCGACGGCGACCAGGACGCCAAGGCGCAGGACATCAACCGTCGCCTCGGCGAACTCCGGTGGGGCTCGTGGGCGGTGGCCTGGGACAACGCCAGGCACCGCGCCGTCCTGACGCCGCGGACGATCCCGACGATGGCCGCCTACCCCGGCTCGCGAGACCTGCCTTGGTCGTCCATCCCGCTGGGAGTGGGCGACGACGGGGAAGTCATCTGGGACCTGACGATCCTCCCCCACGCGTTGGTCGCCGGGCCCACGGGCAGCGGCAAGTCGGTGGTGCAGCGAATGATGCTCTTCCACGCGATTCAGCGCCCTGACGAGTGGCAGGTTGTCGGCGTCGACCCCAAGCGCGTCGAACTCGCGGCCTACGAGCAGTACGAGAACGTCCTCAAGATCGCGCGGGACCTGGAGGACGGTGTGGACGCGATCCAGCGGGTGCGCGACGAGATGATGCGCCGCTTCGAGGAGATGGAAGCCGCCGGGGTAAACCACGCCGACCGGCTCCCCGCGCCGCCGCGCGCCCTGATGCTGATGATCGACGAGACCTTCAACCTCCTTGCCCCCGAGGGCGTGAAGACCGAAGAGGGCAAAGAACGGGACGCGCTCCACGGCCGCGCATCTGCGCTCCTCGGGGAGATCGCCCGACTTGGCCGAGCGGCGAAGGTCCACGCCGTGCTGGCGACTCAGCGCCCCGACAGCAAGGTGCTCTCCGGCGAACTCAAGAACAACCTGGACTGCCGCATCGCGGCCGGGCGAATGGACTCCACCCCGTCCCTGATGGTGCTTGACGCAGCCGATGCTGCGGATCTTCCGAAGGTCAAGGGCCGCGGGCTCATTCGCCGAGGCGGGGAGTTGAGCGAGTTCCAGGGGTACTTCGCGGAACCGACTTGGATCGACGAGTGGCTGGCGGGTGCGCACCGCACCGCGCCCGCTTCCCCTACCCCGTCCGTTGCCGCACGCGGTTCCCGCCGTGTGGCCGGGCCCACCTCGGGAATCACCACTCTCAGCCGCGGCGAGACGCCTTCGCCTGATCTGGGGGACCTCGATGCGCTCGTTCCCGCCCTGACCTTCGACAACGTAGGCGGCTACGAAGCCGTGAAGGCGGAACTGGAGCAGACCGTCGGAATGGCCCTGCGCGAGTCCGACGCGGCTGCTGCGTACGGCGTCGAGACCGGTGGCGTGCTCCTATACGGACCTCCCGGCACCGGCAAGACGTACTTGGCTGAGGCGTTGGCAGGCACGCTTGGCGTGCGCTTCCTGAAGGTATCGGTGGGTGACCTGACAGGGCCCTACGTCGGTGACAAGGCGGCGAAGGTGCGCGCGGCCGTGGACGCCGCGATCTTGGCTGCGCCCAGCATCCTGCTCATTGACGAGATCGACGCTGTCGCCGGTCGTCGCGACGATGAAACGAGCGGCGAGGGCCGCGCGGGCGTCAACGAGATCCTGGTTCAGTTGGACCGCGCTCGTCAGACCCCCGGCGTCGTCGTGATGGCGACAACCAACGAGTTGTCGCGGCTGGACCCGGCAGTTATCCGCGACGGCCGGATGTCGGCACGCATCAGGATCGACCTGCCCGATGTTGATGCAAGGGCCAGCATCCTGACTGCGTCCCTGGCTGGGCGCCCCGCGGGCTCGATCGACGTGTCGTTGGTCGCGCAGCGCACCCCCGGGTTCACGGCTGCCACTTTGAACGCCGTCGTGGACGCTGCAGCGCGCAACGCGATGGCAGAGGGGCGCCGCCCGATCGCCACCGACGACCTGGTCGAGGCGATCAAGGCTCGCGGCGGTCAGGACCGCCCAACCGTCGAGGGCGCGGGGCTCGACAGCCTCGTCTTGACGGCCGACACCGAGCAGCACCTCCGCCAGGTACTGGCGCTGATGTCGGACCCGGACCGAGCCCGGGCGTACGGGATCGAACCGCCCACCGGGCTCCTACTCGAAGGTCCGCCCGGCACCGGCAAGACCTCCATTGCTCGTGCTCTGGCAGCGGAGGCTCGGACTTCCTTCTACCCAATCTCGCCCGGTGAGTGGACCTCGAAGTGGCAGGGCGAAAGTGAGCGGCAGGTGCGAGAGGTGTTCGAGCGAGCCCGCACGAACGCCCCGTCCATCGTCTTCATCGATGAGATCGACTCCATCGGCGGTGCCCGTGGCGAAAACGATTCCAACGGCTCATCCCGCATCTTGACCAGCCTGCTCGCCGAAATGGACGGCTTCGCATCGGCCGCTGCTGGCCACTCGCTCGTGTTCGTGATCGGCGCGACCAACCGTGCCGAGGTACTCGACCCTGCGCTGACTCGGCCGGGACGCCTGTCCCGCTCGGTGCACATCGGACTGCCCGACGGGGACGCCCGGGCTGCCCTGCTCGACCGTCTGACCGCCCAGATGCCTCTGGCCGAGGACGTGGACCTGGCGCACCTCGCGTCGGCCACGGCAGGTCTCTCCCCCGCCGAGATGAAGGGGCTTTGCGAGGTGGCAGCGTTGGAAGCCTTTGGCGCGGGCCAGGCCGGGTCCGAGCCGTTGGTCTCGGCTAGCGCGTTCGAGCGAGCACTCAACAGTCTCGGACGGCCGCAACAGCGGAACACGGAAGGGCTGGACTGGCTCTCGGCCGTGGATGATGGCGCCGTTCGGGTGTAACAACCAGGGGACACCACGTTTCCGGCGCCTGGCGTACCCTCGGGCCGACGAGGGAGGTGGGCGATTGAGTGCGTCATCACACGACGAGTCCGAACAGCCCGAGATCCCGGCTCGCCGACCTGAAGCCGAACCACAACGATCCGAGCCACTCGTGGTCCCGCTCCCTCCGGCGGTATCAGCCATCGCAGCGCGCGTGTCCAACCTGTACGGATGGGCCGAGCGGAACCGCAAGATCGCCAACCGCTTCACGCCAGGCTTCGAGGCGCTCCAGCGTGACCTCGCACGACGTCTGGCGGTCAAGGACACCCTGGACCGGGTGATCACCGCCCAAGCGCAGCACATCCTGGCCCTTGAGCGGATCTACGCATCCCTGCCCAAGATCGACCTGACCGCGATCACCGCGCTCATCGAGCGCTGGATGCCGCCGAACTGGCCCCCGGAAGTCGACGACCGAGCCATCCAGAAGATCGTCAATGACGACGGCATCCCGGTCGTGTGGGTGCCGCCGCGGGAAGTGCTCGCGCAGGTCCTCACTGCGGGCGACCGCGAGACGCGGGTCGCGATCCTCCTGGCGAATCAGAGCGCCTTGGTCGAGGGATGTCGGGAGGTCCTCGGCGAGGTCGAGCACCCTGTCTACGCGGGACAAGTGCCACTGGCCACCGCCGCACTCGATGCCTTCGCAAACGGCCACTTGGAGGCCGCACAGGCCCTAGCGGTGGCAGTCACGGACACCATCGTCATTCATCGTCACGGCCGCGGCTACGGGCGCATCGCTCGGGACGTCGTGGTGGCCGACATTGACGACCTCCGGATGGCCGAGTTCCGGGTGCGCTTGGCGATGGCACCGGTCGCCCGGTTCTTCACCGACTACTGGCCTAATAGGGGCAAGGAGCCGCCGACCGCCTTGTCTCGTCACGTGACTGTCCACTTCGCGCACATCGACCACTACAGCCGCGAGAACGCGCTCATCGCAGTCCTCCTAATGACCTCCATCCTGCGGACCTTTCAGGACCACCGGGAGGTCGAAGAAGAACTCAGCGGCTCGGCCGAGACTGTGGGCTGACGCCGACGGCGCTCCAACCGTCTGCGATCACATCCCTCGGACGGGATTGTCGGGTGAGTCGGTCGCGGGCTTCGGACCAGCACGTGGCGCAGGCGGGCAAAATCATCGGGGCGTCTGTGGCATTCTTCGCCGCGACGACAACCGTTGGCGTCCCTTCACCGCACCCCGCGCACAACGCCACCCCGACAACCTCCCTGGCCCGTCCACTGATGTGGACGGGCCAGGTTAGGGCGACCGGGTGACAGTGGTCAGGCCGCTGACGGTGCCGAGCGAAGGGCGGCAACGGCGCGCAGGGCGCCGTCGACGTCTTCGCCTGAGGCCCGGCGCTGCTCGAACCCGGGCACCTCGGCCGGGGTGACTCCGGCGCACACGTACGCGCGGACTCTGGCAGCCGGGATCCCGAGGGACACCCACGCCTCGAAGCCCTCACCTTCAAGGATCCCGTACGCACGCCGCCACACGCACCCCCGGCACGTGACGTGCCAGCGGTCCTGATCGCAGAAGCCGCCGAGAGCGCCACCGTGCCAAGCCGAGTAGGTGTAGTGCCCCTCCCCGTGGCAGCGGCTCAGGACGCCGTGGCCTGCTGAGACGCTCCCGCCGCAGGTGTCGCACGCGCCGTCCTTGGCGTTTCGGCGGCGCGTTCCCCACGGAAGCGCCGGGAAACCGCCGTCAGTCGCCGGGTCCGGCAGTGGCGCGTCCGACGTGCCGAGGGCCGCCCGGATGGCTGCGATCGCGTCGATCGCGGACCCGGCCGGGACGATCCACGCCTCACGCGTGACGTCCCACCGGCCGCCGCGGGCCTTCATCGCCGCAGGAAGGTCCGTCCGGAACGGGGCGCGGATCACGACGTTGCCCGCGTCCACGTCACCCCTCAGAGACACCGACGCGGGCAGATCTCGCCCAGCGTCGAGGGCTTGCCCGATGAGGTCCCGGGCGGTCTCCCACGCCGCCTCTGCTGAGGCGACCTCCGCCTCGCGCGTGCCGAAACGTCGCCGCAGGATTCCCGCGACCGTGTTCGCCTCCCTGGCCGGGACGCGCCATACCTTCAGCGCCGAGTCCCACCTGCCCTCCCGGGCGCGCAGTTCGTGGATTACGTGGTGGTCGTACGGTGCGCGGACGAGCAGCGCGCCGTCCGTGGACACGCTCACGGACACCGTCGAGGCCAGGTCGGCAAAGGCTGTCAGCGACGCCGTAGCGACGTCGCGGCCCGGGTAAGTCGCTGCGAGGACCTCCGCCAGGTCCTCTACTCGCGAAGCAGCGACGGTCCAGCCGAAGACGCCCTCGACCCTGGCGCCCTTCTCGACGTGCACGACGTCGAGGTCGCCGTGGCGGCCCTCGCAGCGGTGGACCCCAGGCTGCCCGGCGACCGCTGCCTCGTCCGGCACGAGCCGCACACGGTGCGCACGCAGAGATCGCATCTGAGCAGTCACAGCCGGATCGGGGACGAGGGCGAGGATGCGCCCGGACGCGAGGCGGGCGACGGTGAGGTTCTCGCTCACGCCGGGGAGGGCGACGGGGGTGCTGGTGCCGGTGGTCATTTGGTTCTCCGGGGCTCGGGGTGCGGGTGATCCGTCCCTAACGGATCGCCCGTCGTTCGGGCCGCCAGCCGGTTAGCGGGCGGTTCAGGCTTCCGCTCCCACGGTGATCGGTGGACCGGACAGGTCACAGCCATCCCGTCCGGACGGGATGGCTGCTGGCGGCCAGCGGACGGCTCGGCTCCGCCAGGTGAACCAGATGACACACCTGACGATGCAGCGCGAAGCGTGGTCGTCCCCCAATCGCGGAGGCACCCGGTCAAGCCCGACAACGACTCCGCCGATACCTCCAGTACCCCCCGCCAACCAGACGGCGGCCAGGTAGCACCCCAACCGGTTAGGACCCCATCGTGACCACGACCCCAGCCCAGCCCGCCACCCGGCGCCGTCCGGGCCCGGCCCCTTGGCCAGCCGAGCGCGTCCGCTCGGAGCAGGCCCGCGCCGCGCTCGCCCCGACCGAATACGCCGCCCTCGTCCGCGCCTGCGCCGACGAGGGGGTCAGCGTCAGCGACAGGCTGCGCGGCCTGATCCTCGCCTACCTCGGCCGCCAGACCGCCTGATCACAAAGACGAAGCCGGGGCGCCCCAGCACGAGCGCCCCGGCCAACCCGCCCAGAGAGCGAGCCCAGATGACTACACATATCGGCACCCCCTCTGACAACCCTGAAGGGCCAGCCGCCCCCTCCCCTGCTCCGGCTCACCGGTACCTGTGGCTGCCCAAGGTGATCGCCAAGGGGCTCGGCCCCGCGTGGCCCGACCAGCCCCCGGCAAAGGGTGAGAAGCGCCAGAAAGCGCCGAGCGGGCGCACGCAGCGCCTGACAGGCCCCGACCTGGTCGTCTACGCCTACCTCATCGACGTCACGGACAACGGGTCCCGTCGTCACCCGATCAACCGCGCCCGTGCTGCCGCGCGCACCGGCGCGACCTGGGAAACCGTCCGGTCCAGCATTGACCACCTGGCTCACGCGGGCTTACTCACGATCACGGAGCGCGACGGTCGCGGAGCCCCGCGGGTCATCCGGGTGCCCCGGGCCAAGCCGCGCCACCGGTTCGACGTCCCCGTCGCGCTCCTGTGGCCCACCGACGACCCCAAATGCCCGCCGCGCTGGGGCCGCAGCGACACCGGGCTCGCGCTCAGGTCCGTCCTCGCCATCCTCAACCGCGCCGACCACAGCCTGGCTGGCCCGCTCAAGGCGACCGCCGACTCGATCGCCCGGTCCGCCCGCCTCACCACCCGCGACTACAAGCGCGGCCTTGTGGTGATCCTCGGCCCGGGCCCGTCCACGGGCCGCCTGCGCAAGGAGCACGCCGCGAGGGTCGCGCCGTCCGGGGGATGGCTCCGCAGCGACCCGCAGACCCGCCTCACCTCCGCCGGGGACTTCCGCCAGGAAGCGTCCTGGGTGACCGTGGCCTGGGCGCTCCTTCCGACGCAGGTCGTCGGGTACCGGAGCCGTGTGGCGGATTCTCGCCCAGTGGGCCAGACGGCCCCCGACGCCGACGAAAATCCGCCACACGGTCCCAAGGAAAATCCGCCACACGGCTCCGACGAAAATTCACCACGGCTTGATCCAGGTACTCCAGGACACCACCTACGCTCTAACACCACCTACGCCTCCTCCCCCGACCCGCTCGCACGCGAGACCGAACCGGCGGCTCCGCGCACCCCAACCGCAGGAGGAGGCGGAGACGAGGTCAAGCCGACGCCAAAGAGCGACCTGCGCCTGCTCGACCTCGCAGCCACCGGCAGCCGCCACGACGTCGAGCAGGCCCTGCAGGCCGCACTCGCCGACGCAGGCGGTGACCCGACTCGGCTGAGCGCGACGGACTGGTCCGCCCTCGTCATCGCGAACGCACGCCTCGCCGCCCCGGTCGGGCACTCACTCCCCCTCACCACCGTCGATGCCCGACGCCTTCTGCCACAAGTGGCCAGCGCCCGCGCTGCTGGATGGGACCCGCACACCCTTGCCGCGGCCATCACTGTCGAAACCGACGAGGGAATCAGGTCCCTCTACGCCACAGTGCACAGCCGCATCGGGAACTCGACAGCCACAGCCAAGGATGCCAGCCGGGCGCGCCCCGGCCAGGTGTGGATGGAGCCCGCGAAACCTGCCCCTACCCGAGCCGAGAGGGATTCCGCGGCTGCTAACGAGGTCCAGTCAGCCCGGCGGGACCCGGCCAACTACTCCACGGTGCTGTGACAAGTCGCCCCGTCCGGTTCGGACGGGGCGACTTGTCGTTCCGCCGCGTCACCCTCACCCAAGTCAGCCCCGTCCCGGGAGGTCCGGGACGTTGTCGTCCCTGCCGATACCGGAGACGACCGAGCACCAGCCCCATCCAGCACAGGAGCCAGCAATGACAATCCCCACCGACCTGAGCGCCGACGATGCCCTCGCCTTCCTTCGGGGCCTCGGCGCCGGGCTCGACCCGGCCCTGCTCACTGACGTGACTCGCACTGCCCCGGCTACCCTCGCGGTCGATCTAGAGTGCCACTGCGGCATCGGCGCCGACGACATCCTCGACGCATTCGGGTACCCGCCCGGCGGCTGCTTCTGGGGGCGTCGTGTCGACGACTACACCGACGTGCCGGACCTCGACCTCTACACAGCCCCGAGGCTGTGGCAGGCCCTCGATCAGCGGGACGCGGCCACTGACCAGCGCTACTACCTGACGCCAGAGGGCACGCACCTGGTGGAGTGGCCAGGCGCCATCACGCAACGGATGTCATCCCGCTCACGGTGGGGTGACATCCCGTGCTCGCTGTGGCTGACAGCACTCGTGACAGCCCACGCTGCGACCCAACACCTCAGCGACTATCGAGTCGAGGCGTGGGTCCTACGGTCCCTCACCGCCATCCGGATCTCCTGGGCTGGCCGTGAAGCCTGGTACATCCAGACCGACCAATGGCTCGATGAGGGCGGCAAGCCCTGGGATGACTGACCGGTGAACCCGGCGAGGCGGCCGCCTCTGCCGAACCGTGGTCCCAGATCAGACCGTCATCGACCTTTCGAGGCCGCAACCCCGTCCGGACGGGGTTGCGGCCTCGATTGGCGTGTGAGGGCCCCGGTGGGCGAACCAGATGCACCCCAGCCTCGCACGCCCCGTCCGAACCGAACGCTCGACCTGTCCGCCTCAGCGGGCATCCTGACTGGCGGAGCCCGAGCACCAAAACGGGGACGCCCACGGTTGGTACGAACCGGGGATGCACCTGCCGATGACCACGGGGTCAGAGCACAACCCCACTCCAGCACATCAGGAGAGCCCAGATGCGCAAGCCCACCACCAGCACGCCGGTCCCCCGCCTTCTCACCGCGACGGAGGTGGCCGACATCCTCCGCCTGTCCATCAGCACCGTACGGGCCCTCACGATCCGCGGCGACATCCCGTGCCGCCGCCTCGCCGGAAGGTCCATCCGCTACACCGACGCGGACCTCCACGCGTACATCGCCGCCAGCAGCGACGACGGACTGGCAGCCTGATGGGCGCCACTACCGGCAACTCCGCGGCCCGGTCCCGCAGTCGGAGACGGGTCGGGGAGGGCGCCCTCCGGCGACTCTCGTCCGGTCGCTGGCAGGCGCGCCTTCCCGGAGCAGGGGGAGGCGAGAGCCTGGGCACGTACGAGACCGAGGTCGACGCACGCCGGGCCCTGCGTCGCGCCATCACGCACCGCGAGGATGGGCGCCCGGTCGCAGCCGGGCGCCGCGGCGGCCCGACCGTCGCCGCCGTCGTAGCCGCCTACGTCGAGGCGCGTGTAGCCGACGAAGAGGGCATCTCAGTGAGGACTACGCAGGGGTACGCCTCCATCCAGCGGGCGCACATCGCTCCGTCGCCGCTCGGTCAGATGCGCGTCCGTGCCATCACCCGGCAGGACGTCAAGGCGTGGGACACCTGGCTCAAGACAACCCCGAACGCCAAGGGGAATCCCCGCGGACCCGACATCCGGCGAAACTGTCACGCGCTGCTGCACTCTGCACTCGGCTACGCCGTCGACGAGGGCCTCATCGGCACCAACCCGGCCGAGGGCATCCGCCAGCGCCACCGGACCAAGCGTTCTCAGGCCGCCAAAGCCGTCGAGCGGACTCCGCTGCCGTCGGCGGACACCGTCAACGCCGTCGTGCGTGCGCTGCCTCACCGAGCCGACAGGCTCCTGCTCCTGCTCCTTGCGTGGTCAGGTCCCCGCCTGTCTGAGGCAACCGCCCTGCCCCGCGTTGGCGCCCTCAGCCGCACCACACCGAACGTGCGCTTCGAGCGAGTCGCGGTCAAGCCGGTCGGCAAGCCGTGGACGATTGAACCGCTCAAAACCGGCCTCGCCAGGGACGTCCCCATCCCAACGGGTCTGTGGCGCCTGCTCCTGTCCCACCAGGACAGCCTCAGCGCCCCGACCCGCGGGCGCTGGGATGTTCTGTTCCCCAGCCGACCAGCCTCTGGACGGCACCGCCAGGGTCCCGGCTTCTGGACGCGTGAGTCGTGGCGCGACGTCTGGAGCCAGGTCCTTCCCCCGAAGGCCACCGAGGACGGGGACCAGGATCCCGGAGCGCGAGAAGAGGACGCGGCGAATGCGGACCCGCAGCGCCAGGCCCTCGCTGTGTGGACCGTACGCGCACTCCGTCCCTACGCAGCGTCGGTCCTGTACGCCGCTGGTGCACCAGCGACGGACGCCCAGGAAATGCTCGGACACAGGACGCTCGGCACGACCCTCGGGTACTACCTGCGGGCGGTGCCGGAGGTCAAGAAGGACAACGCCGCCGAGGCCATCCGACTGAACGCGGACCTCACGATGCCGCAGCGCCTCGACCAACTGTGGGACCTCTGGGTGGCCAGGTACGGCGACCCCCTGGAAGGTGCGATCTGACGCCCGCAAGCCAAGGGATCAGCCCGCGACCAGATTGGTCGCGGGCTGATCTGCGTGCCACTCACGTGCCACCCTGCTCGCGACCGAACAGCCACACCGAATGATGGCTGCAACCACGAGAGTGGCAAACGAGTGGCACGCCCGGCTCTCACTCAACCAACCACCCGACTACAGAGTGGCTCTGACCTGCGAAAACACCAGAGCCGACGGCGGGATTCGAACCCGCAACCACCTGTTTACAAGACAGGTGCGCTACCGATTGCGCCACGTCGGCCGACCCGCGCCGAGGCACGGGACGCGCCCACCGCGGTGGGTGGGCTCGCGAAATGCTACCGGCCCTCCCGGCCCCGGGCGGCCACCCCCGCGCCGCCACCCCGCGCCGCCACCCCGCGCCGCCACCCCAGGAGGAGCGGCCACGCCGAGCGCCCACCACAGCCCGCCCACCCGGCAGCAACCCGACCCGGCACACGCCGAAGGCCCGGACGGGGACCGCCGGGCCTTCGTGTTCCTGCCACAGGGGAGCAGGATGTGCCGCTGGAACCAGGAGTCGCAGGCAGGGCGCCGACGACGAGCCTGCAATCAGCGGTGGCCGTTGAGCCAGCTCTGCAGCGCGCGCACCGTGGGTGCGTTGAGCGAGCGGGCACCGTCCTGGCGCGCGTGGATGTGGCGCTGGAGCGCGCGCACCGTCTGAGGCCCGATGACGCCGTCCGGCGTGGCACCGACCTTGCGCTGCAGGGCGGCCGTGGTGATCGGGCCGAGGATCCCGTCCTGCGTGGTGCCGACCCAGCGCTGGATCGACCGGACGGTGGACGAGCCGATGGAGCCGCTCACGGCGACGCGCGCGTGGTTGACGGCCGGCTTCTGGGGCATCGGGGCCGCGGGCAGCGCCGTGCGCGCCATCGACCGGGACGCCTCGACCGTGGCCGTGCCGCCGTTGGCGCGGGTGAGGCCGGCCTTGCGGCTGCACACCGGCCACGCGCCCGGGCCCTGTGCGGCGAGCACGCGCTGGGCGACGGTGATCTGCTCCTCGCGGCTGGCCTGGTCGGCGCGCGAGGCGTAGCGGGCGCCGCCGTAGGCGACCCAGGTGCTCTGGGTGAACTGCAGCCCGCCGTAGTAGCCGTTGCCGGTGTTGATCGCCCAGTTGCCGCCACTCTCACACGCGGCCACGGAGTCCCAGACGGAGGAGGCCTGCGCGGGGCCGGCCACCGCGACACCGGTGGTGACGGAGGCGGCGCCGGCGATGGCGACACCGGCCACACGAGACTTGTTGACACCCTGCGGGGCGGCGTGCCGCGGGGTGTACCGACGGGCGTGCCGGGGGGCGTAGTGCATCGAGGGGTTCCTCTCCTGACGATGCGCCGGAGAGGTCAGCTGTCGGGTTCGGGCGTGTCAGGCGTGCCCGGCCGGCGGTGCCGGCTTCACCCCAAGGCCGACCCGAAGGCCGGCCAACATCATGGGTCCCCCACCCTCGTCCTGACCCGGGTCACCCCGGTGAAGTGCCCGCCGGACGAGGTTTGGCGCGGTGGGCACGCATGCGTGTGGTCGGTATGCAGTTGACGAACGTCCCCATTCCTATAACGAAACGGCCTCGCGCCGGGCCGGTTTCACCGAACTTTTCCCAGCAGATCGTCAACCCATAGACAACGCAGGACCGGTATGCCGTGAATGTCCGGTTCCAGCCCGGTCGCGTCAGCGCAGCCGGGCCCGGCGCTGTCGCACGATCTGCCGGTCGAACGGCGAGGCCATCAGGTCCCCCAGGACGACGCCGGTCGCGATGGCCAGGGCGGCGGCGCCGGCCCCGAGCAGGATCGTCAGGCCGGCCGCCGTCGAGGCGCCCCCCTGGCCGATGACCGAGCCGGACACGAGCAACGACATGCCACGGAAGATGGTCAGACCGGGCAGCAGCGGGCCGACGGCGGGCACCACCAGGACGAGGCCCGGCGCGCCCATGCGCAGGGCCACCAGGCGACCGCCGAAGCCGATGAGCACGCACGCGATGGTCAGCGCGGTCAGCTGCCCCAGCCCGAACGTCTGGTGCACCACCCCGGTGACGAGCGTGCCGAGGCCACCGAGCACCGCGGTGGGCACCAGCAGCTTGCGCCGGGTCCGTTGGGCGATCGCAGAGGCCACGGCACCGACCGCACCGGCGACGACCAGCACGGGCAGCGCGACCCCGGCGCCCTCGACGGAGATCTTCGGCAGCGACGCCCCCAGCCCGAAGGCCTGGTCCAGGCGCACGGTGACCGACAGGGCTGCGGCGACACCGGTGATGATGCCGGCGGCGGTCAGCCCGACGGTGAACAGCCGGCCGGCGCCGGTCACGGGGTAGCCGGTGATCGCGTCCTCGACCGAGGAGACCATGGCGCGACCGGGCAGCAGCACGACGATGCCGCCGGCCACGATGTACGCGCTGTCCGCCCGGGTCAGGTCCAGCGCACCGCTGCGCCCGAGCACGAACGCTCCCCACGCGACCGCGGTGGCGATCGCCCCACCCACGGCCGACAGGTAGAACGAGGGCAGCCCGCGCGAGGCGAGGACCCGCCCGACCCGGTCGACCAGCATCGCCGACAGCAGGGCCAGGGCCACCGCCGGCACGCTGGCGCCCAGCTTCAGCGCGACCGACCCGGCGAGCACGCCGTAGGACAAGGTGATCGCCCACCGCGGCCAGAACCGCGGGTGCCGGCGGATCTGGCGCAGCCGCGCGGTGGCCTGGCGCAGGTCGATGCGGCCGGCGACGAGGGCCTCGACGAACTCGTGCAGGGCCGCCAGCCGGGCGAAGTCGCGGCTGGTCGAGCGGACCACCCGCAGCAGGGTGTGCAGCTGGCCCGAGGGCGAGACGCACTGCACCAGCAGGCTCTGGTTGGTGATGTCGACCTCGAGCCGCTCCAGGCCCGCGGAGGTCGCGACGGCCACGATGCTCGACTCCACGTCGCGGGCGCTGCCGCCGCAGCGCAGCATCAGCTCGCCGGCCCGCACCGCCAGCTCCAGCGCGGTGCGCACCGTCTGCTCCTCGGCAGGCGCCTCCATCCGGCGCGGGTTGCGGTACGGCGTGCGGCGCAGCGACGCGGACAGCGGCATCGGCTCGGTGAGCTCCTCCCCGCGCCAGATGCGGGGCCGTCCACGGTGCTGGGTCACCCCGGGTTGCGGGGCGTTCGGGTCGGGCCGCGGCGCGGTGGGATCCGGTCGGGATGTGGCGGGATCCGGGTCGGTCATGGGCAAACGCTAGCCCGCCGTGTCAGACCGGTATCGCGCCCACCTCACCGCTGCAGGAACGACGGCAACGGCATCTTTGTCCCGGTGGTCGGCCACCACGAGACCTGGCCGTGACGGGTCCACGCCCACACCCCGAGCCCGACGGCGGCGAGGAGCAGCAGCGTGACTGCCGCTCGGGTGGCCGTGCCGGGGCGGGCCACTCCCCGCACCAGGCTGCGCGACCCCCGGCGCAGCGCCGGCGAGGCCGGGCCCCACCACACCACGAGCAGGCCCACGAGGGCGCCGATCGCGATGGGCGCGGAGGAGTCGGGGCGGGGCTGCCCGCCGGTCAGGGAGGTCAGCGCCAGCGCCGCGGAGAACGTGGTCGCGACGGCCACCACGAGGGGCAGCAGCAGCGAGACAACGGTGGCCACGGCGGCGCTGAGCACGTGCCACGGGCTGGAGATCACCGCGACCGGCATGTCGCTGCGCCGGCGCCCGGCGGCGTGCCGGCGCATCACCAGAGAGGTGACCGAGCGGTCCGCGAACCGGGCCAGCAGGGACCACGCGACGGCCAGCACCACGGCGACCAGCGGCCACACCGCCGCGACCGCCACGGTGGCGGCCAGCATCGCGGCGAGGGTGCCGGCCCGGGACGGGCGACCGATCCGGGGGTCCGGCTCGCCGGGAGCCATCTCCCGGGCGGCCTCCCAGTCGGACTCGGCCTCGTCGCCGGGCGAGACCTCCCCGGGGCCCTGCGACCAGTCCTCGTCCGGGTCCGGCGGCAGCGCGAGCGGCCCCCAGTCCGGGCGTTGCGCTGCCGGTGCCACGGCCGTGGGGAACTGCTGGGTCGACGAGGAGGACACGACCGTCGTCGGGTCCAGGACCGGCAGGTTGACCGTGGCGTCCTCGCCGGCGGCGTAGCGCTCCAGGGCGTCGATGAGCTCCTCGGCCTCCGGCCGCCGGGCCGCGTCGGGCGACAGGGCCGCCCGCAGCAGCGGCTGCAGCCGGGGGTCCACCCCGGTCAGGTCGGCCCGTCCGTGGCGGACCCGGTCCAGGACCGCGTCCATGTGGCCCCGCCCGAACGGCGGCACCCCGGACGCGGCGAACGCCAGCGTCGCCGCCCAGCCCCACCAGTCGGTCGCCTCCGTCACCGGCGCCCCCTCGAGCACCTCGGGCGAGAGGTAGCCGGGGGTGCCCATGACCAGGCCCGTCATGGTGAGCCGCACGTCGTCGGCGACGTGCGCGATACCGAAGTCGATGACGACCGGGTCCCCGTGCAGCAGGAGCACGTTGGCGGGCTTGAGGTCCCGGTGGATCACGCCCGCCGCGTGGATCGCGGTCAGCGCCCGGTGCAGGCCGCGCCCGAGCTTGAGCAGCGCCTCGCCGGTGAGCGGGCCGTGGTCGGCGACCACCCGGTCCAGCGGCGGGCCCGGCACGTAGCGCGTGACGACGTAGGGCCGGTCGCCCTCGGTGTCGGCGTCCAGCACCGCCGCCACGCCGGGGTCCTGCACCCGCGAGAGGGTGGCGACCTCACGGGCCAGGCGGGCCCGCGCGTCGGCGTCGTGGGCGATGTGCGGGCGGAGCACCTTGATCGCCACCGCCCGCCCGTTGGGGGCCAGCGCCAGGTGGACGACGCCCATGCCGCCCTCGCCGAGCTGCTCGAGGAGGCGGTAGGGGCCCAGCATCTGCTCGGGCACGCCGTCCACCGCCTCGTCCTGGCGTGCCCCGGCAGTCATGGTCCCTACGGTAAGCCGAGCGACCGGCTGCGCAAGGGAGGTGGGGCCCCGCGTCGGGCCCTACCGGCTACTGCTGGATGTAGCCCACCAGCTGGTCGCGCTCGGTCTGCAGCTCGTCGATCCGCTGCTTGACCACGTCGCCGATGCTGACGATGGCGCGCAGCCTGCCGTCGACGACAACCGGCACGTGCCGCACCCGCAGCTCGGTCATCTGCCGGGCCAGCTCGTCGAGGGCGTCGTCGGGGCTGGCGGTGTGCACGTCGGCGGTCATGATCGCCGACACCGGGCCGGAGAGGACCCCGGCCCCGGAGCGGTGCAGGTGGCGCACGACGTCGCGCTCGCTGACGATGCCGGCCACGGTCTGGCCGTCCTCGCTGACCACGAGCGCACCGATCCCGCGCTCCTCCAGGACCGCCAGGAGGTGCTCGACGGTGTCATCGGGACGGATGGTGACGACCAGGTCGCCCTTGCGACGAATGACGTCGGAGATGCGCATGAGACGACGGTAGTGCTGCGCCTGCCCTCCCGCCAGAGGATGTCGGCCGGTCACGGCGGGCACGTAGGGTGGGACCGGAACTCAAGTCGGGGAGCTGATGCCGAAGTGCCTGCTGGACCACAGACGTTCGACC
The DNA here is from genome assembly GCF_006716205.1 of Oryzihumus leptocrescens. Taxonomy (GTDB): domain Bacteria; phylum Actinomycetota; class Actinomycetes; order Actinomycetales; family Dermatophilaceae; genus Oryzihumus; species Oryzihumus leptocrescens. The sequence goes on along the minus strand of NZ_VFOQ01000001.1, from coordinate 66,258 downwards.
TGGTGATCGCCGCGAACCGGCTGCCCGTCGACCGGGTCGTGGACCCCGACGGGACGGTGAGCTGGCGCACCAGCCCCGGCGGTCTGGTCACCGCCATGGAGTCGGTGATGCGCGGGCGGGACGGGGCCTGGGTGGGATGGGCCGGCGAGCCCGGGGACCCGCCGGAGCCGTTCCACGAGGACGGCATGTTCCTGCAGCCGGTCGGCCTGTCCGCCCACGAGGTCCGGGAGTACTACGAGGGGTTCAGCAACGACACCCTCTGGCCGATCTACCACGACGTCATCGTCCCGGCGAAGTTCCACCGCGCCTGGTGGAACTGCTACCGCTCGGTCAACCGCCGCTTCGCCGAGGCGGTCGCCGAGGTCGCCGCGCCGGGCGCCACGGTGTGGGTGCACGACTACCAGCTGCAGCTGGTCCCGGCCATGGTGCGCGAGCTGCGCCCTGACGTGCGGATCGGCTGGTTCAACCACATCCCGTTCCCCCCGGTCGAGCTGTTCGCCCAGCTGCCGTGGCGACGGGCGCTGGTCGAGGGGCTGCTCGGCGCCGACTTCCTCGGCTTCCAGCGCACCTCCGACGCCGAGAACTTCCTGCGCTCCTGCCGCCGGCTGCTCGGGATGACCACCAAGGCCGACACCGTGACCTTCCGGCCCGGCGGCGTGGGTGCCGGCGGGGAGGAGCGGCACGTCCGCGCCAGCGCCATCCCGATCTCGGTGGACTTCAAGGGCCTGGAGGAGCTGTCCCGCACCCCCGAGGTGCAGGCCCGCGCCCGGGAGATCCGCGAGTCGCTGGGCAACCCCTCCACGCTGATGCTCGGGGTGGACCGGCTCGACTACACCAAGGGCATCCGCCACCGGCTCAAGGCGATCGAGGAGCTGCTGCAGGACGGCGCGATCGCCCCGCCCGACACCGTCTTCGTCCAGGTCGCCACGCCCAGCCGCGAGCGCGTCGACGCCTACCGCCGGCTGCGCACCGAGGTCGAGGGCACCGTCGGCCGGATCAACGGGGAGTACTCCCCCATCGGCGCCAGCGCCGTGCACTACCTGCACCACTCCTACCCACGGGCCGAGATGGCGGCGCTGTTCCGTGCCGCCGACGTCATGCTCGTCACCCCGCTGCGCGACGGCATGAACCTCGTCGCCAAGGAGTACGTCACCTGCCGCAGCGACCTCGGCGGCGCCCTGGTGCTCAGCGAGTTCACCGGCGCCTGGCACGAGCTCAAGCAGGCCTACGTGTGCAACCCCCACGACATCGAGGGGCTCAAGCAGACGATCATGGCCGCGATCCAGACACCGGCCGCGGAGAAGCGCCGGCGGATGAAGGCGTTGCGCCGCCGCGTCTCCGACCACGACGTCCAGCGGTGGGCGGCGCGCTACCTCGACGCCCTGGCCGCGGCGCCGAAGAAGCCCGAGCGGAGCCCCCGATGACCCTGTCGCCGGAGGTGCACCAGGCGGTGACCACGTTCGCCGGGCGCCGGCGCGTGCTGCTCGGGGTCGACTTCGACGGCACGCTTGCGCCGTTCGTGCGCGACCCGATGGACGCCGCGGCGGCCCCCGGAGGGCTGGAGGCGGTCCGCGCTGCGGGTGCGCTCGAGGGCGTCTCGGTGGTCCTCCTCTCCGGGCGCGACCTGGCCACGCTGCGCGCCCTCACCGGGGTCGGCGAGGACGAGCCGATCGTGCTCGTCGGCAGCCACGGGGCGCAGTCCAGCCTCGCCGGCGACCTCGACGGTGCCCTGCTCGACGACGAGCAGGAGCAGACCCTGGCCAGCCTGCGCGACGGGATCGAGCAGGTCGCCGCCGACCACGACGGGCCGCGGGTGGAGCACAAGCCCGCGGCCGTCGCCCTGCACACGCGGGGCGTGGCGGAGCCGGTCGCCGGCCGCGCCGCGGAGGCGGCGCACGAGGTGGCGGCCCGGCATACCGGCGTGCACGTCACCCCCGGCAAGGACGTCGTGGAGATCTCCGTGCTCGCCGCGACCAAGGGCACCGCGCTGGAGTCGCTGGCCACCAGCCGCCGGGTCGAGGCCATCGGCTACTTCGGCGACGACGTCACCGACGAGCGCGCCTTCGCGGTGCTCGACCCCTCACGCGGGGACCTCGGGGTCAAGGTGGGCGCGGGCGAGACCGCCGCCGAGCACCGGGTGCCCGGCATCCCCGAGGTGGTCGAGGCGCTGGAGCTCTTCGTCCGCTCCCGCCAGGAGCAGCGGCACTGACCGCGCCGGGCGCTCAGTCCTTCGGGCAGGCGCCGGTGGAGCCGCGCACGACCAGCTCGGGGCGGAAGACGTACTCCGCCCGCGGCGCCGGCTCGCCGGCGATCTCGTCGAGCAGCGCCCGCACCGCCGCCTCCCCCATCGCCTGCACGCTCTGGCGCACCGTGGTCAGCGGCGGGTCGGTGAAGGCGATCAGGGTCGAGTCGTCGTAACCGACGACGGAGAGGTCCCTGGGCACGTCCAGACCCCGCTGGCGGGCCGCCCGGATCGCGCCGAGCGCCATCAGGTCCGAGCCGCAGACGATCGCGGTGGCGCCCTTGTCGAGCAGCCGGTTGGCCGCGGCGGCGCCGCCCTCGACAGTGAACATGGTGCGCTCGATGAGGTCCTCGACGTCCTCGCGGCCCAGCAGCGTGGCCATCGAGTTGCGGAAGCCGGCGATCTTGCGGATGACCGGCACGAACCGGTCCGGTCCCACCGCCAGCCCGATCCGGGTGTGGCCCAGGTGGACCAGGTGGGTCAGCGCCAGCTCCATCGAGGCGACGTCGTCGTTGGAGATGAACGGCGCGTCGATGCCCTCGAGGAAGCCGTTGACCAGCACGATCGGCAGCCCCCGCTCGCGCAGCTTGACGTAGCGCTGGGGGTCGGTGGAGGAGTCGGCGTGCAGGCCGCTGACGTAGATGATGCCGGCCACGCCGCGGTCGAGCAGCATCTGGACGTAGTCGTCCTCGTGCACCCCGCCGGGGGTCTGCGTGCACAGGACCGGCGTGTAGCCGTGCCGCGCCAGCGCCGTCTCGATGATCTGCGCGAACGCGGGGAAGATCGGGTTGGTCAGCTCGGGCATGACCAGCCCGACCAGCCCGGCGCTCTTGCGGCGCAGCCGGCTGGGCCGGTCGTAGCCGAGCAGGTCGAGCGCGGTCAGCACGGCCTGGCGGGTCGACTCCGCGACCCCCGGCTTGCCGTTGAGGACACGGCTGACCGTCGCCTCGCTGACGTCTGCCTGCTCGGCGATGTCCGCCAGTCGTGCCCTCATCGTCCGTCCTTCGCGCTCATGGTCTCGCCCCGTCAGGGGTTCGGCCAGACCCAGATGCTCACCTCGGGCCCGTCCGCGACGAGCTCCATGCTGCCCTCGCCGGGGGCGAGGTCCCGACCGTATGCCGTGCGCGCACCCTCGATGCCACCCAGGTGGGCGGTGGACACCGTGACCGGCGCGTGCTCGGCCCGCGCGACGTGCACCAGCGCGGTCTCCGCCGCGGTCTGGCGCAGGTAGACCAGCGCGTCGTCCGAGGCGTGGACCCATCGCAAGCCGCCCTCGCGCAGGGCGACGGACGAGGTCCGCGCCGCGATCAGGCCACGGTAGACGTCCAGCAGCCGGTGGTCCCAGCGACTTTCGTCCCACGGCATCGGGCGGCGTCCGTCCTCGCCGAAGTCGCCCCGCATCCCGATCTCGTCGCCGTAGGTCATCATCGGGATGCCCGGCATGGTGAAGAGCAGGCCGGCCGCGGCGTCGACCTGGCGGGCGTCCTCGCCCACGAGCGTGCGCACCCGGGTGGTGTCGTGCGAGCCGACGAGGTTGAAGCTGTGCTGCACGGTGCGGAACGGCACCAGCGCGGTGAACTCGCGCATCGTCTCCATCACCGAGACGCCGCCGAGCCGGGGCACCATCAGCGGGGAGCCGAGGAACTTGGGCGCGTAGCCCTTGTCGCGCAGCCACGTCCAGACCGGGCGGGTGAAGCCGGCGTAGTTCATGACCCCGTGCCAGCCGTCGCCGACCGCGTCGCGGGTGAAGTCGTGGCAGTGCTCACCGACCAGCAGGGCGTCCGGGCGCGCCTCGGCCATCGCGGCGCGCATCTGCCGGGCGATGTCCTGGTTGTGGTCCTGGTCGCGGTAGCGGCCGGTCATGTTGGCCACGTCGACGCGCCAGCCGTCGAGGCCGTGCTCGCCGCTGATCCACTTGCGCACGACGCCGTCGGCGTCGTCGAAGACCCGGCGTCGCAGCTCGGCGCTGTCGTAGTTGAGCTTGGGCAGGCTCTTCACGCCCAGCCAGGCGACGTAGTCGCCGTCCTCGTCCCAGAGGTAGAAACCCCGCTCGTCGCTGGTCTCGTCGGCCTGCGCCTTGGCGAACCACTCGTGCGCCGCACCGGTGTGGTTGGTGGTGAAGTCGCCCAGCACCCGCATGCCGCGGGCGTGCGCCGCCTCGGTGAGACGCGACAGCGCCTCGTCGCCGCCGAGCACCGGGTCGACCGCCGCGAACGTCGAGGCGTCGTAGCGGTGGTTGGAGCGGGCCGGGAAGAACGGCGTGAGGTAGACCGTGTTGACGCCGAGCTTCTCGAGGTGGTCCAGCCGCTCGACGACGCCGTCGAGGTCGCCACCGAAGAGCTGCCAGGCGATGACGTCGTGGCCGAGGTCGACCGGCTCCTCCCACTGCGCCGGGACGGCCCACTCCGGCGTGGGCCGCTCGTCGGCGGCCGCCGACCGGGCGAACCGGTCCGGGAAGACCTGGTAGACCACGGCCTCGCCCGCCCAGGCAGGCGGCGCGGCATACGTGACGATGCGGAAGTCGGCGGCGTCGGGGACGTCGCGCAGGTGGGCGCCGGTGCCGTTGAGCCAGGCGTAGCCCGAGGGCCCGCCCTCGAGGATGAACCGGTAGTTGGTCACCGGGTTGTGGCAGACGACCTCGGCGCTCCACCACGTCTCGGTGTCGGTGACCGACTCCACGACCGCGTCGACGAACACCGGCTCGGCGTCCGGCGTGAGCCGCACGTGCACCGCGGTGATGTCGGCCTCGTGCGGCACGCGGACCCGCAGCGTGACCGTCTCGCCCAGCCGGGGCGCGGCGTTGGAGACGTAGAGGTCGGAACCGTCGTGGTGGGGCTGGGACAGCAGGTCGAGCGAGGAGCTCACTTCACCGAACCTTGGGTCAGGCCGCCGACGAGCTGCTTCTGGAAGCCCAGGTACAGCAGGACGACCGGGATGGACACGAGCAGGGCACCGGCGCAGAACTGGCCGAAGTAGCGGTTGCGGTCGGCCTTGAGCATGGCGTTGAGGCCGACGCCGAGGGTCTGGGAGTCCACGTCGCGCAGGAAGATGCTGGCGAGCAGGAACTCGTTGAACAGGCCGATGAAGGTCAGCATGAAGACGGTGATGAGGATCGGCAACACCAGCCGCAGCGTCATCGTGAAGAAGATCCGCGCGTGCGACGCACCGTCGACCTTGGCCGCCTCGTCGAGCTCGCGCGGCACGGTGTCGAAGTAGCCCTTGAGCAGCCAGACGTTGGCCCCCATGGCACCACCGCTGTAGGCGAGGATCAGGCCGAGGCTGGTGTTGAGGCCGAACATCGGGATGACGTCACCGATGGCGGCGAACGTGATGTACATGGCCACGAAGGTCAGCAGGGCGGGGAACATCTGCAGAAGCAGGAGCAGCAGCATGCCCGGGCGGCGTCCGACGAAGCGCATGCGGGAGAAGGCGTAGGCGGCGCTGGCGCCGATGAAGACGGCGAGCAGGGCGCCGACGGTCGAGATGACCATCGAGTTCTTGAACCACTCGAGGAACGGGCGGTTCTGGTCGTTGAACAGCGCGTCGAAGTTGTCCATGCCGATCTTCGTCGGCAGCAGCGAGGAGGTGCTCAGCGTGCCCGACGGGTTCAGCGCCGCCGACAGGATGAACACGATCGGGAACAGCGACCAGATCAGCGCGACGATGGCCAGGGAGTGGCGCCACCACACGCGGCCGCTGACGGGGACGCGCCGACGCGCGCCCGGCTCCGGCTCGGTGGCGACCGGGGTGGCGAGGGTCTGGGTCAGGCTGGACATCAGTTGATCTCCTCCAGTGCCTTGGTGCGACGGAAGCCCTGCGCCGAGATCAGCGCCACGATGATGAAGATGAGGACCGACACCGCCGCCGCGAAGCCGTAGTTCGGGCTCACGCCGCTGAACGCCAGGCGGAACGCGTAGGTGATGAGCAGGTCGGTGGACCCGATCGAGGTGTTGGCCGCCTCGAAGGGGCCGCCCTCGGTCAGCAGGAAGATCAGCGTGAAGTTGTTGAAGTTGAAGGCGAACGACGCGATGAGCAGCGGCCCGACCGCCACCAGCAGCAGCGGCATGGTGATGGAGCGCAGCATCCGCAACGGGTTGGCCCCGTCGATGCGGGCCGCCTCCTTGACGTCGTCGGGGATCGACTGGAGGGCGCCGGTGCAGACGATGAACATGTAGGGGAAGCCCAGCCACAGGTTCGCCAGCAGGATCGCGGCGCGGGCCGCCCACGGGTCGCCCAGCCAGTCCACGTTGAGGTGGGTGAGCTGGTTGATCAGGCCGTAGTCCTGGTTGAACATCGAGCGCCAGACCAGCGCCGTCACGAAACCGGGGATGGCGTAGGGGAGGATCAGCAGCGAGCGGTAGACGGCCTTGCCCCGCAGGCGGGGGTCGTTGAGCAGCAGCGCCAGCAGCATGCCGAGGGCGAAGGTGCTCACCACGGAGACCGCCGCGAAGGCGACGTTCCAGATGAGGATCTTGACGAAGCCGGCGCGGATGACGGGGTCGGTGAAGGCGGTCTTGAAGTTCTTGAAGCCGACGTTCTCCTTCCACCCCTGCGGCAGCGCGTCGCCCTGGCCGTCCGCGGGCACGAACCGCGCGTCCTTGGCGACGTACTTCTTGCCGGTGGCGGAGTCGGTGAGGGTGTCGGTGGCCTTGTCGTAGGTCATCGTGGCCTTGCCCTCGAACGCCTCGGACAGGCCGACCCGCTTGATCGCGCTGCCGTCCTGGCTCGGCACGGCGAAGGTGTCGAGGTCCTTCCGGTCGTTGACCTGGACGGCGCTGAGGATGGTGTAGCCCTCAGCTGCCGTGATCTTGCCGGTGGGCGCCTTCTCGACGCCGGCGGTGAGGTCGGTCAGGCCCTTCGCGTCACCGACGAAGGTCTTGCCCTGCGGGTCGGTGAGCAGGTAGAAGGCGTCGCCGGTGGCGGGGTCGCTGCCGGACTTCACCGCGACCGAGAGCTTGTAGCGCGGCGACCCCGGGACCTCCGTGACGGAGTTGGCGACGATGCTGTCGATCGCCTCCTGCTTGGAGATCGAGTGGCCGTCGCCGTAGTTGGTGAAGGCGGTCATGGCCGTGTAGACCTGCGGCCAGATCTGCAGGCCGACGAGGAGCACCAGCCCCGGGAAGAGGTACTTCAGCGGCACCGCGCGGCGGGTGCCGTAGATGGCGAGGACGGCCAGGCCGACCATCGACACCAGCACCACCGCGAGCAGGTGCCCCTGGCTCGCCAGCTGGGTGTCGACCCAGAAGACGACGACGAGCGCGACGGCGATCGCGCCCCACTTCATGACGTTGGCGGCCATCCGGCTCATCGGGTCTCCCGGGATCGTGCGGGGGTGGATCAGGTGGTGCAGCAAGCAGGTATGCCGGGTGGCCGCCGACCGGGGTCGGCGGCCACCCGCGCCGTCATCAGCCCTTGGCGATGTTGGCGACGATCTCCTTCTGGGCGGCGTCGAAGCGCGCCTTCGGCTGGGCCTTGCCGGCGATGACGTCGGCGGCAGCCTGGCCGAGCGGGCCCCAGACCGAGTTCATGGCCGGGATGTTCGGCATGGCCTGGCCACCCTTGCCGGCCTCGAACCACGCCTTGACGTCGGGGTTGGAGGCGGAGACCTCGTTGTAGGCCTCGGTCAGCGCCGGGGGACGGTTGCCGGCGGCGAACAGGGCCTCCTGGACGTCCTTGCGCGGCACGTAGTTGGTGACGAACTCCTCCGCGAGGGCGGCGTTCTTGGCCTTGGCCGAGACGTAGAACATCTGGACACCGAGGAACGGCTGCATCTGGCCGCCACCGATGGAGGGCAGCGGGGAGATGGCGTACTTGATGCCGGCCTTCTTGGCCTTGTCGATCGCCCACGGGCCGGTGATGTAGAACGGCGCCTTGCCGGCGTCGAACAGCGCGTCGGCGTTGTCACCGCTCACGTTGGTGGACAGGGCCTTGAGCGCACCGAGCTTCTGCAGCTCCGCGGCGCCCTTGAGGGAGCCGGCGCTGTTGACGATGACCTTGGTGGCGTCGTAGTCGCCGTTGGCCTTGGTGGCGAAGATGCCGCCGTCGAAGGCCTTCAGGTAGGGGTAGGTGTAGTACGCGTTGCCGGTCTTGCCCACCTCCTGGATCAGGATGTTGGTGGCCTTGCCGGCCTTGACCAGGGCCTGGCCCTTGGAGACGAGGTCCTCCATGGTCTTGGGGGCCTCGGGGGCGAGGGCGGTGTTGCGCACCAGGCCGATGTTCTCCACGGCGTAGGGCACGCCGTAGGTCTGGCCGTTGAACTTGGTGGCCGCGATGGCGGACGGCGCGAACTTGCTGGAGACGTCGGCGGAGAGGTTGATCGGGGCGACGGTGGCGTTCTGGACCAGCTCGCCCAGCCAGTCGTGCGCACCGACGATGACGTCGGGGCCCTTGCCAACCTTGGTGGCGTCCTTGAACTGCTGGCGCACGTCGGTGGCGACCTGGACGACGACCTTGACCTTGTTCTCCTGGCCGAACTGGTCGGCGTACTTCTGCAGGATCGGGGCGCGGTCGTTGTCGGCCCAGATCACCAGCTCGGCGTTCGCGTCACGGACGGGGGCGCCGGTCGTGGTGGGCGAGGCGGCCGGGGTGGTCGCGGTCGCGGTGGTGCTGCTGGTCTTGCCGGCGGCGGGGGTGCTGGACCCTCCACAGCCGCTCATCAGCAGGGCAGCGACACCGGTGACGGCGACGGCCCCAAACGCACGCTTGTGCATCGAGTCTCCTAGCAAGTGACGAGAAGGGATGGCCCACGCCGACCCCCTGAAGCGCGCAAAACGTAGCAAGTTCTTGCAGTCTTCTGGAAGCAAAACTGCAAGATCTTGCAGGCACGTTTCGATAACGTCACCTGGTCACCACAGGTCACAGGGGGAACGGCAGATGTTCACGGCATGGCGGCAGGTCGCGTTGCTCCCTCGCTGGTTGCAGGGCCTGCTGCTGGGCCAGCTGGTCAGCGCGGTCGGCTCGCTGGCGTTCACGTTCCTCACGCTCTACCTCGTCCAGGACCGGCGCCTGGGCGCCGACGCGGCCGGCCTGGTCGGCGCCGCCTTCGGCGTCGGCATGATCGCCGGCAACCTCGCCGGGGGCTCGCTCGGCGACCGGTTCGGCCTGCGCCGATGCCTGCTCGCCGCCACCCTCGCCTGGGCCGCGGTCTGCGGCGTCCTGCCGCTCACCCCCACCTCCTGCCTCGCCGCCCTGACCGCGGTCGGTGGCTTCGCCGCGGGTGCCCAGCGCCCGCTCAACATGGCCGTCGTCCTCGCCGCCGTCGCGCCGGAGCACCGCCGCACCGCGGCCGCCGTGGGCCGGGCCGCCTACAACGCCGGCATGGTCATCGGGCCTCCGCTGGGCGCCCTCGCCGCGGCCCATGACTTCGGCCTGGTCTTCGTCATCGACGCCGCGAGCAGCGCGCTGATGGCCGTGACCATCTGGCGGCTGGTGCCCTCGCCGGCGGCCCACCCTCGCGGCGACTCCCCCGGGAGGACGCGCGGCGCCCTGTGGCACACCCTGCGTGCCCGCCCGCACGTGCTGTGGGTCCTGGGCACCGTCATCGCCGTCGACGTCGCCTACCGGCAGTTCTACGTCGCGCTGCCCCTGCAGCTGCGCGCGCTCGGCCTGGCCCCCATCGCCTACGGCCTGCTGCTGGCCGGCAGCTGCGCCGTGATCGTGGCGCTCGAGGTGCCGCTGTCGGTGCGCATGGCCGGGCACCGGGCGCTGGCCCTGGTCGCCCTGGGCTACGGCCTCGTCGGCCTGGCCTGGCTCGTGGTCGGCGTCGCTCCGTCCCTCGTCACCGCCGTCCTCGCGGTCCTCGTGCTCACCGCCGGGGAGATGCTCTACAAGCCCACGGCCACCGCGACCGTCGCCGACGCCGCCCCCGAGGGGTATGCCGGTCGCTACCAGAGCCTGTACGCCTCAGCCTCCGTGGCCGGCATGTTCCTCGCCCCGGCGCTCGGAGGCCTCGGCTGGGCCCACGCCCCGCGCCTGGTCCTGCCGGTCGCCGGCGCCGTCGCGCTGCTCGCCGCAGCGGCCCTGGCCCTGCACGACCGGGCCGCGGCACGGCATACCGGGCTCGTCACATCCGTCACTCAGGTCTAGCCGGATCGGCGCCCATGGGGGAAGATCCGTTCCACCACCGCTGGCACCCGCCCGGTGGGGCACCACCTTTACAACGGATCGTCCGGCACGTTCCTGCCGGTGAAGGAAGGTTCGATCACACATGGCTACGGTCAAGTTCGACAAGGCGACCCGGCTCTACCCGGGCAACGACGTCCCCTCCGTGGACAAGCTCGACATCGACATCGCCGACGGCGAGTTCCTCGTCCTCGTCGGCCCCTCCGGCTGCGGCAAGTCGACCAGCCTGCGCATGCTCGCCGGCCTGGAGGAGGTCAACGACGGCAAGATCTGGATCGGCGACCGCGACGTCACCGACCTCTCGCCCAAGGACCGTGACGTGGCCATGGTCTTCCAGAACTACGCGCTCTACCCGCACATGACGGTCGCCGACAACATGGGCTTCGCGCTCAAGATCGCCGGCGTCAACAAGAGCGAGATCAGCAAGCGCGTCGCGGAGGCCGCCAAGATCCTCGACCTCGAGCAGTACCTCGAGCGCAAGCCGAAGGCCCTCTCCGGTGGCCAGCGCCAGCGCGTGGCCATGGGCCGCGCGATCGTGCGCAACCCGCAGGTGTTCCTCATGGACGAGCCGCTGTCCAACCTCGACGCCAAGCTGCGCGTGCAGACCCGCACCCAGATCGCCTCGCTGCAGCGCCGCCTCGGCGTCACGACCGTCTACGTCACCCACGACCAGGTCGAGGCCATGACGATGGGTGACCGCGTGGCTGTCCTCAAGGACGGCCTGCTGCAGCAGTGCGACACCCCGCGGCGCATGTACGACCACCCCAACAACGTCTTCGTCGCCGGCTTCATCGGCTCCCCCGCCATGAACCTGCTCGAGGTGCCGGTGGTCGACGGCGGCGTGAAGTTCGGCGCCAGCGTCACCCCGATCGAGCGCGAGCACCTCGCCGGCGCCGGCAAGGCGGTCACGCTGGGTGTCCGGCCCGAGGACCTGTCGCTGGCCGGCGAGGCCGAGGGCATCCCGGTGACGGTCGACGTCGTCGAGGAGCTCGGCGCCGACGCCTACGTCTACGGCTCCACCGACATGAACGGCGAGGTCAAGCCGATCATCGCCCGTGTCGACGGCCGGCGCCCCCCGATGAAGGGCGAGACCGTGCACTTCGCCCCCAAGCAGGGCCACGTGCACGTGTTCAACATCGAGACCGGCGAGCGCATCGGCGACTGAGCGCACCCCGCGTCACGGAGGCGGCGGCACCCACCCGGGTGCCGCCGCCTCCTCGCGTCCGGGGCCGCGGACGCTCCCGGCGTCCCCGTCGCGCCCCGTGTCACCATGGACACCGTGGCCCTGCAGATCACCGCTGCCCGTCCCGACCCTGCGCTGCTCGACCTGCCGTGGTCGGTCCCCCTCGAGGAGTGGCCCGAGGACGTGCTCGCGGCGCTGCCCCGGGGCATCTCGCGCCACGTCGTCCGGTTCGTCAAGCTCTCCGGCCGCGTCCTGGCGGTCAAGGAGATCAGCGAGGACCTGGCCCGGCGCGAGTACAACCTGCTGCGCCTGCTGACCCGGCTCGACCAGCCGTGCGTGGAGGCGTTCGGCGTCATCAGCGGCCGCACCACCCCCGACGGGGAGGAGCTGGACGCCTGCCTGATCACGCGGCACCTGCAGTTCTCCCTGCCGTATCGCGCGCTGTTCAGCCAGACGCTGCGCAAGGACACCGCCCAGCGGCTCATCGACGCCCTGGCGGTGCTCCTGGTCCGGCTGCACCTGACCGGCTTCTGGTGGGGTGACGTGTCGCTGTCCAACACCCTGTTCCGTCGGGATGCCGGCGCGTTCGCCGCCTACCTCGTCGACGCCGAGACCGGCGAGCTGCGCGACAACCTCTCCGACGGCCAGCGCGAGCACGACCTCGAGATCGCCCGGGTGAACATCGCCGGGGAGCTGATGGACCTGTCCGCCGGCGGGTTCCTGCCCGAGTCGGTCGACCCCGTGGACACCTCGCAGCGGATCGTGGACCGCTACCGCGACCTGTGGCGCGAGCTGACCGAGCTCGAGCGGTTCGAGCAGGGTGACCGCTGGCGGGTCGACGAGCGGATCCGCCGGCTCAACGGGCTCGGCTTCGACGTGGACGAGCTGGCCATCTCCACCGACATCGGCGGCACCCAGATCCAGATCCAGCCCAAGGTGGTCGACGCCGGCCACCACTCGCGCCGGCTGCTGAGGCTGACCGGGCTGGACGTCGAGGAGAACCAGGCTCGCCGCCTGCTCAACGACCTCGACGCCTACCGTGCGGCCACGGACCGGCAGGGCGACGACGAGGAGATCGTCGCGCACGACTGGCTCTCCCGGGTCTACGAGCCGGTGCAGCGTGAGGTACCGCGCGACCTCACCCACAAGCTCGAGCCGGCCGAGCTGTTCCACGAGGTCCTGGAGCACCGGTGGTACATGTCCGAGCGCGCCGGGCACGACGTCTCGATCGAGGCCGCGATCAAGGACTACGTGGCGCACGTCCTGCCGGGCAAGCCGGACGAGTCCGCCGTGCTGGGCGTGGACACCGTCGAGATGCCGATCATCGCCCGCGTCTCCGAGCCACCGCGCCGCCGCCGCTGACCGGGCGCGCACAGCTGAACCACCGCGCTCCCCCCACCGGCCGCGCGCCGCTCAGCGCGGGGCGTCGGCGTCGTCGTCCTCGCGGTCGGACCGGTCGTCGTCGACCCGGCACATCCGCTGGGCGGCCATCCCGGCCACGGTCAGCAGCACCCCGGCGAGGAGCAGCACCAGGGCGTGCACCGCGTCGGCACGCACCGACGCCACGTCGACGTCGGGCAGGCGCAGCAGCACCAGCGCGGCATACCAGCCGGTGACCATGGCCCCGGTGAGGGCCGCCGCCTGGGCGAGCACCAGGGTGCGCAGCGCCCGGACCATGCTGAGCTCACGGGTGGCCTTGCCCTGCTGCCAGCGGCGCACCGGCAGGCCGGCGACGTAGATGCCCACGGCCATGAAGGCCAGCAGCACCGCACTGCCCCAGGACGCCCCCGGCAGGCCGTGGCCGGCGCCCTCCCACCAGCGCAGCACGGCCCACGAGACGGCGGCCACCACGACCACGACCGCAAGGACCAGGCGCACGGTGACGCCCCGACCGTCCTTCACCATGGTGCACTCCATTCGGGTCCGGGTCGAACGCCGTCGGCGTCGGTGGCCGCGAGCAGGCGCGCCACGTCGGCCACCTCACCGGGGGCCACCCGCAGCCGCGCCTCGGGATCGGCTCGCAGCCACGGGGTGAGCACGAACGCCCGCTCTGCGGCGCGCGGGTGCGGCAGCATCAGCCCGGGGTCGTCGCTGACCACGTCGGTGCCGACGTCGGGATCGCCGTACTGGATGAGGTCGAGGTCCAGCGTCCTCGCGCCCCAACGGGTCTCGCGGGTGCGGCCGTGCGCGGCCTCGATCCGGTGCAGTGAAGCCAGCAGCCGGTGCGGGGCGAGCCGGGTGTGGGCCAGCAGCACGGCGTTGAGGTAGGCCGGCTGCTCCGGCCCGCCGACCGGGTCGGTCTCGACGAGCGGCGAGACCGTGTCCACCCGCACCCCCTCGAGGTCCCCGACCGCGCGGACCGCTGCCTCCAGGGTCTCCTGCACGTCGCCGAGGTTGGCGCCGAGGGCGACCACGACCGGGGTGTCCCGCTCGCGCCGGACGTGGACGCTGACGTCGGTGAACGGCACGCCTACGGGCGCGTCCGGCTTGTGCACGGTGACCTCGACCGCCTCGACGAGCGGGTAGGCCAGCCCCCGGCGGGCGACCCGCTCGGCGACGGCCTCGATGAGGTCCAGCGGCTCCCCGGACAGCACCTCCACGACCTCGGCGGCGACGGCGGCGTAGTTGACGGTGTGCGCCAGGTCGTCGCTCTCCCCGGGCCGGGCCAGGTCGACCTCGAGGACCACGTCGGCGACGAACGGCTGGCCCAGCTGCTTCTCCCAGTCCAGCACGCCGTGGCGGCCCCGCGCGCTGATGCCGGTCAGGGTGATCCGGTCGGTCATCGTGCCCCCTCCGTCGCCGCGACGACCTGGACCGCGGCCACGCTGGAGGCCACGTCGTGGACCCGGACCGCCCAGGCCCCCGCCTGCGCGGCCAGGACGGTGGTGGCGCAGGTGGCGGCGTCGCGCTCCAGCGGCGGCCGCGGGTCGGCGCCCTCGGGCACGCCGAGCCGGCCCAGGAACGTCTTGCGGGAGGTGCCGACGAGCACCGGCAGGCCCAGCGCGACGACCAGCTCCAGGTGCGCCAGGAGGGCCCAGTTGTGGGCGGGCAGCTTGGCGAAGCCGAAGCCGGGGTCGAGCACCAGCTGCTCGCGGCGCAGGCCCCGGGCCAGCAGCTGCTCGACCCGCTCCCCGAGCTCGGCGCGCACCTCGGCGACGACGTCGTCGTACTGCGCCCGCTGCTGCATCTGCGCGCTGTGGCCACGCCAGTGCATGGCGATGAACGGCACGCCGGTGCCGGCCAGGACGGCCGGCATGTCCGGGTCGGCCAGGCCGCCGCTGACGTCGTTGACGATGCTGGCCCCGGCCTCGAGCGCGGCGCCGGCCACGGACGCCCGCATCGTGTCCACCGAGACGCGCGCACCCTGGGCAGCCAGCTCGCGCACCACCGGTATCACGCGCCGCAGCTCCTCGGCCTCGTCCGGACGCTGCGCCCCGGGACGGGTCGACTCCCCGCCCACGTCGAGCAGGTCGGCGCCCTGCTCGAGCAGCTCGAGCCCGTGCTCGACCGCGGCCCCCGGCTCGAACCACCGTCCCCCGTCGCTGAAGGAGTCGGGGGTGACGTTGACGACCCCCATCACCAGCGTGCTCACGAGGACGCCCCGCTGAAGAAGCGCAGCCGGGGCCAGGTCAGGAACGCCTCGGCCTCCAGCGCCGCGAGGGCGATGCGCGGCACGTCGCGGGTGGCCGGGTAGACCACGAACCGGGGCGTCCACTCCGGCTGGAACTTGGCGTTGAAGCGGTAGAGGCTCTCGATCTGGAACCAGCGGGAGGCGAACTTCAGCACGCGGTACCACGCCCGCTCCATCGGCCCGGCGCCCAGCCGCTCACCGCGCTCGAACGCCGAGCGGAACGCCGCGAAGTTCAGCGACACCCGCTTGACCCCCAGCTCCGGCGCGGCCCGCAGGGCGTCGACGATCATCAGCTCGTTGACGCCGGGGTCGGCGGTGCGGTCGCGGCGCATGACGTCCAGGGACATGCCGTCGCTCCCCCACGGCACGAACTGCAGGAAGGCGCGGATCACGCCGTCCTGGCGGGCCACGACGAGCACGCAGTCGGGGTCGACGGGGTCGACCAGCCGCCCGAGGGCCATCGAGAAGCCCCGCTCGGTCTCGGTGCCGCGCCACGCGCTGGCGTCGGCCAGGGCCCGGCGGCGGTCGCCCTCGGTGACCTGGGAGGCGCGCACCACCTCGGTGGTGTAGCCGGCCCGGCCGATCCGCTTGACCATCTGGCGCACGTTGCGCATGGCCCGGCCCTCGAGGGTGAACGAGGCCGCGTCGACGACCGCCTCGTCGCCGAGCTCGAGGATGTCGAAGCCGGTCTCGCGCGTCCAGACGTGGCCGGCCCGCTCCGAGCAGCCGATCACCGCCGGCCGCCAGGCGTGCAGCTCGGCCTCGCGCAGGAACGCCGCGATCGCGCCCGGCCAGGCCTCCGGGTCGCCGAGCGGGTCCCCGCTGGCGAGCATCACGCCGGAGACGACCCGGTAGGCGATGGCCGCCTTGCCGCTCTCGGACCAGATGACGCTCTTGTCGCGGCGCAGGTTGAAGTAGCCCAGGGAGTCGGGGCTGCGCTCCAGCAGCGCCCGCAGGCGGGCCTCGTCCTCGTCGGTGACCATCGGGCGCGGCTCGGGGGCGCGCAGGGCCAGGTAGACCGGGACGAGCAGGGTCATGATGCCCAGGCCGAGCAGGACCGCACCGATGACGTCGTTGGTCCGGTCGCTGACGAAGACCAGCGGCCCGTTGAGCCCGACGAGGCCGGTCAGCACCTGCCAGAGCGCCTCCTGCAGGCCCGGCGGCCCGCCGACGATGGCGTGGCGGCGGGACTCCACGAGGATGAGCCCGAGGACGACGCTGATGACCGCCATGGCCACGAAGACGCGCGCGGCCCGCCACCGGGTGGTCGGGTCGCCCAGAGCGTGGAACTGCTCGCGGGTGACCACCAGCACGATGAGCACGACCATGGACACGGCGGTGGCGATGAGCTCGACCCGGCCGGCGTGCAGCAGCACGCTGATGCTCAGGAGCACAACCCCGGCCCGCCAGGCGCGGCGCTTGCGGCGGGTGAGGGCGTGCGCGAGGAAGAGCAGCAGGATGCCGGCGACCACCGACGCCGCCGAGGCGGCGTTCGCGACGCTGCCGGGCAGCACCTCCGCGATCGGGTGGAACCGGCTGCCCAGGCCACGGCGCAGCCCGGTGATGATGTCGCCGATGCCGATGAGGTAGGTCAGCAGCCCGATGACCCGAGGGACCTTCGACTGCGGCCCGGTGAAGGCGGCGAAGCGCTGGCTGAGGGGTGTGGCGTGACGCGTGGAGGCGCGTTCACTCACCGGTGACCACCGATCAGCCCCATCGCCTCGGCCCGGGTCGCGGGGTCGCGCAGCTGGCCCCGCACCGCCGAGGTGATGGTCCGTGAGCCCGGGCGGCGCACCCCGCGCATGGACATGCACAGGTGCTCGCACTCGACCACGACGATGACCCCCTGCGGCTTCAGGTGGTCGACCAGGGCGTCGGCGACCTGCGTCGTCAGCCGCTCCTGCACCTGGGGGCGACGGGCGAACACGTCGACCAGCCGGGCCAGCTTGGACAGGCCGGTGACCCGGCCGTCCTTGCCCGGGATGTAGCCGACGTGGGCCACGCCGTGGAACGGCACGAGGTGGTGCTCGCACGTGCTGTAGACCTCGATGTCGCGCACGAGGATCAGCTCTGAGTGGCCGATCTCGAACGTCGTGGTGAGCACGTCCTCCGGCTGCTGGCCCATGCCAGCGAACATCTCGGCGTAGGCCCGCGCGACCCGCCCCGGCGTGGCCTGCAGCCCGTCGCGATCGGGGTTCTCCCCGATCGCGACGAGCAGCTCACGCACGGCGCGCTCCGCGCGCTCGAGATCAATGTGCGTCGGGGTCGACATACCCACCCTCGGGCACCTCGATCACCGCGGTGGGCGGGTGCTCCTCGACGTGCTGCTGACCGTCCTGCGGGCGCGAGCCGTTGGCCATCGCCGCCTTCTCGGCCGGGGTGAGCACCGGCGGCAGGTCGCTGACGTGCCGGCGGTCGCTCGAGAGCCAGATCGGGCGCACCGGGCGCTTGATCACCGGCGAGAAGATCTCGGCGAGCTGCTCCTTGCCGAGGGTCTCCTTCTCCAGCAGCTCCAGGACCAGGTGGTCCAGGACCTCGCGGTTGTCGTTGAGGGCGTTCCACGCCTCGTCGTGCGCGGCCTCGATGAAGCGGCGGACCTCCTCGTCGACGACGCCGGCGACCGACTCGGAGTAGTCACGCTCGTGGCCCATGTCGCGGCCGAGGAAGACCTCGCCACGCTCCTGGCCGAGCTTGATGGCGCCGACCCGCTCGCTCATGCCGTACTGCGTGACCATCTTGCGGGCCAGGCCGGTGGCCTTCTCGATGTCGTTGGCGGCGCCGGTGGTCGGGTCGTGGAAGACCATCTCCTCGGCGACGCGGCCACCGAGGGCGTAGGCGAGCTGGTCGAGCATCTCGTTGCGCGTGGTGGAGTACTTGTCGTCCGCCGGCAGCACCATCGTGTATCCGAGGGCGCGACCGCGGGGCAGGATCGTCACCTTGGTGACGGGGTCGGTGTGGTTCATCGCGGCTGCGACGAGGGCGTGGCCGCCCTCGTGGTAGGCGGTGATCTTTTTCTCCTTGGCGCTCATGATCCGGGTGCGCTTCTGCGGCCCGGCCACGACGCGGTCGATCGCCTCGTCGAGCGCCTTGTTGTCGATGAGCTTGGCGTTGCCACGGGCGGTGAGCAGCGCGGCCTCGTTCAGCACGTTGGCCAGGTCGGCACCGGTGAAGCCCGGGGTGCGGCGGGCGACGGCGAGCAGGTCGACGTCGGTCGCCATCGGCTTGCCCTTGGCGTGCACCTGCAGGATGTGGTGGCGGCCGAGCATGTCGGGGGCCTCGACGGCGATCTGCCGGTCGAAGCGGCCCGGGCGCAGCAGGGCCGGGTCGAGGATGTCGGGGCGGTTGGTCGCCGCGATGAGGATGACGTTGGTCTTGACGTCGAAGCCGTCCATCTCGACGAGCAGCTGGTTCAGCGTCTGCTCACGCTCGTCGTGGCCACCGCCGAGGCCCGCACCGCGGTGCCGGCCGACGGCGTCGATCTCGTCGACGAACACGATCGCGGGGGCGTTGGCCTTGGCCTGCTCGAACAGGTCCCGGACGCGGGAGGCGCCGACACCGACGAACATCTCGACGAAGTCGGAGCCGGAGATCGAGTAGAACGGCACCCCGGCCTCGCCGGCCACGGCGCGGGCCAGCAGCGTCTTGCCGGTGCCGGGCGGGCCGTAGAGGAGCACGCCCTTGGGGATCTTGGCGCCGACCGCGAGGAACTTGGCCGGCTCGGCCAGGAACTCCTTGATCTCCTGGAGCTCCTCGACCGCCTCGTCCGCGCCGGCGACGTCGGAGAAGGTGACCTTGGGCGTGTCCTTGGAGGCGAGCTTGGCGCGGCTCTTGCCGAAGCTCATGACGCGGGAGCCACCGCCCTGCATCTGGTTCATGAGGAACCAGAACAGGCCCAGCACCAGCACCAGCGGCAGCAGCGTCGCGGCGAGGCTGAGCAGCCAGTTGGGCTGGGCGACCTCGTCGGTGTAGCCGGCCGGCGGCAGGTGGTCGTTGAGCAGCTTGACCAGCTCGGGGCCGCGCGGGGTGACGTAGTAGGCGCGGACCCGGGTCGCGTCCTTGACGTCGCCGCCGGTGTAGCTCTGCCCCTTCTTCAGGGTCATGTCGATGTGCTCGTTGTCGACGAACTTGGCCGAGTCGACCTTGTTGTCGGTGATCAGCTTCTCCGCCGCGGAGGTGTCGATGCGGGTGAACCCGCTCGTCTCACCGACGGAGAACCACAGCACGCCGATGCCGATGATCAGGATCACCCAGACCATCGGGGTGCGAAGGATGCGCTTGAAGTCCATGTGTGTGCGGGGCTCTGGGCCCCGTCCCTCCTGGTCGCTCAGCAAGGTCGTCCGCGGGTTGCGCCAGCGTGCCGACGGTGGGGATGACGGTACACCGCAGGGGGGTGCGGCATTCTCGCTGGTCAACGACCAGCAAGACGGCGGTGTTCCGGCCCGGGCCACCCTCTTGGGGGTTGACCGGACCGCCCCGACGTCAGGAGTAGACGTGTGGGGCGAGGGTGCCGACGACCCGCAGGTTGCGGTACTTCTCGGCGTAGTCGAGGCCGTAGCCGACGACGAACTCGTTGGGGATGTCGAAGCCGACGTACTTCACGTCCACCTCGACCTTGGCCGCCTCCGGCTTGCGCAGCAGCGTGCAGATCTCCACCGAGGCCGCGTTGCGCGACTCGAGGTTGGACTTGATCCAGGACAGGGTCAGCCCGGAGTCGACGATGTCCTCGACGATGAGCACGTGGCGGGCGGTGATGTCGGCGTCGAGGTCCTTGAGGATCCGCACCACGCCCGAGGACTTGGTGCCCGAGCCGTAGGAGGAGATCGCCATCCAGTCCATCGGGGCGGTGCCGGGGAGGGCCCGCATGAGGTCGGCCATGACCATGACCGCGCCCTTGAGCACGCCGACGAGGAGCAGGTCCTTGCCCTCGTAGTCGGCCCAGATCTTGCCGGCGAGCTCGTCGAGCTTGGCGTGGATCTCCTCCTCGGTGATCAGCACGCGCTCGAGGTCGGCTCCCATGTGGGCAGCGTCCACGACTTCTCCAAACAGCTGGGGGGACACGAAGCCCCTATTCAACCCGACGAGACGGCTCCAGCGTGACCCGCCCGTCGAACCGGCGCGCCCGCACGGCGCCGGGCAGGTCGACCGGCCCCTGCCCGTGCCAGTCGGTCAGGAGCGCCTCGAGGGCGTCGACGTGCACCGCGAAGAGCGCCCCGGGTGGTGAGCCTGCCTCGGTGGCGAGCGAGCGCCATACCCGCGTGCGCACCGCGCGGGGCAGCGCGGTGAGGTCAGCCACCTCCCACGGACCCTCCCCCAGCCCCCCACGCGCGGTGCGGGCGAGCTCGTCGAGGGCGTCGGCGTCCTGGCGCAGCAGGTCGGCGCTGCGAGCCAGCGCGGCGGCGACGCCGGGGCCGAGCGCCGCCTCCAGCTCGCCCAGCAGCCGCCGTGCCCGCACCCGCAGGTAGGTCTCGTCGGCGTTGTGCGGGTCCTCCCACGGGTTCAGCCCCTGGGCGTCGCACGCCGCGCGCGTGGTCGCCCGGTCCAGGGCCAGGAACGGCCGCACCAGCCGGCCGCGCCGCGCCGGCATGCCCGCCAGCGAGCGGGCCCCCGAGCCCCGGACCAGCCCGAGCAGCACCTGCTCGGCCTGGTCGTCGCGGGTGTGCCCCAGCAGGACCTGCGCGGCGCCCAGCCGGTCCGCCGCCTGCTCCAGCGCCGCGTATCGCGCTCGCCTCGCCTCCGCCTCGGGGCCGCTCCCGCCGCCGGTGACCTGCACCGACACGACCTCGACAGGCTCGAGGCCGAGCGCCCGGCACTGCCCGGCGGCCGCCGCGGCGACCTCGGCAGACCCTGGCTGGAGCTGGTGGTCGACGACCACGGCGCCGGCGACCACGCCCAGTCGGGGCGCCTCGAAGGCGATGGCCGCGGCCAGGGCCAGCGAGTCGGCCCCACCGCTGCACCCGACGAGCACGCGGCTGCCGGGGCCGGCCTCGGTGAGCGCCGGCCGGACCGCCACCCGGGTCGCGGCGACGGCCGGGTGGGGTCCGGTCATCCGTGGACGCGCGTGACCCAGGCCTGCGGGTCCTCGATCTCGGCCGGCTTGGGCAGGGTCTCGGGCGAGGTCCACACGGCGTTGAAGCCGTCGACGCCGACCCGGTCGGTGACGGCGCGCACGAAGGTGGCCCCGTCGCGGTACTGCCGCATCTTGGCCTCGAGGCCGAGCAGCCGGCGCAGCAGCCGGTCGATGCTGCCCATGCCCTCGCGGCGGCGCTGGAACTTGACCCGAATCTGCTCCACGGTCGGCACCACCTGGGGCCCGACGTCGTCCATCACCACGTCGGCGTGGCCCTCGAGCAGCGACATCACCGCGGTCAGGGCCGCGATCTTGTCCCGCTGCTCCTGGGTGGTCATCAGCTCGGTCAGCCCGGTGCCTCCGGCGCGGAAGGCCTGGGGCAGGTTCTGCACCAGCTGCTCCAGGCGGGCCCCGAGCTGGTCGGGGTCGGGCATGAGCTCCAGGGAGAGCTCGCGGGCCCGCTCGATGAGGTGCTGGCGCAGCCACGACACCGCGGTGAACTGCACCCGGTGGGTCTCCTCGTGCAGGCAGACCCACAGGCGGAAGTCGCCCGGGTCCACGCCCAGCTCGGTCTCGGCCTGCACCACGTTGGGGGCGATGAGCAGCAGGCGGGGGGTGCCGTCGGGGGCGAGGTCGTACTGCCCGAGCACCTTGGTCGCGAGGAAGGACATCAGGGCGCCGGTCTCGCCGCCGGTGACCTTGCCGCCGACGGTCGCGACGGCGGTGGACTGCCCGGTGTGGCGCGAGGCCATGGCCTGCACGACGGGGGTGAGCATGCCGCGCAGCGAGTCGACGTTGGCATCGATCCAGCCGGGTCGGTCCACGACGAGGGCGGCGTCACCGTCCGGGGCGTGCAGGCGGGCGGTGTCCGCCACGGGCTGCCGGGACCGCTGTGCCGCGTCGCGCAGCGCGGCGACCGCCGCGGCGGCCTCCGCCGGGCTGACCTTCGGCCCCGCGGGCACGAGCCGGCGGCCCGTCGCCTTGGCGAAGTCCCAGTCGACGTAGCCGGGGTCGGTGCCCGCGGCAGGTCCGGTGCTCGTTGCCATGCCCATGCCTTCACCGTAGGGGGGCGTCATCGACAGCCGCAGGTCGCGAGTGTCGCTACGAAGGCGTCCAACGCTGCCCTGGCGTCCAGCGTTCCCCCGCCGGGGGGCACGGCGTCGGCGAGGACGACGAACGTCAGCAGGCGGCCGTCGCGGTCCACGACCGTCCCGGCCAGGCTGCTCACCCCGGTCAGGGTGCCGGTCTTGGCACGGGCGATGCCGGCGGCCACCCGGGAGGACGGCGCGTGGAAGCGGTCGTGGAGGGTGCCGGTCAGCCCGGCCACCGGCAGCCCGGAGACCACAGCCTCGAGCCCGGCGTCCTTGCCCCGCGAGGCCAGGCCCAGCACGTCACCGATGACCCGGGCCGGCACGGTGGTGCCGCGGCTCAGGCCGGAGCTGTCGACCAGGCGCACCCCGGCGGCGGGGATGCCCCGCGCCTTGAGCGAGGCCAGCACCCAGGCCGCCACCGCGGGGAAGTCGGCGCGTCGCCCGGCGCGGACCGCCACCTGCCGGGCCAGCGACTCGGTCAGCGCGTTGTCGCTGTCGGCGAGCGCCAGCGAGAGCGTCTCGCCCAGGGTCGCCGACTCCACCTGTCCGAGCACGGCGGCGCCCGAGGGCGCGGTCGTCCGGGTCACCGCTGGCGCGACCGTCAGGCCGAGGGCGCGCAGCCGCCCGGCCAGCGCGGTGGCCGCGCTGGCCGCCGGGTCGGCCGGCGCCGGGTGCCCAGGGGTTGCGCGCTGGGTGGACAGGCCGAGGGTGGCGACCGCGCCGGTGAGCCCGAGGTCGATGTCGGGGCCCAGCCAGCCGACGGCGTACGCCGGCCCGCGCGCCCAGGTGTCGTCCAGCTGGAGCCGGACGCTGCGCAGGCCCTGCTGGCGCGCGGCCGTCGCCACCTGACGGGCGAGGTCGAGCAGGCCGGCCCGGCCGGCCACCGCGTCGGGGTTGCCCCGGCCGGGGCTCAGCAGCATGTCGCCGCCGGCGACGAGGACCAGGTCAGCCGGTCCGGCGCCCTGGACCACCTTGGTGGTCATCCGCTGCGACAGGTCCGTGGCCCGGGCGATAGCGGCGGCGGTCAGCAGCTTCGCGGTCGATGCGGGTGCTCGTGGCACCGCGGGTGCGACGTCGAGCAGGTGCTCCCCGGTCAGGCCGTCCCGGATGGTCACGCTGACCTGCCGGCCCAGGCGGGGGTCGTGGAGCCGGCCGCCCACCGCGGCCAGCAGCCCCTTGGCGGTCGGCGTGGGGGCCAGGGAGTCCACGTCGGGCAGCGGCCCGGCGGCCGAGGCCGGCGCGACCGGCACCGCCACGGACGGGGACGGTGAGGAGGAGGGCGTGGGCCGGCCACCCGGCATACCGGCTGCGGCGGTGCGCGGCGCCGCATCGGTGAGCAGGCCCGGCACGACGTCGTGCACGTCGAGGGTGACGTAGCCGGCGAGCAGCGCGACCAGCCCCGCCGCGATGGCCAGCTGACGACGCACGAACCCCCCTGACCCGGATTTGCACTGGTGCGGGACACTTGACGGCGAGCCTAAGCCAGATTGCTGAGACCCGTGAAAGGGCACACACGTGGAATTCGACGTCACCATCGAGATCCCGCAGGGACACCGCAACAAGTACGAGGTGGACCACGCGACGGGGCGCATCCGGCTGGACCGGCTGCTGTTCACCTCCACGCGCTACCCGGCGGACTACGGCTACGTCGAGGACACCCTCGGTGAGGACGGCGACCCGCTGGACGCCCTGGTCCTGCTGGAGGAGCCCACCTTCCCCGGCTGCCTGGTCTCCGCCCGCCCGATCGGCCTGTTCCACATGCGCGACGAGGCCGGCGGCGACGACAAGATCCTGTGCATCCCGGCCGGTGACCCGCGCCAGGCGCACATCACCGAGCTCGAGCACGTCAGCGAGTTCGACCGCCTGGAGATCCAGCACTTCTTCGAGACCTACAAGGACCTCGAGCCGGGCAAGTCGGTCGAGGGCGCCCACTGGGGCGGCCGCGCCGAGGCCGAGAAGATCGTCGCCGAGGCGGTCCAGCGCGCCAAGGACGCCGGCATGACCACGGCCCGCTGGCCGGGGCCGAACCCGGGCCACTGAGCCCCGCTCCCCCTCTCACGCCGAAGGGCGCCCGCTGACCGCGGGCGCCCTTCGCGCGTCTGTCGAGGTATGCCGGGTGGCCGGCTGGCCGGGCCGGTCAGGGGCGGCCGCCGTACGGCAGCAGGTCGGGGCGGCCCCAGAACTTCGCGATGCTGACGAAGGCACCGGTGTAGGGCGCCTCGATCATCTCGTCGCCGCCGATGTACAGGCCCACGTGGTGGCTGGTGGGGCCCGAGTCGCCGAAGAAGAGCAGGTCGCCGGGGCGCAGGTCGCTCAGCGGCACGCGGGCGGTCTCGCCCCACTGGGCGCCGGTGTAGTGGGACAGGCTGACCCCCGCCTGGGCCCAGGCCCGCATGGTCAGGCCGGAGCAGTCCCACGTGCCGGGGCCGGCCGCGCCCCACTCGTAGGGGTCGCCGACCTGGGCGCGGGCGAACGCGATGACGGCGGAGACCCCGCCGGACACCGGAGGCGGGGCGTCGGTCACCCGCGGGGTGGGGGTGCTGCTCCCGCCACCGCCGTTGCCGGATCCGCCACCGGAACCGCCGTTGGTGCTGGCGCCGGGCGAACCACCGCCGCTGGGGTGGTGCTTCGCCTGCTCGGCCGCACGGCGTGCGGCCTCGGCCGCGGCGGCGGCTCGGGCCTGGGCTGCCGCCCGCGCGCCGGCCGCGGCGCGGGCCTGAGCCTGCGCCTCGAGGCCCTGCTGGCGCTCGCGCTCGAGCGCGAGGGAGGTGTTGCGCAGGGTGGCCAGCTGGCTGAGCATCGTCGCCTGCTCCTGCTGCACCCGCGCCGTCTCGGCGGCGGCCTGGGTGGCCTGCGACTGCGCCGCCCGCCGCGCCGCGTCGGCGGCCTGGGCCGCGGCCAGCTGCTGGGCCTGGGCCTGCGCCGCCTGGCGCTGCAGGACCCCGGCGACGACCGAGCTGGCGGAGGCCTCGGCGAGGGTGCGGTTGCGGATGTCGCTGACGATGGACAGGCCGGCGGCCTTGTCGAGGATGTCCTGCGGGCCCCGGCTGGACAGGAGCGCGTCGAGCCCGCCGAGGCCGTTGCTGCTCATGTAGGCCTGCGCCGCGAGCTGGCCGACCTTGTCGGAGGCCTGCTGGGCGACCGCGGCGGCGGCCGCCGCGCGCGTGCGGGTCGCCTGCGCCGC
Organism: Oryzihumus leptocrescens; assembly: GCF_006716205.1. GTDB lineage: Bacteria > Actinomycetota > Actinomycetes > Actinomycetales > Dermatophilaceae > Oryzihumus > Oryzihumus leptocrescens. The sequence goes on along the minus strand of NZ_VFOQ01000001.1, from coordinate 40,739 downwards.
CTGGGTCTTCTCGGCGAGGAGCAGGGTGGCGCCGTTGGCTGCCTCGGCCACCTGCTCCGCACCCGCGCGCACCTGCTCGAGGTGGGCGGTGGAGGCGATGAGCCGGGCCTGGATGGCGTCAGCCTGCGCTGCCTTGGCCGCGGTCGCCGCCTTGGCCTGGGCGACCTGCCTGGCGGAGGGGTAGACGGGGTCGGCCGACGCCGGAAGGACGAGGCCGAGCAGCAGCCCGGCGCCGGCACCAGCCACGAGGGCGGCGCGCAGGCCTCGGGGCAGGACGAGGTGCTCGCGGCGCGGGGCGAGGGGCTCTCGGCGCACGGGGGACCTCCGGATGGGGGGGCTCGGCCGATCGAGCGTAGGCGGGCTGCACCACTTCCTGCCCACGAGTCACACAAATCCCATCCGTGACAGAGCAGGGCCCTGACCTGCAAGAACGCCTTCACCGCGAATGACACCCGTGTTTTTTTGCAGGTCACCTCCGCGATCGGCGCATCGACAAGCGCCGATCCGCCGGCAGGTCACAACTTGGTCACGGCAGGCCGACGAGGGCCCTGCCGAGGTTGGACACGCTCTGCGGCGGTTCCAACCGCGGCACAGCGACTCGAACCTCGGCACAGCCGGGATGTCAGCCCGTCGTGGGCACCGGGACCCGGCGTGTGGCACCGCCCGGGAGGACGCTCCGGCCGGCCCCGGACACGACGCCGAGCTGGACGTTGGTGCCTCTTCATGCGGGCCGAAGGGGCACCAACGTCCAGCTCGGCGAGGAGGGCCTCAGGACAGGCGGCGCTCGAAGCGCGGCTCGCCGTCCTCGTTGCGGCCGGTCGGCAGGAACCGGTTGCGCAGCAGCACCGCCTGGCTCGGCACGTTGTCGGGGAGGGTGTGAGCGACGACGAGCCGGATCCCGGCCGCCTGGGCCGCTGCCACCAGGCCGGCCACCGCCTCGGAGGCGTAGCCCTGGTGCCGCGCCCCCTCGACGAGCCCGTAGCCGATCTCGACGCTCGCGTCCGGCCCGGGCGGCCCGAAGAAGCCGACGCTGCCGACGGCCAGCCCGATCTCGCGCACCACGATGTGCCGGGGCAGCCACGGCACGTCCTGCGGCCCCGGCGCGGGCAGGGACGCCACGTGCCGGGCGACGTCGACGTCGTCCTCGCGCGGGTAGCCCTCGACCCAGCGGGGCAGGCGTCGACCCTCCAGCATGGCGGTGACGTCCCCGCGGGTGAACACGTGCAGGTCCAGCCGCGCGGTGCGCACGGGCAGGTGGGACAGCGCGGCGGTCTCGGTGGCTCCAGTCACGCCAGCGAACCTAACCGCCCGCGACCACACCCGCCGCCGGGTTTCCCGCGCCCCGAGGTTGCCCCCATGCGCCGAGGGGGACGTTTCTCGGGGTTGCGGCGGCCCCGAACCCGGAGAAACGTCCCCCTCGGCGAGAGGGCCCGAGCCTCAGGCGGCGGTGACGCGCTCGCCGCGCAGGGCGGCATACATGGCGGGGTCCTGCTCGCGCAGGTGGACCCGGGTGCGGCGCCGGTAGCGCAGGATCTGCACCACGCCGACGGCCCACACGAGGTACTGCACCGACATCGCCGCCTTGAACGAGCCCACGGTGTAGGTGGACGGGCCGCCGGGGGCGACGTGGTCGAGGACGACACCGATCAGGGCCACGGTGGACAGCGCCGCGAAGAAGCCGCCGACATTGACGATGCCGGTGGCGCTGCCGATGCGGGTCGGCGGGTTGAACGTGCGGGCGAGGTCGAAGCCGACCATCGAGCCCGGGCCGCCGACCGCGGTGACGACCACCAGCACCACGAGCAGCCACAGCGGCGCCCGGCCGGGCCAGAGCAGGACCGCGGTCCACACCGAGACGATCGCGGCGACGATCCACAGGATCAGCGTGGAGCGGGAGTACGGCCAGCGGGTGACGAACGTGCCGATGACCGGGCTGCACACGATCGTCGTGACGACCATGAGCCCGAGCAGGGTGCTCGCCGTGGCCTCGCTCAGGCCTTCGCCGGAGACGAGGAACGGGAAGCCCCACAGCAGGGTGAACACGTTGGCGCCGAACTGCGAGGAGAAGTGCGACCAGAGCCCGAGGCGGGTGCCCGGGGTCTCCCAGGCCAGCCGCAGCGCCCGGGCCACGGCGCTCATCTTCAGCTCCTCGCGGTGGTGGTCCTCGTAGGGCGAGTCGCGCACCACCGCCAGCAGCAGCACACCGGCGAGGACGCCGAGCGAGGCCGCGAGGGCGAAGGAGCGGGTCCAGCCCAGCCCGTGCAGGGCCGCCGACAGCGGGCCGGCGGCTGCGAGCGCGCCGAGCTGGCCGACCAGGCCGGTGACCTGGGTGACCATCGGGGTCCGCGCAGCGGGGAACCAGAGCGCGACCAGGCGCAGCACGCTGATGAAGACCATGGCGTCGCCCATGCCGACGAAGACCCGCGCCACGACGCCCTCGGCGAAGGTGTCGGCGAAGGCGAACCCGAGCTGCGCCAGCGTCATCAGGGTCAGCCCGATGGTCAGCATCCGCCGTGAGCCGAACCGGTCGAGCGCGGCGCCGACGGGGATCTGCATGCCGGCGTAGACGAACAGCTGGACCATCGTGAAGGTCGCCAGCTGCGCCGAGCTGATGTGGAACCGCTCGGCCGCCACCAGCCCGGCCACCCCCAGGGAGGTGCGGTGGAAGACGGCCAGCAGGTAGACGGCGATCGCGACGGTCCAGACCAGCCACGCCCGACGTCCGCCGAGCGGGTGCTTCAGGGTCGGGTCGGTCGGCTGCAGGTGCGCGGGCGGCGGGGTCACCGGGTCACCCCGGCCTGCTCGCGTGCGATCTCGAGGTGGTCGCGCGTGGCCGCCAGGAAGGCCGCCTTGGTCCCCGAGCGCAGCAGCTCCAGCAGCTGCCGGTGCCCCTGCACGGCCTTGTCCATCCGCCCGTCGGCGACCCGCATGGCGGTGCTGGTCAGGCACATCTGGCGCTCCCGCAGCGACCTGTACTGCCGGGCGAGGACGGCGTTGCCGGCACCGGCGACGATCCGCTCGTGGAAGGCCCGGTCGGCCTCGCTGAACTCGGCGACCGCCCCGCGACGGCGGGCGTCGCGCATCTGCTCCAGCAGCGCGGCGAGGTCGTCGAGCACCTCCTTGCGCCGCGCCCACACCCGGTCGGCCGCCCACTGCTCGATCAGCTCGCGCGCCTCCACGACGTCACGCGCCTCCTGCGCCGAGACCGGTATGACGAGTGCGCCCTTCTTCGGGTACAGCCGGACGAGACCCTCGGCCTCGAGCCGCAGCAACGCCTCGCGCACCGGGGTCCGTGACACACCCACGGCCTCGGCGACCTCGCCCTCGGTGACCAGCGCTCCCCCGGCGTGGGTGCCGTCGAGGATGGAGCGCTTGAGGTGGGCGTAGGTCCGCTCGGAGGCGGACGGCATACCGGCGGATGTGTCCATGATGCATCTATCTTAGATGCATCATGGACGTGCCCCGGGCATGGGACAGGGCGCCCACCCCCTCGGCGCGCGCCCTGTCGGCTCAGGTGGGCCGGTCCCCCGGCCCGGTATCAGCGCAGGCTGAGTGTGACCCCGTCGGAGTAGGCGGAGTCGTGCAGCTCGACCGCGGCGGGACGCGCCGACCGCGGGACGTCGTAGTAGACGTCGCCGCTGACCGACTCACCCGGCGCGACCTCCTGGTAGATCGTCTGCACCTTGTCGCCGCCGTCGTAGATGCTCGCCGTGCTGTCGGCGGAGAACTTGTGCCCGCTCGCGTCGACGAGCAGCTGGTTGTCGGCGAAGAGCGACTGCGGCTGGTCGGCGACGTTCTCGACGGTCAGCGAGACGCGGCAGTACTGCCCTCGGGGTCGCTGGCCGAACGTCGCGGTGCCGACCGAGGACAGCCCGCACGTCAGGCCGGTCACGTCGAACTCCAGCCGGCCGTCGCGCACCGTGGCGCGGTGCTCGGCCGCGGCGGCCTGCTGGCCCCGCAGCGAGGTCGGCGAGCCGCCACCCGAGGCGGCCGCGCTGACCACGCCGGCCAGGACGAGCGTGCCGACGACGGCGACGAGACGGTTGCGGCGAAGGTGGCCCGGGTGCACGACGGGGGTGCGGTCGACGACCGGGGGGCGCGCGGGCATGCGGGAGACGCTCCTTGCAGACGGGCAGGGGGCAGCGCGGGGCGCCGCAGGGCAGGCAGGGGGGTGGGCCCCGGCATGGCTGTGCCCGGTGGCCGCACCCATTGTGTGGGTTGGGTGCGCACCTGTCCGGCGAATCGCCAGATTCCTCCGCCCAGCCGGTATGCCGCGCCTCAGCGCTCGCGGGGGGCCGGCTCCAGGCGCACGCAGCAGTGCCCCGGCTGTGGCGCGAGGCGGGCCACCATCCCCGTGTCACCCAGGCCGTCCAGCAGGCCCTCGACGAGATGCAGGTTCATGCCGCACACGAGCGCGGTGTGCTCCTGCGCGAGCTCGTGGAACGGGCAGTTGCGCAGGACGAGGTCCTCCCCCTCGACTGCCGGCTCGAAGCCCAACCCCTCCAGGGCCTGGGTGACGGACCCGGACGCCTCACGGGCGCCGACGGTGGCACCCATCGCCCGGGACCGGCGCTCGAGCACGAGCCGGGGCGGCTCCTGCGAGGCCTGGGCCTCCTCCATGGCCCCGGCGAGCAGCAGCCCGGCGAGGTCGTAGCGGCGTTCAGGGAGCTGCACGGACACCTCGCGGGCGGAGCGTACGTAGAGCTTGGCCGGACGCCCAGCCCCCGGTCCGACGCGGCCGGTGCGCCGCTCGAACCGCACGTCCAGCAGGCCCTCGTCGGCCAGCCGGTCCAGGTGGAACGCGGCGGTCTGGCGGGGCAGGTCGAGCGCACCCGCCGCCTCGTCCCGGCCGACCGGTCGCCCGGAGCGGGCCACGAAGTCGTAGAGGCGTCGCCGGGTCGGCTCGGCGAGCGCCGCGGCCGCGTCGAGGTCGTCCCCCGGTCTGGTGTCCACGCCCCCACTGTAAAACCCGGCGGGGTTGACGGAAGAGAGATCGGGATTCTAATTTCAAGAGAACCAGTTTTTAGAAAGGACCGGACATGACCTCCGCCGCTCCCGAGTCGTCCCCCGCCCGCCTGCTGCACACCGGGAACGAGGCGCCCCGCCGGCTGCGGGTGGTGCACGGACGCGACGGCGTCGACCTGCCGGCGGCCGAGCGCGCCGTCGCCGACCTGCTGCGGGCCCTGGGCAAGGACCCGTCGACCGAGCACCTCACCGACACCCCGCGCCGGGTCGCGGAGTCGCTCACCGAGCTCATCACCCCGCGCGAGTTCGACCTGACCACCTTCCCCAACGACGAGGGCTACGACGAGCTCGTGCTCGCCCGCGACATCCCGGTGCAGTCACTGTGCGAGCACCACCTGCTGCCGTTCCGCGGGGTGGCGCACGTCGGCTACCTGCCCGGCCCGCGGCTGCTCGGGCTGTCGAAGCTCGCGCGCGTGGTGGAGCTGTTCGCCCGCGACCTGCAGGTGCAGGAGCGGCTGACCACGCAGGTCGCTGGGTGGCTGCAGGAGCACCTGGCCCCCAAGGGCGTCGGCGTCGTCATCGAGGCCGAGCACCTGTGCATGTCCCTGCGCGGGGTGCAGGCCACCGGCTCGCGCACCGTCACCTCGGCCGTGCACGGGCTGATCCGCGAGGACGCGCGGTCCCGGCAGGAGTTCTTTACGCTGGCACGAGGCTTCTGACCCGCGTCCGACACCCCCGCACTGCCTGAAGGAAGAGGACCCGTGAGCACGCAGACCTTCGTCATCGTCGGCGCCAGCCTGGCCGGCGCCAAGGCCGCCGAGACCCTGCGCGAGGAGGGCTTCGACGGGCGGGTCGTCCTGCTCGGCGAGGAGACCGAGCGCCCCTACGAGCGGCCCGAGCTGTCCAAGGGGTTCCTGCTCGGCAAGAAGCCGGCGGACAAGCTCTACGTGCACCCGGCCGACTTCTACGCCGGGCACGACATCGAGCTGCGCACCTCGACCACGGTGACCGCGCTGGACCCCGGCGCCCACGAGGTGGTCCTCGACGGCGGCGAGCGGCTCGGCTACGACCGGCTGCTGCTTGCCACCGGCGCCTCCTCGCGCCGCTTCCCGGTGGCCGGCGCCGACCTGCCCGGGGTCGCCTACCTGCGCCAGATGGGCGAGTCGGACGACCTGCGCACCGCGATCCAGGGCGCCTCGCGCGTCGTGGTCGTCGGCGCCGGCTGGATCGGCTCGGAGGTGGCCGCCTGCGCCCGGATGCTCGGCGCGGAGGTCTCGATGATCGCCCCCGAGGCCGTGCCGCTGGAGCGGGTGCTCGGCCCCGAGGTCGGTGCGGTCTACCGCGACCTGCACGCCGACAAGGGCGTCGACCTGCACCTGTCCACCGGCGTGGACCGGATCGAGGGCACGGACGCCGCGACCGGCGTGCGCACCTCCGACGGCACGCTCGTCGAGGGCGACCTCGTCGTCGTCGGGATCGGCGCGGCCCCGCGCGACGAGCTGGCCCGCGCGGCGGGGCTCGAGGTCGACAACGGGGTCCTCACCGACGAGCACCTGCGCACCAGCGACCCCGACATCTACGCCGCCGGCGACGTCGCCAACGCGATGCACCCGTTCTACGGCAAGCGGATCCGCGTCGAGCACTGGGCCAACGCCCTGAACCAGGGGCCCGCCGCGGCGCGCAACATGCTCGGGGCGGGCACGGCATACAGCCGGGTGCCGTACTTCTACTCGGACCAGTACGACTTCGGCATGGAGTACAACGGCTACGCCACCGAGTGGGACCGCGTCGTGTTCCGCGGCGACCCGGCGAGCCGGGAGTTCCTCGCGTTCTGGGTGCGCGACGGCCAGGTGCTGGCGGGCCTGAACGCCAACATCTGGGACCAGGCCGACGGGATCAAGGCGCTGGTGCGCTCCGGCGCGCGCGTCGACACCGACCGCCTGGCCGACCCGTCGGTCGACCTCGGCGACCTGCTGGGCTGAGGCGGGCTCCGCGGGGACCTTTGCCCCTGACCCGCCCGGGGGCCCGCGCAGGAGGCTGGAACCCCGAGGGGCGGAGGCCACCATGACCCGGACCATGCACCTGACGGTCGACATCTACGTCGACGAGCACGACGGCGACACGCGGGCGGAGGCACGGCTGCACCACCCCGACGGGCCGCTGCACACCGGCCACGGCACGGCCCGGTGCAACCCCAGCGACGCCGAGGTGGCCGAGATCGGCGACGAGGTGGCCATCTCCCGGGCCCTGGCCGACCTGGCCACCCAGCTGCTCGACGCCGCCTCGGGCGACATCGCGGCCGTCACCGACAAGCCGGTGCACCTGAACCAGTGACCGGTTCGGCTCACCTGCACTGAAGGGTCCCCGCTGAGCACTAGGCTTCGGCCGCCAGCGACTGCGCACTTCCCAGGGGACCCATCATGTCGTCGTACGAACCCGATCCCGCACGCCCTCCGGGCGACTCCACGCCCACCGAGCCGACGCCCGTCGAGCCGACGCCCGCGGAGGCTGCTGCGGCCCCGGTGCGCCCGGCCGTCGACCCCGCCCCCTCCGAGGTCGCACCGGCCCGGCGCCGGCGCGGACCGGTGATCTGGGGCATCGTCGCCCTCGCCGTCGTCGCGCTGGCCCTGACCGCTGCGGCGTTCGGCATGAAACTGGTCGGCGGCGGCCCCCAGCCGGACACCCTGGTCCCGTCCACGGCGCTGGCGTACCTGCGGGTGGACACGGACCCGTCGATCGCCCAGAAGGTCTCGGCGGTGCGGTTCCTGCAGAAGGTGCCGCAGGTCAAGGGCGCCCTGGACAGCGGCGACCCCCGCAAGCGGCTGGTGGACTCACTGATCGAGCGCAGCGGCAACAAGGACCTCAGCTACGCCCGGGACATCGAGCCCTGGCTCGGCGACCGGCTCGCGGTCGCGGTCCTGCCGCCGAGGTCCGCGGGCGCCGACCCCGAGCCGCTCGTGGTGGTGCAGGTCAAGGACGAGGCCAAGGCCCGCGCCGGCATCGCCAAGCTCTCCGCCGGCGACACCGACAAGCCGGAGGTCACCTTCAAGGACGGCTACGCGCTGCTCACCTCGGCCGGCAACGGCAAGGCGGTCACCGACGCCATCGCCAAGGGCACCCTGGCCGACTCCTCGACGTATGCCGGTGACGTCGCCGCCGTGGGCGACCAGGGCATCGCGTCGGGCTGGCTCGACCTCGCCGCCCTGGCCAAGGCCGGGGCCTTCAAGGAGGTCGGCGGCGACCCCACGAAGCTGTCGGTCAACCCGTTCGGCTCGGGTGACCTCAAGGGCGCCGGCCGGGCCGCGTTCGCGCTGCGGTTCGACGCCGACGCGGTCGAGCTCGTGGGCGTCTCCCGCGGCGCCACCGCGGTGAAGAAGCCGGCCACGACCGCCGGCTCGACGATCACCCGCCTGCCCGCCGACACCGCCGTGGCGCTGTCCGTCTCCGGCCTCGACCAGGTCATCGGGCAGGCCTGGGACGGCATCCTCAAGGGCATCGGTGCCCAGTCCCCCGGTGAGGACGTCAACGGCGAGCTCAAGGCGATGGAGTCCCAGCTCGGCATCTCGCTGCCGGGCGACCTGCAGACCCTGCTGGGGCGCAACCTCGTGCTCGCCGTGCCCGACCAGGACTTCGCCTCCGGCGACGACCCGCAGTTCGGCGCCCGCGTGACCACCGACGCCGCCAAGGCCGACGCGGTCGTCACCCGCCTGGAGCACCTGGCGATCCAGACCGGCGGGGAGCTGCCGATCGTGCACCAGGCCAAGGGCGACCAGTTCTACCTGGCCAGCTCCCGGGACTACCTCGGCAAGCTCACCGCCGACGGCACCCTGGGCGACAGCGAGGCGTTCACCGCGGCCGTGCCGGACGCCAAGGACGCCCAGTACGTCCTGTTCGCCGACCTCGACCGGCTCGAGAAGAGCTACCTCGACCAGGTGCCGGCGCAGGACCGCGACCTGGTCAAGGCGCTGCGTGCGGTCGGCGCCTCCGGCTCGGTCACCGGGAACGGCGAGGCCCGGTTCACCCTGCGCGTCGTCGGCAACTGACGCCCGCACGACGGTGCCCCGGAGCCTCACGCCCCGGGGCACCGTCGTGTCCGGTCAGGTGGCCGACGCGGCTCCCGGCGCCTCGACCGTCGGCTGCCCGGAGCTGCCGCCCACCGCGATGGGGATCCGGCGCGGCTTGGCCTCCTCGGCCACCGGCAGGCTCAGGCTCAGGACGCCGTCGGCGTAGGTCGCCTCGATCCGGTCGAGGTCCAGCCCGCGCCCCAGCGTGAGCTGACGCACGAACGTGCCGGTCGGCCGCTCCTGGGCCAGCCACTCGACGTCCTCGGGCTGCGCCGAGCGCTGTGCCCGGATCGTCAGCGTGCGGCCGTCCACCCCGACGTCGACCGAGCCCGGGTCGGCCCCGGGCAGGTCGCAGCGCAGCACGTAGTGGTCACCGGAGCGGAACAGGTCCACCGGCATCGACCGCATGGACTGCCCCACGTCCGAGGCGCGGGAGAGCATGCGCTCGGTCAGGGTGTCGAGATCACGGAACGGGTCATAGCTGAACGCCATCACCACCACCTCCTCGGTATGCCGTGCCGCAACCTTCGTGGCTGCGGCCGGTGCGCGGCGGGCCGAGTGGTCATGCGCCCCCGCGCCACACCCCACAGGTAGCACGCACCGGCGAGGGAGCCCCAGGGCCTGAGGGCCCGGCATACCGGGCTCATTTTGGGCAAAAGCCCGGCGCTGGGACCCGTCGCGGGAGCAGAGTGTCCGTGGGGCCCGCCCGGGGCGGGGGATCGGGGGACGCGATGTCCGCACGCAGCGGAGCCAGGACGTCAGCAGGCACGACACGGCTGGGCGCCGGCGCGCGGCCGGTGACGCCGCCGGGGCCGGTGCCCGACGCGGACCGCCGGCACCTGGAGATGCTCGCCCGGGCCACCCGCCTGCTCGAGACCCCGCTCGACCTCGCGGCGACGGCGTGGCAGACCGCCGAGCTCGTGGTGGCCGAGCTCGCCGACTGGTGCCTCGTCGAGGTGACGGGGTCCGACCAGCGGCGGCTGTGCGTGCTGGCCCACCGGGATCCGGCCCTGCTCCCGACCGCCGAGCTGCTCCGGCGGCCGGAGCACCTGACCGCGTTGCTCAAGCTCATGACGGTCCTGCCGGCGGTGACACCCGTGGACCTGGCCGGCGCCGGCCACGACCTCCCCCCGGCTCTGGGGGACGCCTGGTGCGCACTCACGGTGCCGCTCACCTCGGCCGGTCGGCCCGTCGGCTCGATGATCCTGCTCCGCGCCGCAGACCGGCCCAGCCACGCCGACGACGTCCAGCTCGCGGTCGAGCTGGGTCATCGAGCCGGGGCCGCGGTGGAGAAGGCCCGCCTCCACGCCGACCTCCAGGAGACGACCCGGGTGCTCCAGGCCAGCCTGCTGCCCCCGGTGCTGCCCCGGGTGCCGGGGCTGACGGTGTCGGCACAGTTCCGCTCCGGCACGTCCGGCAGCGACATCGGCGGCGACTACTACGACGTCTTCCGCACCGGCCCGGAGCGGTGGTGGGTGGTCCTCGGCGACGTGTGCGGCAAGGGCGCGGCGGCGGCCGCACTCAGCGCCGCCGTGCGGCACAGCCTGCACGCCATCGCCCCCGACACCGACGACCCGGCCGTGGTGCTGCGCCGGCTCAACGACGTGCTGCTCGGGGAGGACTGGGACGGGCGGTTCACCACGCTGCTGCTGCTCACCTTCGCCGACCGCGGCCGCCGACAGGGGCCGCTGTCGGTCCGGATGGCCTCGGGCGGCCACCCGGCGCCGATGCTGCGCGCCGCCGACGGGACGGTGCGCCCGGTCCCGTGCCCGGGCACGCTCGTGGGCGCGGTGCGCGAGCTGTCGGTGGCCACGGTGCGGCTCGACCTCGAGCCCGGCGACACGCTGGTGCTCTACACCGACGGGGTGACGGACGCTCGCGACCCGTCCGGGGTGGAGCTCGGCGAGTGCACCCTGGCCCGGCTGCTGGCCGGGCACCGAGGCGAGGACGCGGACCTCGCCCGGGCGCTGGCCCAGGACGTGCTCCGACACGCGGACGGTGAGCTGCGCGACGACCTGGCGCTGCTGACCCTGACCCGGTGACCATGCATGAAGCACGACCGAACGGGGTACAGGCCCGGCCAGCACGCTGATTGCCGGAGACGGAACTCGTGCTCGGGGGCGCGGCCGCAGGGGACGCGCCCCCATCCCTGTCCCCGGCGGGCACCCCGGCCGCTCCCGGCCTAGGGTCGAGGCATGTGGCAGTACCACCGTGACGGGCTGACCTTCGACGTCCTCGACAGCGGGCCGCGCGACGGCGAGCCGGTGCTGCTGCTGCACGGCTTCCCGCAGGACCACACCGCCTGGGACGCGGTCACCCCGCTGCTGCACGCCGCGGGCCTGCGCACGCTCGCTCCCGACCTGCGCGGCTACTCCCCCGGGGCCCGTCCCCACGGCCGCGCGGCATACCGCATGGGAGAGATCACCGCCGACCTCGTCGCCCTGCTGGACGCCGCCGGGCTGGACCGCGCGCACGTCGTGGGGCACGACTGGGGCGGCAGCGCCGCGTGGTCGCTGGCAGGTCGCCAGCCGCAGCGCGTGGCGTCGCTGACGGTGCTGTCCACCCCGCACCCGGCGGCGATGCTCTGGGCCTGGACGCACACCCGGCAGGCGCTGGTCAGCTGGTACATGCTCGCCTTCCAGCTGCCGTGGCTGCCCGAGCGGATCGTCGGTCCGCGGCTGGCCGGCTCCCTGCGCCGCAGCGGGGTGCCCGCCGAGCACGCCCAGCGGTATGCCGACCGGCTGGCCGACCCGGGTGCCCTGACCGCCGCCCTCGGCTGGTACCGCGGCATCCCGGCGACCCGCAAGGAGGGGGGCGGTGGTGGGCGCACCCGCGTGCCGACCACCTACGTGTGGGGCCGACATGACTTCGCGCTCAGCCGGGCGGCGGCCGAGCGCACCGCCGGCTACGTGGCCGCGCCGTACGAGTTCATCGAGCTCGACGCCGGCCACTGGCTGCCCGAGAACGAGCCGCAGGCCGTCGCCGATGCCGTCGTGGCGCGCGTGCACAGCGCGACCGGCCCGGCGTGACCGGGTCCGGCCGCACCACTCGCGCTCAGACCTGGGTGTGGGCCGGCGCGGGGACCAGCGAGGCACCCCACGCCTGGGCGCGCGCCCGCTCACCCTTGGTCAGCGGCCCCTCGGTGCCCTCCACCACGAAGCCCTGCGGCGGGGCCACCAGCTCGTAGCCGTGGTGGCGCAGCTTGCGCGCGATGCCGTGTGCGGCGCCCCCGGCCAGGTGCGAGCCCAGCCGCGTGTCGAACGCCGCGGCCCGGTGCCCGGCACCCACCTTGGCCAGCGAGGCGAACCACTCCCGCAGGCCCGGCCCCTCGGCACCGGGCTCGAGGTCGAGGTGCTGGCCGTGGGACTCGGCCTTCTTCTCCTCGCCCGCCAGGCCCGACTGCCGGGTGCGCTCGGAGCTCATCCGCAGCACGTGGGTGGGGCCGCCGACGATGAGCAGGTCGACCGCCGCGCTGTCCGCGGCCTCAGCCTCGCCGGCCCGCACCAGCCGCACCCTCGCGTGCTGGTCGGCGTGGCGCACCCCCTCGGCGATCGCCTCGGCGACGGCGTGGGTGTTGCCGAACAGGCTCTCGTAGATGATCACTGCCTCCATGGCGGCACCTCCTCCCAGCAGCCTTGACGGGGCCGGTCGGGGCGGGCAGGGCACATGGTCCCCACGCGCCGGGACAGCGGCGCGGCCCTGACTTTCATGGTCCGCGACCGGGGTCGTCGACGAGGAGGACCCAGGTCGGGTCGGTGTGGCCGGACTCACCGGGACTGCTTCTGCAGGCTCCATCTCACGCAGGGAAGCACCCCGCACTGTGGCCGCCCGGACGCGCTCGATGCCCGGGTTTCGCGGGTTCGCGGCTAGAATCGAGGGCCAGTCCCCCCTGCGAGGGCGGTTCCCCACCGCCCGACGGGCCTGTCTGTGCCGGTCCGTCATGTGTCGCTTCCGTGCGGCCCGCTCCCCCGACGCCGAGGACCCTCGACGCCCGTGAAACGCCTGCCCACCCTGATCGTCTCTGCCCTGGCCGCGCTCGCGCTCAACGCGACGCCGGCTGTCGCCCACAGCCTGTCCGAGGACACGGACTCGCTGCCGTCGATGACCGGCCAGCCAGCCGGCCAGGTGATCATGGCCGACCACCGCGGGCAGGGGCGAGTGATCGAGGCGTTCGGGGACATCGACCACGCCGACCACGTCGTCGTGCTGGTGCCCGGGGTCGGCTGGAACGCCGCCGCGCTGCTCGACGAGTCCGAGGCCACCCGTCGGCACCCGGCCGTGCAGGCACGGGGCATCCTCGCCGAGGCCAGGAAGCTCGACCCGCACAGCCGCACGGCCGTGGTCGTGTGGCTGGACTACGACGCCCCGTCGACCGTCGACCTCGACGCGGCCGAGTCGACCCGCGCCATCCAGGGCGCGCCCCGGCTGGCCGCCTTCGTCAACATGGAGGCCAAGCGGGCCGACGTGAGCGTGGTGTGCCACAGCTACGGCGCCGTCGTCTGCGCCCACGCCGCCTCCCGGATGAACGCCCGCGACATCGTCGCCGTCGGCGCCCCCGGCATGGACGTCTCCACCGTCGGTCAGCTGCACTCCCGCGGCCGGGTCTGGGCCGGCACCGCGCCGGACGACCCGATCTCGATGGTTCCGCACACCACGATCGGCGACCTCGGCCACGGTGCCGACCCGACCGACCCCGGCTTCGGCGCCCGGCACCTGCCGACCGGCACCTCGCACGGCCACAACGGCTACTTCACGCCGGGGACGCTGTCCCTGGTCAACATCGCCCGTATCGCCCTGGGCCGCTTCGACCTGGTCGGCGACCGCTGAGGTCCTGAACGCCGCAGGCAGGTATGCCGCGTGCCCGGCTGGGGCACGCGGCATACCTGTCGGTCAGGCGGGCACTGACCGCTGCGCGTCTCGCCGGCCAGCACTGAGGGTTGTCGGGGTCCTGACCCGGAGAAGTCTCCGCTGAGACGGGCCGGGTCAGGCGCGCTCGACGGCACCGGCCCAGACCCAGGTCTCGAACACGTGCGGCGGGGCGCCCCAGCGCACCCGCACCGCCCGCTTGGTCCATGCGACGGCCACGGCCGGGACCAGCTCCTCGACGCCATCCTCCCAGACCACCCACGCGCGCACCCGCGCCGGCTGGGCGGCCGTGGTGACGTCGAGCTGCCCGAGCTGCTCTGGTGCCAGCGAGCGGGGCTGCCGGCCGGCGAGGCGGGGGACGTCGGTCATGACCCCAGCGTATCGAACACCTGTCCTAGTCGGAGTCACCGGCAGTCCCGGGCCACGGAGGCGTCGTCCACCCAGCCGACCTGACCTTGCGCGCCGGGTCCGGGCGCCGGAAGCATGGGCGCGGCCACCCGCCTTCGGCCGGTGGGCACCCGACGACCGACCCCCCGAAAGGCGAGAGCCCCGTGCTGCAGACCGACCACTACATCCGCTTCGAACGGGTCGACTCGGTGGAGGAGACCCCGCGCGGGCTGCTCGCCGGCCTGCACCGGGAGCAGCTGCGCGTCGACCTGGTCGCCGACGACGTGGTGCGGGTCAAGATCAGCCGTGGCGGGGTGTTCGACGTGTCGCCGACGTTCGCGGTGTGCACCGACCCGCTGTCGCGCCCGGTGGAGTTCCGGGTCGAGCGCGACGAGGACCGGGTCCGGGTCATCACCTCCTCGATGGTGGTCTCCCTGTGGCTCGACCCGTTCCGCCTCGACGTGCACCGCACCGACGGCACCCCCGTCGTGGAGACCGCCGCCGACGAGCAGGGCCGCTACTGGGCCTACGCCACGTTGAACGACTCGTTCACGCTGCGCCGCCGGTGCCGCCAGGAGGACGCGGTCTTCGGCCTGGGCGAGAAGTCGGGCCGGCACAACCGCAAGGGTCGTGACTTCACCCTGTGGAACACCGACGTGCTCAACGAGCACGAGACCGCCGAGTTCACGGCCGGCAAGGAGCCGGGCGACCCGCGCGGCGACCGCACCAGCGTCGACTTCGACCCGTTCTACGTCTCGATCCCGTTCTTCTACCACCAGAGCTACCCGGCCGGGACGATGGCGGCGTCGTTCGTCGACAACGGCTACCGCGGGACCTACGAGTTCGAGGCCAAGGACGAGTACCGCATCAGCTTCGCCGGCGGGCAGTACACCGAGTACATCTTCGCCGGGCCCGACATGCCCGCGATCCTGGGCGACTACACCTGGCTGACGGGGCGCACCGCTCCCCCGCCGCTGTGGGCGCTGGGCTACCACCAGTGCCGCTGGTTCGACTACAGCCAGGACGCCGTCGAGGCCATCGGCCAGCGGCACCGCGACAACGACATCCCCTGCGACGCGCTGTGGCTCGACATCGAGTACATGGACGGCTACCGCGTCTTCACGTGGAACAAGGAGCGCTTCCCCGATGCGCCGGGGATGCTGTCGCGGCTGTCCGACGAGGGCTACCGGGTGATCACGATCATCGACCCCGGAGTGAAGTTCGACCCGGGCTACGAGGTGTTCGACCAGGGCCTGGAGCGGGACGTCTTCTGCAAGACCGAGGGCGGGGACACCTACATCGGCCAGGTCTGGCCGGGCAACACCGCCTTCCCCGACTTCGTCACCGAGGAGGCCCGCGCCTGGTGGGGCGAGCTCAACGCCGCCCACGTGCAGTCCGGCCTGGCCGGCATCTGGAACGACATGAACGAGCCGGCCACCGGGGCGATCCGCGCCAACGCCATGCGGTTCGGCAACGGGCAGTACTCCCACGAGCGCTACCACAACCAGTACGCCCTGCTCATGGCCATGGGCACCACCGAGGGCCTGCTCAAGGCCATGCCGGAGCAGCGCACGTTCATCCTGTCGCGGGCCGGCTTCGCCGGGATCCAGCGCTACGCCGCCAACTGGATGGGCGACAACTTCTCCCGCTGGGACCACCTGTGGCTGGGCGTGGCGATGGGCTCGGGCTTCGGCATCTCCGGGCAGGCATTCGTCGGCGCCGACATCGGCGGCTTCGCCGGCAACTCCAACGCCGAGCTGTTCCTGCGGTGGATGCAGTACGGCACGCTCACGCCGTTCTGCCGCAACCACTCCGAGATCGGCAACGTCGACCAGTACGCCTGGGCGTTCGGCGACGCGGTGCAGGACATCGTCCGGGAAGCGGTCAAGCTGCGCTACCGGCTGCTGCCCTACATCTACTCCGCGTTCATCCGGGCCTCCGAGACCGGTGAGCCGGTGCAGCGCCCGCTGGTCTTCGACCACCAGTACGACGCCACGGTGCGCGACCTGGACGACCAGTACCTCTTCGGCACCGACCTGCTCGTCGCCCCGGTGCTCGAGCCCGGCGCCACCTCGCGGCAGGTCTACCTGCCGGCCGGCGACTGGCACGACTGGCACACCGGTGAGGTCCTGGGCGGGTCGCGCTTCCTCGTCGCCCCGACGCCGATGGACCGCATCCCGCTCTACGCCCGCGGCGGCGCGGTCATCCCGATGTGGGCGCAGGCGCCGGCGACCACCAAGGAGCACCACCCCGAGGTGGTCGAGCTGCACGTGTTCGTGCCGCTGGCCGACGGGACACACACCTCGCGCCTGGTCGAGGACGACGGGCTGACCTTCGCCGCGCGCGAGGGCGCCTGCTACGACACGACCTTCACCCTCACCCGCTCCGGCGGCGCGGTCACGGTCGACGCGTCGGTCGAGGGCCAGGGCTACCCGGAGTTCGCCCGGCAGGCGTTCCACCTCGTCGTCCACGGCGCCACGCCGTCGGCTGTGACGGTCGACGGCACCGAGGTCGCCGTGACCGACGGCAGCTTCCGGATCCCCAACACCGGCAACGGTTTCCGCGCCAGCTTCGAGGCCTGACCAACCGCCCCGTATGCCGTGCCCCTCACCTCCCAGCGGAGGTGAGGGGCACGGCATACCTGTCTGCGCGGGGGCCTACTCCGGCAGGAGCGTCCCGAGCGGACCGAGGTCGAGGTTGAGGTCGGCCGCGCTCAGGCCGAAGCGCTCCCGCAGCTCCCGCATGGCCTCCTCGAGCCGCATCAGACCCAGCCCGAGGGCCTCGGTCTGCTCGTCGGTCAGATCGCCGTGCTCGACCCGACGCAGCGCCTGTCGCTCCATGAGCTGGCGGATGAGCTCCACCACCGTCAGCACCAGGCGCACGAGGTCGCGCTCGACCGAGTCGGCGTCGGTGTCCAGCCGGGGGCCGAGCAGCGCGCGCTCAGTCATGTCCCGCCTCCTCCAGCGCCGCGCTCGCCGTGGCCACGAGGGCGCGCAGGCTCACCTGCACCAGGTCCACCCCGGCCATCGAGATCGTGACCTCACCGGCGATCACGACGCCGGTGCCGATCAGCCGGTCGAGCAGGTCGACCAGGGTCACATTGCCGAGCACCGGCGTCGACGCGGGCTCCGAGCGCGCCAGCGTGGTCGTCATGACGCCTCCAACGTGACGAACGAGTACGGCGGCCACGGTCCGGTCAGCACGAGCTCGAGGTCGGGGTGGTCGGCGGCCACGTCGGCGACGTGGCCCCGGAAGCGCTCGACCTCCTCCGCAGCGACGAGGTAGGCCCCGTTGAGGACCATCTGCCCGGCGTGACCGGACAGCCGCGGGTCCTGCACCGGGTGCCGCCGGCTGGCCACCGCGTCCCCGGACAGCCGGTGGTGCACCTGCTCCACCGCCGCGCTCAGGGTCTGCGACCGGGACTCGCGTTGCTGCGCGTCAGCCTTCAGCTTCTGCAGGTATGCCGCGCCCGCGCCCACACCGGACGACGTGGTCGGCACCGGTTCCTTCAGGCCGGACTGCTCGTCCTGGCGCTGGTAGACCTTGACGCCGAGCTCGGTGCACCCGTCGACGCGTGCCAGGGCCTCGAGCACCTGCGCCCGCCAGGTCCTCACCCGGCTGACGACGGCGTCGTCGTCGAAGCAGACCGTCGCAAGGCTGACCGGGGCGACGGGACCCCTGCGGAAGCACTCGGCCACGACGGCGTTGTGGCAACGTGCGACCGCCTCGACCCACCGCAGGTCCTCGAGGTTGCGCCGCAGCCCCTCCTCGCCGAACTCCGTGAGCGGGACCGAGCTGACGACGGCGCTGAGCTCGCCGACGTCGAGCACCCGCACCTGGCTGCCCTCGACGCCGGGGGACCCGGCCAGGCCGGCGGCGTCCTGCGGCCGGCAGATGGCGTAGAGGTAGACGCCCTGCTCAGTCATCCCGGGCCTCCAGCGCCTCGATGCGCCGGCGCAGGTCGTCGTTCTCCTCCGCCAGCTCCCGGGCGTGGGAGCTGAGGGTCGGGTCGCTGCGCCACCAGTCGATGCCCATCTCCGAGGCCTTGTCGACCGAGACCACGATGAGCCGGATCTTCACGGTGAGCAGCTCGATGTCGAGGAGGTTCACCTTGATGTCGCCAGCGATCACGATGCCCTTGTCGAGGACTCGCTCGAGGATGTCAGCGAGGTTGGCTGGCTGGGGCGCGCTGGCGATGGCCGGCCCCATGTCGCGGCGAGCACCGTTGCGGGCGGCCGGCGCTGCGGTCATCGGCTGGTCACTCATCGACGGTCCGCCCCCGGGTGTAGCGCCGGGTGCGCTCGTAGCTGCGCAGCGACCCGTCATCATCGGCGTGGACCTCGTAGACGGCCAGGATGTCCGTCGAGTCGGGGATCCGCCGGCTCTCGACCACCTCGATCCCGACGACCCAGCCGTCGTCGTCGCGCCCGAGCCGGACGATGCTCTCCGGCTCCTTGCCGGTGAGGTCCTCCAGCTCGTCGGCGACCATCGTGGCCACCTCCCGCGCCGACGGGCGGGAGCTCCGGCGCTCCGGCTCCCGCTCCTGGGTGCGCGGCTGCTCGCGTTCCTGGTCGCGCTCGCGGCTGGACGCCTGGTCCGGCCGCGCCCGCGCGGTCGAGCCCGTCCTGCCCTCGGGCGGCGCCGACCGGGCGGCCGCCTTCTTCGTGCCCGACTTCCTGGCGGCAGACTTCGTCGTGGACTTCTTCGCGGTTGCCTTCTTCGTCGTCGCGGTCTTCTCCGCGCCGCGGGTGCCGGACGGCGCTTCGCCCTCGGTCGACCGTGATGTGGCCCGTGGTGAGCTGGCGCTCCTGCGTTGTGTCGGCACGGCTCAGCCTCCTTCCTGGCGCCGCCGGCCCTCGAGGAGCCGCTGCACGAGCTGCTCCTCCTCGGCCTGCGCCGCCTCCTCGTCCATGGCGCCTTCCTGGCGCAAGCGGTCGATCTCCTCCAGCCGGGCCCGGATGGCGGCCGGGTCGTAGTACTGCTCCTCGGCCGCGGCCAGCAGCTGCTCGGCCACCCACACCGTGCCGCGGACCGGCGCGAGCGGGAGGGTGAGCAGCCCGGTGAACAGGCCCACCGTCATACCCCGTCCGACGCGAAGTCGTAGGGCGCCATCGGACCGATCAGCTCGAGGTCCGCCCGCCCGGCCATCTGCGCTGCCGCGGCCTGCGCATGCGCCTCGAAGTCGGCGACACCGTGCTCGTCCACGAGCACGGCCAGGTCGAGCAGCCCGTCGAGGCCGCCGGAGGGCCGGACCGACCACCGCCGCGCGTGGGGCTGCAGCGCAGCCAGCATGGCCTCGCGGTCGGCGGCACGCTTGGTCTCGATCGCCTGGGAGACGAGCTCGCCGAGGCGGACCCGCTCGGGCATGGCGGCGTCGTCCGGGAGGTCACGGGTGCGGGCGCGCAGCGCGCGCACCTGCGGGTGCTCCGCGACGACCTCGGCCAGCACGGTGTCGAGGACGTAGCGCGCCCGCAGGAGCAGCTGGACGTGTCCGTCGAGCTGTTCCAGCGCGTCGACAAGGTGGTCCCGGTCAGGCGCGAGCAGCTCCTCGACGACGGCCTCGTCGGACGCCACGACGGTGCCGAAACGCAAGGGCAGCACGGAGCATCGCGCGGCCACGGCGTCGAGCACCCGTGCGTGCGCCCGCACGAACCGGGCCGCAGGGACGGCCTCGGCGTCCGGGATGGCCTCCACCACTGCGGCGAGCTCCCCGTGCACGACCACCGCGACCACCTCGCCGGTGGCACCGGCGAGGTCGGTCACGGCGTCTGACCCGTCGTCGGCGCGGACCACGCCGTAGACGTACCGCTCCGTTCCGGTCTCGACGGTGGGGGCGGGCGGTGCTGTGCGCGTCATTCCTGCTCCGCCCGGCGACGGGTGCGCGAGCTGGAGCTGCTGGAGCTGCGCCGGCGCGGCCGCTCCTCCTCGCCGTCGCCTCCGGTGATGGCCTTCTTTGCGCCGGAGATGACGCCCTTGGTCTTCGCGCTGGCAGCGCTCGAGCCCATGTCCTCGACGAGCTCGGGGAGGGTCTGGCCGCCCTGCTGGTAGAGGTCGAGGCGGTTGGTGGCTTCGGCGAAGCGCAGGTAGGTGTCGACGCTGGCGATGACGATGCGGGCGTCGATGGTCAGGATCTCGATGCCGACCAGCGAGACACGCACGTAGGCGTCGATGACGATCCCCTTGTCGAGGATGATGTCAAGGACGTCGGCGAGGCCGCTGGGGGAGGGCCGGCTGAGGTAGCCGCCCTGGTTTCGGGGAGATGTGGTCGCGACGGTCATGCGGGCTCAGTGACTCCTGGCTGTTCGTGACTGGCTACGGCGGCGGGACGCGCGGGACGGCGGCTCGTCTTCGGGCTCCTCGTCCTCCTCGTACTCGTCCTCGGGTTCTTCTTCCTCGTACTCGTCCTCGGGCTCTTCTTCGTCGCCCTCTTCCTCCTCGCCCTCTTCGTCCTCGTACTCCTCGTACTCGTCCTCGGGGCCTTCCTCTTCCTCGTCCTCTTCCTCCTCCGGCTCTTCTTCCTCCTCGCCCTCTTCGTCCTCGTACTCCTCGTACTCGTCCTCGGGGCCTTCCTCTTCCTCGCCCTCTTCCTCCTCCGGCTCCTCTTCCTCGCCCTCCTCTTCGCCTTCTTCGTCCTCGTACTCGTCGTACTCGCCCTCGGGCTCCTCCTCGCCCTCGTAGCCCTCCTGCTGCTCGCGCTCCTCCTCCTCGAGGGCCTCCTCGTGGGTCTTGACCACCTCGCCGTCGCGGATCTCGCCGCGCCAGCCTTCGACCTCGTCGGGGTGCAGGATGGTCTCGGTCATCGCGTGGCGCCGGAAGTGCTTGAACTCCAGGCGGGTCCGGCGGCCGACGGCGCGCCAGATGTTGCCGGTGCGCTCGAACAAGCCCTGCGGGTGGTACTCGAGCACCAGCAGCACACGGGTCAGCTCCGGGGCGAGCTCATGGAAGGTGACCGCGCCGTCGGCGTAGCCCTTCTGGCCGGAGGACTGCCAGACGATCCGCGAGTCGGGGACCTGCTCGAGGATCGTGGACTCCCACGTCCGGTGCGACCACCAGACCTGGGCCTTCCACTTGATCTTCTCGTCCTCGATCTGCTCGACCGACTCGACCTTCTTCATGTAGCTGGGGAACTGCTGGAACTCCGTCCACTGGTTGTAGACGACGCGCACCGGCAGGCCGATGTCGATCTCCTCGATGATGTTCGTGACCTTGGTGCCCTTGCCGCCGCCACCGCCACCGCCGCCGGTGACGGCCTCCTTGGCCTTGTCCACCAGCCCTTTCGCGCCGCCCTTGAGGGCTCCCATCACCGGGGACTTGCCCTCCGCCGCGGCCTTGGCGCCCTCCTTGACGGCCCTGCTCTTGGTGCCGCCACTCTCCGTGAACTCGGTGAGCCGGTCGGTCAGGCCGCCGATCCGGTCCTCGGCGCTGGAGACGGCCTTGTCCCCGAGCGCCTTGACCATGTTGCCCGCCTCGTCCTTGAGCCGGTCCATGGGCAGCTGCTTGAGGATGCCGCTCATCGCCCCGCCCGACGCACTCCGTGCCGTGTCCGTCATGGCGCTCACCTACCCGACGACCGGCTCGAGGACGCGGTCTTCTTCGCCGCCGTCTTCTTCGCCGCCGTCTTCTTGGCCGCCGTCTTCTTCGCTGCGGTCTTCTTGGCCGCACCCTTCTTCGCCGCGGTCTTCTTCGCAGCGCCGGCCGCACGTTGGCCACTGTCGGCAGCCTTGCGGGCCGCTCCCGTGGTGCTCTTGGCGGCAGGTCGCGAGGCCTTCTTTGCCGGGGTGGAGGCCTTCTTCGCCGGGGCGGAAGCCTTCTTCGCCGGGGCGGAGGCCTTCCTGGCTTCGCGCCGCGCCGGGCGAGCCGTCTCCTCAGCCCTGCGGCGTGGCCGTCCTGGGCGGCGCCCACCGGCCCTCGAAGACCGTTTGGCGGTCACCTCCTCGGGCTCTTCGGCCTCCTCCTCGGGCTCTTCCTCTTCCTCTTCGGGCTCCTCCTCCGCTTCGCCCTCCTCGAGCTCCGCTTCCGGCTCCTCCTCGCCCTCCTCAGGCTCTTCCTCGTCCCACTCCTCTTCCTCGTCCCACTCCTCCGGCTCCTCCTCGCCCTGACCGGCCGGGAGCACGCCACGCAGTCCGTCGCTGCGGTCCCGCAGGCTGTCGCTGACGCGGTTGAGCCGGCTGCTGGCCGCGACGACTGCGGCGTCCTTGGCGGCGTCGAAGAGCTTCCCGCGGACCTGCTCGGTCAGCTTCGCCAGCTCGGGAGACGACTTGGCCAGCTCGCCACCACGGCGCAGGAGCTCGGATGGGCTGGCGTCCAGACGTTTGCCGGCCATCAGGCCGGCCACGGTGATGGCCAGCCTCATCTTCTTCGTCCGGCCCAGCAGGTAGCCGGCCGCGATTGCGGTTGCTGTTCGGGTTGTGTTGTCCACGTCTGCCTCCTTGGAACGGCCCCGTGCCCCGTGCCGGAGCGCCTCAAACGCGAACGCGGGCCGAAATGTCACCTTTTGCTGCGCGCCGACAGTCCTTCTGGGTGCCTCGCCCGCGACCCGCCCGTGGGCCAGACGTCTGTCATGGGGCGTCGCCATCAACCGTGTCGGACTCTGAGGTCGACGCCCATGGCGGGCCCAGCCTTTCGAGAAGGGGGCAACGGCGGCTCGGCCGTAAGGCGTAGTTCGAGCGTGCGTGCCCGCAGGCAACGGGCGCCCTGCCCCAGACCGGTGGTGGACCGTGCACGTCCCCGGGGAGGGGACGGCACGGCATACGGGTATCCCGTCCGGCTCGCCAGAGCGGCGAGCCGGACGCAGGGCGCACAATCGAGCCGGGACCACCGCGGCGGAGATCCCGGGAGGAGATGCTGGGCGTGGACGCTGGGCCGGTGGTCGTGGGAGTGGCGGCCGTCGCGTTCTGGGGCTACTGCCTGTGGGACTTCACCCGCACCGACGAGCGCGACATGAGGACCTTCACCCGGCCCGTGTGGGTGGTCGTCCTGGTGCTGGGCAGCACGGTGGGCGCCCTGCTGTGGTTCTTCGCCGGGCGACCGCAGCCGCCGCGTCGCTGAGGTCGGTCAGCGGGCGTGGTGCCTGACCTCCTGGACGGCCCAGGTGTTCCCGTCGGGGTCGTCGAAGTAGATGAACGTGCCGTAGTCGGCGCGGTTCGGCTCCACCCCCGGGGTCATCTGCCCGTCCAGGAAGTGCTGCGGCCCGCTGTTGTCGATGCCGCGCTCCTGCAGCATCGCGTGGGCCTTCTCGATGTCGTCCACGACCAGGTGCGTGCCCTTGAGCGACCCGGGCGCGACGCCGCCGCCGAGCCCGGTGCCGAAGACGATCGAGCAGGCTGAGCCCGGCGGCGTCACCTGGATCACCCGGAAGTGCTCGTTGGGGGCGAAGTCGTTGTCCATCCGGAACCCCAGCCTGTCGACGTAGAACTCCCGCGCGCGCTCGACGTCGGAGACGGGGGCGATGACCACTTCGAGCTTCCAGTCCATGACAGTCCTCCTCGGTGTAGGCCCACTGTTGCAGGCTCCTCGTGAGGTGGAACGCCGGACGCGCGCAGAACTCATCGGTGGGTCGATGCGTTCCCTCTGCTCTTCGCGCCGAGCCGGCTGCCCTCCGGCGCGGCGCGCAGCTCGTAGCGGCGCCCCAAGCTCTGCACAGGTCGGCCACAGCCGGCGTCGGGATGGTCGTCAGCACGAGCCTCGCCACTGGCCGGGCACTCACGACCAGACAGGAGCACCACCGTGCGCAACACCAAGCTCATCACCGCGGCCTCCGGCATCCTCGCCGCCGCCGGCCTCGTCGCCGGGGGTGCGGCACTGGCCAACGCCTCCACGCCCGCCAGCGTCCCCGCGGCCACCGGCTACTACTCCGCGACCAACGGCCCGCAGGGCGGCGGCCCGGGCCAGGGTCGCGGCTCGAACGACACCCCGGTCACCGGCAGCGAGCTGACCTCCGTCAAGGACGCCGTCAAGGCCAAGGACTCGGCCGTCACCGTCACCTCGGTCCGCAAGGACCCCGACGGCTCGTACGACGTGTTCGGCACCACGTCCGGCTCGCCGGTGATGCTCCAGGTCAGCAAGGACCTCAAGACCATCACCACCGGCCCCGCTGGCGGGCACGGTGGGCCCGGTGGGCCTGACGGCGCAGGGCGCGGCTCCAACGACACCCCGGTCACCGGCAGCGAGCTGACCTCCGTCAAGGACGCCGTCAAGGCCAAGGACTCGGCCGTCACCGTCACCTCGGTCCGCAAGGACCCCGACGGCTCGTACGACGTGTTCGGCACCACGTCCGGCTCACCGGTGATGCTCGAGGTCAGCAAGGACCTCAAGACCATCACCGTGAACCCCCACGGCCCGGGCCACGGCCCGGGTGACGGTTCGGGCGCCGCCCCGTCCGCCGGCACGGTCAGCTGAGGCACCGGCCGGGTTCGCCCGTCCCGATGGCCGGGGCGGGCGAACCGCATGCCTGGTCAGGTGGGCCAGGACACGGACCTCGTCCGGTGTGAGGGCCTGCAGGTAGGCGCCGCTGAGGTCCTGCCTCGCCATCACCACGAGCAGGTCAGCCATCGCCTCGTCCCGCCGTCGAGCCGTGGCCCGGGGCGTCTCCTGTGCCGTCACAGTCGGAGAAGTCGGCCGGACCCGACCCGGACCGGAACGGTTCCCGTCGTTCCTGTCCGGAACGTGACCATCGTCCGATATGCGGTTCCGGCGTCCGCACATGCGGCCTGCGGAACGCCTGGCGTCCGTCGCCCGTGAGCTCGCGCAGTGCGTGCCTGCTCGATGCGTGGTTGCCCACCGTTGAGTTCGGGACCGCGCCCTCAGAGCTACCGTCGTGGAGTGGAGCTGGAGGGCTGGAACTCGATTCCTCCGGGCAGCGTCGCGGCCTTCGAAGTGGGCGCCGCACCTCGCTGGCTGAGGGTGCTCTTCTTCGCCCCGTTCATCGACCGCTTCGCCTACCCGCTGCTCGTGGCGCGTGGGCTGGGGAGCCTCGATGTCGTCGATCCCGACCTCTTCGACGCCGACGCGGCACGGACCAAGGGTTGGCGCATCCTGCCGCAGGGCTACGTTGCCCCTCGCACATGGACAACGCTTCGGTCGAGCGCTGACTCGCCGGACGCACACATGGGGTGGAAGACCCAGAGGCGGGCGTTGATGCCTCAGCAGTACGTCGTCGCGGGGATCGCAGTGGCGGTCCTGGTGGCGCTGATGATCGCCATGCTGATCCCGTTCCTGCTGGGACTGCTGGCGATTGGCCTCATCGCTGGCTGGGTGTTCTGGAGGCGGCCACCCCCGCCGACGCCGTGACCGCCGAGAACGGGCCACGAGCTCGTCCCCAGCCGCTCGTGTGAGTCGGTGGCAACCCGATCCGGAGGTTGGGAGCATCGGTGCGTGGTTGACGATGCATGGAGGACGTTGGCGGATCCGTTCGTCGATGGCGCCTATGCCACCGTGAAGGGGCAGGTGCGCACCTATGTCCTGCACCAGCAGCTCCTGAGACACCTGCCGCCCCCGCCGGCCTCGGTGCTGGACGTGGGCGGAGGTGCAGGCCACCAGTCGCTGCCCCTGGCCCGGCTGGGCTACGACGTCACGATCCTGGATCCGTCGGCGGCGATGCTGGCCAGGGCCGAAGAGCGGGTGGCACAGGAGCCCGACGACGTCCGGTCGCGCATCCGGCTGGTCCGAGCCGCGGGCGAGGCCGCGGTCGAGGCCACCAGTGGCCGGCGCTTCACCGCCGTGCTCTGCCACGGCGTCCTGATGTACCTGTCCGCACCCGAGCCCCTGCTCGAGGTCCTGTGCCGCTGTGTCGAGCCCGGTGGGATGGTCTCCGTCATGGCGCTCAACGCCGGGACGATGGCCGTGCGGCCGGCACTCGAGCACCGGTGGGCCGAGGCGCTGGCCGGGTTCGACGCCACCAGCGAGGTCGGGGTGCTCGGCACGCCGACCCGTGGCGACACCGTGGCACACCTCTCGGAGCTGCTGCGCCGTGGCGGAGTCGACCCCCGGGCCTGGTACGGAGTCTGGCTGTTCTCGGACTGGATGGACCTGCCGCTCGCGGACACCGACGTCGAGGCCGTCGCAGCGGTTGAGCTCCAGGCCAGCCTGCGCGACCCGTACCGGCAGCTCAGCCGCGTGTTCCACCTCGTCGGGACCGCCAGCTCCTAGGCGGACCCGGTCGGCCCGCGCCGCCCCTTGTCGAGGATCTACGGCGTTCCAAGGGTCGCGCCAGGAGTGGCCTCGATCGGCGAGAGGTCCACGGCCCGTCCCGGTTCGGTGGGCGCTCCGAGGCAGTACGCCAGGATGCCGACGCCCCCGCTCGTGGGGCCGGCCAGTGTGGCGAGGTCGGACCCGAGAGACACCCGGACCGACGACGCGTGGCTGACCACTTCCATGTCGCAGCGGTACTTGGCGACGAGGAAGTAGGCGGACGCGGCCGGTGGCAACAGCACGGACGCCGGTCTGGCGTGGGTGACGTACTGCGACTGTCCGTGGGTATAGCGGAACGGCATCGCCGCGCCGTGTCCGTCCAGGAGGGTCACGGCGGGGTAGCCGAAGAGGCTGCACGGCCGCGTGCCCACGTTGGTCAGCGAGAAGATGATCGCGTTCTCACCGGTCATCGGAGAAACCACTGGTCCGTGTCCGAGCCTCAGCATCGAGATCTCACAGACATGACCCTTGGTGTTGGGCAGCGCCACCGGAGGGCTCGTGGGGGCAGGCCCCCCCTCCTTCTCCTGGAGACCGAAGCGCTCCACCGACAGCCGACCGGGCGGCAGCGCCGACGTGCAGGACGGCGCGTAGACCGGCCTGGCGGCTCCCCCGAGGTTGCGCACCGGCACGCGGGCCTCGATGCTGCCGCGCAGGGCCACGCCCAGACGAACGCCCGGTCCAGGGTCCGGGCCACAGTAGGACGGCTCCCAGCTCAGGCCGGCGACGGCGGTCGCGCCGGTCTGCAGGTGCAGCTCGGCGGGGGCGCCACAGGCCAACCGACAGAACGCACCCACCACGGTGGGCACCCGCAGCGGCAGGCCTCCTGAGGTGAGGAGGCGGATCCGAGGGGGACCGGTGATCACGCACGCGGCCCCGTGGTTGACCGCCGTGACCTGGCCGTCGAGCTCGCCGGCGGAGTGTCGATGCGTGGGGTCGGTGCCATACACGTGGCCGCCGGGCGCCCACTCGGCCGACACGTGCAGCTGGTCGGTGGCGCACGGCTTGTCCGGACCGGACGCTGACGTCGCCACGGGGGCGACCGGGGAAGGACTCGTGGCCAGCGATGTGGTCGGAACCTGCGATGTGGTGGGAACGTGCTGAGCCCCGCAGCCACTCACCGCGCCAAGCAGCAAGCCAAGGACCAGAGCGGACAGCGCTGCGGACTTCACGGATCTCGGCACGTGTGGACTCCCCGGTAGGTGTTCCCTTGAGACGCCTGAGCCTCGTGATCGGTTGGCTCCGTCCCGCCGATCCGTGAGGTTGCACGCCACCCGAAACACGTCCGGACTCTGCCGGGCCCGGCTTGGGACGTTCGCCTCTGGAGGGACCTCCCGCCGAGGAGGACTGTGCAGGTGGCATTGCTGCAGTCGGTGGAGGCCTCGGCCGAAGTCCCCCGGCCGAGACACCTGCCCTACCACTGGGAGGTGTCAGAGCGATGAAGCGAGTCGTGGTTGAGCGCTTCGGCGGGCCCGAGGTCTTGCGCGTGGTGAACGACGACAAGCCACGCCCCGGCCCGGGCGAGGCTTGTGTCAGGGTCCTGGCCGCGGGTGTGTCCTTGACCGACGCGCAGCTGCGCGCCGGCACCTACCTGGGAGTGCCGAGGCCGCCGTTCACGCCCGGTTATGAGCTGGTAGGGGTCGTCGACGAGCTCGGCCCGGGCTGCAGGAGGCTGCGGACCGGCGACCGGGTCGCTGCACTGACGGCCTACGGCGCCTACGCGGAGTACGTCTGCGTGCCGGAGTCGGAGGTGGTCGAGGTTCCCGCGGACCTGGACCCGGCTGAGGTCGTGGGCCTCGTCCTGACCTACGGGACCGCCTACCAGATGCTGCACCGCCTGGCGAAGGTGCGCAGCGGCGAGTCCTTGCTCGTCCACGGCGCGGCCGGTCGGGTCGGCGTCGCCGTCCTCGAGCTCGGCGCGCTGGCCGGGGTGCGCCTGTACGGCACCGCGGCTGCGGCTGACCTCGACGCCGTTGAGCGGCTCGGCGCGGTGGCGATCGACTACCGCAACGAGGACTTCCTGGCCCGGGTGCGGGAGCTGACCGGAGACGGGGTGGACGTCGTGCTCGACGGGATCGGCGGCCCGACGTCGCTGCGTTCCTTCCGCGCCCTGCGGCCGGGCGGGCGGCTGGTCGTGTACGGCCACTACGCCATGCTCGAGCGAGGGCGGGCGAGCTGGCGCCGGTGGGCCGCGGGCTGGGCCGAGTGGTACGGGACGACCGCGGCCGTCTCGCTGTGGGGGCTGCTCGATCCTCGCCGGCGGGTGATGGCCTACCGGATCCAGAGACTGCGCGACAGCCGGCAATGGTTGCCGATGGCCGGTCGCCGTCCCGCGCGGCTGGTGGGTGGCGGTCCCCGCAACCCCGAGTGGTTCCGGGAGGACCTGGCCGTGCTGATCGAGCTGCTCCGCGCGGACAAGGTCCACCCGGTCGTGGCCGAGCGCCTGCCGTTGTCCGAGGCGCGCCGCGCGCACGAGCTGCTCGCGCAGTCAGCGGCCAAGGGCAAGATCGTCCTGGTGCCGTAGCCGCAGCGGAGGTCGGCCCTTCGGGCACCCCGTCGGGCTGCCGCGGAGAGAAGTTTCCGGGATGGTGTCGTGTCAAGGCGCCGTCGTTCGTGGCATGTGTGAGCGGCGGACGGACGCCGCACACGAGGAGCCGGGGAGGTTCCTCGTCCGGGACTGAGAGGAGCCGACCATGACGGAGTACCTGATCACCTTCAACGACGAGTGGGTGCGCGAGCACACGGCGGAGGAGCTGCGCGAGAAGGGCACGGCCGCCCGGGCGGTGCTCGAGGAGATGCAGGCCGCCGACGTCCTGATCTTCACCAACGGCGGGCTCGACCGGTCCACGGCGGTGTGCAGCGTGGTGGCGGAGGATGGCAAGCCAGTCTTCACCGACGGCCCGTACGTCGAGACCAAGGAGCACCTCGGCGGCTTCTGCGTCGTGGAGGTGCCCGACGACGAGGCGGCGCGGTACTGGGCCGGCAGGCTCGCGACCGTGCTCGACTGGCCGCAGGAGGTGCACCGGTTCCGAGGTCCCGGGCACGTCCGGCGTACCGGCTCTGGGGAGAAGTAGGCGCGGCGCCCAGGGACCCGCTGTCCGACCCGGAACTGGACGTGCTGGGTGTGGCCGGGCGACCCTTGGGCTCGCCACCGCCCCGAACAGCAGAAGCGCCTCGGCCACACCCGGCGCGCGGGTCAGTAGCTACGCACGACCTCGTGCGCTGCGGACCCTCAATCCGCCGGACGCGTTGGTCTGCGGGGACCGGCTTCTGCGGCCGGACTTCGTGCTCAGCGAGCCTTGGCCGTGGTGGTTGGCCGTATGTCGGTGGGTCGCGATGTCTCTCCTGTCGGCTCTTCCAAGGCGCGTCTGACCCGGTTGGGCTGAGTCCAGGTCGCGGCGCTCTCCCGGCGCTACGATCCCGACGACTGCTGGCTGGGGGGATGGGGTGGCTGGGATGGGTGCCGCACAGGTGTGGCGGCGGGTCCGGAGCGAGCTCCTTGGCCTGGTCGTTGTTGGCTTCATCGTCTTCGCACTGCCGCACTTGATCGACTCGTTGAGCCACTTCCATGTCCAGGACGTGCTCGGCTTTGCTGCGGTCTGGTTCGCCGTGGCGCTCATCCGCACGGGGATCGGCGTTCTTTGGCGTCGTCGCAGCAAGAAGGACCGATACGCGCTGGAAGAGTCGACGGTCAACCGGTCCTCGCGCTGATGAAGGCGCCTGTCGCGTCGGGCCTGTCGAGCTCGGTCGAGCGCCGACCTCGCCATGTACCGCGGACGGGGCTGATCGCCTTGGTCATTCTTGCTCTGGCGATGGGGTGGCTGGGTTGGCGCAAGGCTTATGGCGAATGGGTCCCCAGCGGAGATCCGCCGCGTCTCTTCGCGTGTGGGCGGACCTATCAGGCTGGCAGCCTGGTCGCGGTCAAACCGGGCGAAGCGACTCACGTGATCGGCCATTACCCGCCGCTGCTGGGGCGCGACCTGTGGAGCCGGGAACCGCTGCCCAGTGCACCCTGCCCCACGGGGCTCTTTCTTCAGACGTCTGGCGGCTATCGCGGGTACGGCCTCAGCGGTGGCCCGTAGCGCTGAAGAGCCGGACCGCGGCTGTGCCAGGCGGCCGGCGAGCTTGCGCCCTGACCGGAAACTGCGCCGCCGGGTGTTGGCCCGCTGCGATGCGGGACGGGTGCCGGGTCGGCGGGGTTGAGCAGCCAGGCCGGGGGCAGTCTGCCGGTTTGGGCTCCCGCGGGGCTTCGCGGTGTCATGCTGCTGGTCATGGGGGATTCGGGGGAGACACTGATGAATGACCGCGTCGAGACGAGGGGGACTCGGTCCTTCTCGATCAAGCGATGGGCCGCCTTGGGGGGTGCTGCGCTGGTCGCGGTGCTTGCCGTGACGTTGCACTTCCGCCTGGGGTCGGTGACAGGCACCGTGATCGGCAAGGAGGTGGCCGGGCCCGGTTGCAAGACGACCGCGGTGGGCGGGTTCGCCCGCCACAACGAGGTGACGTGCAGCGGCGCCACTTACACGCTTCACGTGCGCGACAGCACTGGCCGCGACAACGAAGTCGGAGTGGACCAGCGGACGTACGAGGCCGCGAAGGTCGGTGCCGCCTATCGAGGGTGACCACGTGCGCGCTGCCTTGGGCACGGGGGCACCTCGGCCACCCTCGTAACGGCGCTGACTCTGCTGGCCAGCGTCGGACGACCGTCCCTGGGCAGCAGAAACGCCCTCGCGGGGAGGGCATTTCTGAGGTGGAGCCGCCTAAGGGAATCGAACCCTTGACCTATTCACTACGAGGCACGCCAGCCGCTTTCGGCCATGGCGTCAGCGGCGCGAACCGTGTGATCGCAACGGTTCACGGCCATGGCGTCGGCCGGTTCTACGGGACGTACGGGCAAAATCCGGCCACGGGGGCGGCGTCGTGTCCTACTTCCCCCTGGGCTAGCTCGGGGCGTCGGGTCGCTGGCCCCGTGCGGACCTCCCTCGTCGTCAGCGCAGTAGGGGTGCTCCGCGCCACCGTGAGGCCCGACGATGGACACTGGTCGCTCGTGCTCATCCGCGGGGCTGGCGTCGCTCAGGGTGCCTCGACGACGTACTCGGCCAGGTCGGGGTGTCCTGCCTCGACCAGGTAGCGCTGCAAGTACTCCGGGTTCGTCACGGGGTGGCTGACGTAGTCCCTGAGGATCTGGCGGGCTCTCTCGGGTTGTCCGATGCGGTCGCACATCTGGGCGATGTCGAGGGCGCCGTTGGGCTGCATCCCAAGGTTGAAGGGGCGGAACTTGCCGGATTCGTCGAGCTGATCGAACTCGCTGAGGATGGCGGCGTGGTCCGGGAACTTGGCCAGCCAGGGCAGGCCGTACTCGCGCAGGGCGGTGAGTGCCTTGTGGGCAGCGTGCGGGTCGTCCAGTTGCCACTCGAAAGCGTCGTACGGGGCGCAGTAGACCATGCCGGTCCGGAGTTGGCAGTCGTACTCGTTGATCCAGTTTCCGCGGGGTTCTCCCAAGCGGGTCATCTCTGGGACCCAGACGCCGCATTCGAGGTAGAACTCGCCGTACTGACGTTCCCGCAGGCCGGGCACTTCGGTCCAGGCGGGTGGCTCTTTCGGTGCCATCCAGAGCTTGACGACGTGCACGAGGCCGCCGGTAGTGGCGCGGTTGAAGGCGTAGCGGCGCTTGCGGAAGCCGGCGGCCTTCAGAGTCGGCGCAACGTCGGCGACGATGGCCGCCATGCTGTCGGCCAGTTCGGTGCTCACGTTTCGCAGTATGGCGAGGTGTGGGCGTTTGCTGTGGAGGCGCGGGGTGCGGTGGGGTGCGCGAGGACGGCGCGAAGCGCCGCCCGTGGTGCGGGGTCCGCCGGCGAAGCGCGGAGGGCGTGGCCGGGCCGGGTCGCGCGGCGGAGCCGCGCCCTTGAGGCAGGACGGGAAGTCGTAACCGATCCACGTGCGACGCGCCGCCTGTCTCGGTGATGCTGGACGCACGTCGGATTGGACGAGCGCATCGCGGCGTGAGCGACTTTCGTCCGCAATGGATGCGGCAGCGCCCGACGGTCGCGTCCTGGGTCAGAGAGAGCCGGAGTCGGGCCAGTTGGACCAGTGTGTATTGGGCAGCTCGGTGGGGCGGTATCGCGCCGGGTCAGCCGTTGCCAGGACATCGGCCAGTTGTCGGTAGACCTCGCTCTGGCTCGGCGTGGTCTCGAAGAGGTCGGGCTGATGCCATTCCTCGAGCGTCAAGACCTCCGGGATGTCTGCCGGGATGCGGCGTCGCAGTTCGTCTTCGTGTGCCAGCAGGAGGTCACGATGGGCTGGAACGAGCCTGCGGAACACCGCCGGCAGGTCTTCCCCGGGCTGGGCGAACAGGTTGATGCGGCGTCCGCGGATGATGACGTCCGCTCCTGTACTCATCTCGGGTTCGGCTTCGTCTTCGACCTCTTCGAAGTTGTCGATGCGTCCGAGGAAGTCCTCATTCTCGAATCCCGGTTGCCCGTCAGTCAGGCAGTTGCCATAGACATGCAGAACGTCCAGGACATCCCCGCCGCGTGGGTTGTAGCCAACCGTTTCCACGATCATGGCCCAGCGGTCGACGTCGGAGTAAGCGTGGAGTCGGCTATCAATCGCGAAGTAGTAGCCATGTCCGAGATCAGGGAACGTGAAGTCCTCGGCAGACCTGTCGAGTTGGGACAGGATCCAATCCGTCGACTTGCTCACTTCAGGCATGGCCCGAGCCTTCCACGACGCATGTGCGGATGACCGCAGCGCACGCTACCTGCGGCTTGATCGTGAATCCTAGGAAAGGTGCTCGATTCGACACGAATCGGGCGTGGTGCCTTGTGGCGCACGGGAGGACCCGGTAGGCATGCATGCCCATGCTTCCTGCAAGAACGAGGTCAGGGTGACGGCCACCGACTACGACAGCTTCGCGACCGCCTACTCGGCGGAAAACGAGAAGGGCCTGTTCAACGCGTACTACGCGCGGCCCGCAGTGCTCCACCTCGCTGGCGACGTCTCAGGCCGCCGGATCCTCGACGCGGGATGTGGTTCCGGGCCGCTGGCGGCCGCGCTCCACGCCAAGGGGGCCGCGGTCACCGGCTTCGACGTGAGTGCCGCCATGGTCGACCTGGCCCGCCAGAGGCTGGGTGAAGACGCCGACCTGCACGTGGCGGACCTCGCCGCGCCGCTGCCGTTCGCTGACGCCGAGTTCGATGACGTCGTCGCATCCCTGGTCCTGCACTACCTGAAGGACTGGGCCGGCCCCCTGTCCGAGCTGCGTCGAGTGCTGAAGCCAGGCGGTCGCCTGATCATCTCGGTGAACCACCCCGCCGCCTACGCGATCGTGAAACCCGAGGCCGACTACTTCGCGGTGACCCAGTACTCCGAGGACTACGTCTTCGACGGACAGACCGTGTGGCTGACCTTCTGGCACCGGCCGCTGCACGCCATGGCGGATGCCTTTGCCGCCGCGGGGTTCCGCATCACCGCTATCAGCGAACCGCCGCCGGCGGCGGACACCCCTGCGGAACTGCTTCCACCCGGTATGGAAGGCCGCTCAGCTTTCATCTGCTTCCTCTTCTTCGTCCTCGAGGCCACCTGAAACCGAAGGCCCGGGGAGTCGCGTCGCTGTGCCCGGGATGCCGCGGCTGCCGGAGGCGTTGGCGTTCCCCTCCCCCGACGTGGCCACCTTCGCAACGGCAACTGGAAGCGCATGGTCCGCTGGGACCAGGTCACGCGGGACCTCGACCTCGCCGGGGTGACCCACCGTCGCCGGACATTCGGCTCTCTGGCTCGCTCCGCGGGCGCCACCTGTACGACGAGCTGGACACCATTGCCTCGGCGCTGGAGGGGCTCTGGAAGGGCGGTGAGCAGCGGTGACGGTGCGTGGCCGGATCGACGTACGGCCACAATCCGGCCAAACCCGGGGCACCGGGGCCGTCCTCGCCGCAGCGCTGACTGCTCTGGCCGGCCCCGGACGCATGGGCTCTGGACAGCAGAAACGCCCTCACATGGAGGGCGTTTCTGGGGTGGAGCCGCCTAAGGGAATCGAACCCTTGACCTATTCATTACGAGTGAATCGCTCTGGCCGACTGAGCTAAGGCGGCACGTGACCCAAGGGGCACGAGCGACGAGTATACGGATGATCCGGCGATTCTCCGAACCGGGCCGCTCACCTCGCTCGCGCCCCGTCACCGGCTCAGCAGCGCAGCCCGGCCCGGGGCACGGTGCCCTTGACCAGGTAGGCGTCGACGGCGTTGTCGAGGCAGGAGTTCGCCCGCATGTATGCCGTGTGGCCGTCACCGTTGAACGTCACCAGGTGGCCGTTGGCCAGCTCCGCGGCCAGGCGCTGGGACCAGGCGTAGGGGGTGGCGGGGTCACGGGTGGTGCCGACCACGACGATCGGGCCGCTGCCGGCGGCGGTGATCTTCTTCGGCGCGTTGTTGGCCTTGACCGGCCAGAAGCCGCACGGCACCGAGCTCCACGCCAGGAACGAGCCCCAGGTCGGCGCCTGGACCGAGTCCTTGCGGGCCTCGTCCTCGTAGTGCGTGATGTCCGAGCTGTCCTTGCGGTCCAGGCAGTTGACGGCGTAGATGACCTGCATCAGGTTGCCGTTGTAGGACCCGTCGCTGTTGCGGTCGGCGTAGGAGTTGGCCAGCCGCATCAGCGGGTTGCCGTCACCGTCGAAGGCGGAGCTGAGGGCGTCGGTCAGCTGGCTCCACGACCCCTGGTCGTACATCGCCGCGGCGATCCCGAGCGAGGCCCAGCCCTCGGTGAGCTGCTTGACGTCGGCGTCCCGGATCGGCAGCGGCTTGGCGTCCATCTGCTTGAGGAAGTCCTGCAGCCGCTTGACGCCGGCGTCCACGGAGCTGCCCAACGGGCAGCCGCCCTGGTCGACGCAGTCCTTGACGTAGGCCCGAGTGGCGGTCTCGAAGCCCGCGGCCTGGCCGGCGTTGACCTCGCTCGAGGTCAGGTCAGGGGCCACGACGCCGTCGAGGACGAACCGGCCCACCAGCGTCGGGAACAGGTCGGCGTAGGTGGCGCCGAGGAAGGTGCCGTAGGACTTGCCGAGGTAGTTGAGCTTCTTCTGCCCCAGCGCGGCCCGCAGGACGTCCATGTCCTTGGCCGCCTCGATCGTGGAGACGTGGCCCAGCAGGGGGCCGCCGTTCTGGGCGCACTTGGCCGCGAAGTCCTTGGCACCCTGGACGAACTGCTGCTCCTCGGCCTTGTTGTCCGGGGTCGGGTCGGCGCCGAGGAAGGCGTCGAGCTCCTTGTCGTCGAGGCAGCTGACCGGCGAGGATGAGCCCACCCCTCGCGGGTCGAAGCCGACCACGTCGTAGGAGCGGCGCACGGCGGGGCTGACGATGTTGTCGGCGGCCGCGGCGTACTGCACGCCGGACCCGCCCGGCCCGCCCGGGTTGACCACGAGGGCGCCCTTGGAGGTGCCCCGCGCGGGGACCTTCAGGACGGCGATCTTGATCGTGTCGCCGTCGGGCTTGGAGTAGTCGATGGGCACCGTCAGCTTGGCGCACTGGAAGTCGGCGCAGCTGCGCCACGACAGGTGCTGGCCGTAGAACTTCGCCAGCGACTCCTCGCCCTTGGGCGGTGGCTGCGGCGACGCCGAGGTCGACGTGGCCGCGGCGGACCCCTTGTTGTCGCTGTGGCTGACGAACGGAATCACCGCACACGCCGACGTCGTCAACACGACCGCCAGCGCGGCCCCGATCGCCCCCGTGATCCTCACGTCTGCCACTCCCTCGTCTCGGCGGTCACGGCCTCGACGCTATCCCGAAAGTCCGCCCCGTGGACATGCGGTCCACCGAGGGAAACGGCGGCGGGTCAGCGCGGGAGCTGCAGCGAGATGGCCATGGCCTCCAGCGCCAGCAGCGGCGGCACGTTGGCGCCGATCCGCTCGCGGGCCACGCCGATCGCGTCCATCGCCCCCAGCAGCTGCTCGGAGGTCATCGCCTGGGCCAGTCGCTGCACGTGGTCGCCCATGTCCTGGTTGACCAGGGCCACCGGGGTGCCGCACCTCACGATCAGCGCGTCGCGGTAGACCGACAACAGGTCGACCAGCGACCGGTCGACGACGTCACGCGTGTGCCGGGTCGCCCGGGTCTTCTGCTCCTTCTCCAGCGCCGCGATCTGCGAGCGCACGTGCGGCGGCTGGGTGCGGGCAGCCGGGTCGGCGCCCAGCAGCTCCATCAGCCGGGCCTTCTCGGCGGCATCCCTCTCGGTGGAGGCGGCGCCGGACTCCTCGTCGGCGATCTTGGCCAGGTCGGCCGCGGCCCCGATCGCGTCGCCCACGGTGCGGATCTGGCCGGCGAGCTGGATGACGTTGCGCCGCCGGATGCGCGCGCCCTCGTCATGCGCCAGGCGCCGGGCCACCCCCACGTGGCTCTGGGCTGCCCGCGCGGCGTACAGGGCCATCGGCTCATCGACCCCGTCCCGGCGCATGAGCAGCTCGGCCACGGCGTCCACCGGAGGGGTGCGCAGGCGCACGTGCCGGGAGCGGCTGCGGATGGTGATGATGACGTCCTCCAGGGACGGCGCGCACAGCACCCACACGGTGCGCGCGACCGGCTCCTCCAGGGACTTCAGCAGGGCGTCGGCGGCCCGCTCGTGGAGCCGGTCGGCGTCCTCGATGATGATGACGCGCCAGCGTCCGACCGAGGGCCGCAGCGCCGCCAGCTGGACGAGGTCTCGCGCCAGCGCCACCGTCAGCGTCAGGCCCTCGGTGGCGATGATGTCGACGTCGGAGTGCGTGCCCTCGACCGCCGTGCGGCACTCCCGGCAGGTGCCGCAGCCACCCTGGGGGCACTGCAGCGCACCGGCGAACGCCCGCGCGGCCACCGAGCGCCCGGACCCCGGCGGACCGGTGAGCAGCCACGCGTGGGTCATCGCGCCCGGGTCGCTGATCGCACGGCTCAGCGTCTCGACGGCGGTGTCCTGCCCGACGACCTGCTCCCAGACGCTCATGGGGCCACTTCTACCAGTGGGGTCAGACGTTCGCGCACCCGGCGGTGGATCTCCTCCGGCGGCAGCGCGGCGTCGATGACGAGGTAGCGCCCGGGGTCGGCGGCGGCGAGCTGCAGGTAGTGCTCGCGCACCCGGGCGTGGAAGTCGTCGGGCTCGGACTCGAGCCGGTCGTGCACGTCGCCGCGCCGCTGCCGGCCCACCTCGGGGGTGACGTCGAGCAGGACGGTCAGGGTCGGCACGAGCCCGCAGGTGGCCCAGCGGGACAGCTGCAGCACCTCGTCGGTGCCGAGGTCGCGCCCGGCGCCCTGGTAGGCCACGGAGGAGTCGATGTAGCGGTCGGTGATGACCACGTCGCCGCGGTGCAGCGCCGGGATGACGACGGACTCCACGTGGTGCGCCCGGTCGGCAGCGTAGAGCAGCGCCTCGGCCCGCGGGGAGATGTGCGAGCCGTGCAGGACGATCTCGCGGATGGCCCGCCCGGCATCCGTGCCCCCCGGCTCCCGGGTGACGACCACGTGCCGGCCCAGCGACTCCAGCCACTGCTTGAGCAGCGCGCCCTGGGTCGACTTGCCGGCCCCGTCACCACCCTCGAGCGCGATGAACACCCCGGGCAGCCCGTCGTATGCCGGGTGCTCACCTCCGGGGGCCGCGAACGGGACCGTGGCACCCGGCATACCGGGGACGGGGTGCGGGCCGGCCTCGTGCCCGCCGTCGTGGTGGGTGTTGCTGCGCAGCGCGTCGCTGAGGTCGCTCAAGAGCGGGACTCCCTTGCGGTCGTCCATCTGCCGGTAGGCGAGGACGCCGGTGATGATCGTGGCGATGCCGGCCACGAAGAACGTGACCATGGCGCCGGTGTAGGTGAGGCTGACGGTGCCGATGTTGATGGTGAACGGCAGGTTGAACAGGCTGTCGAAGCCCGCGGCGAGCAGGGGCGCCGCCGCCAGGACGCCGACGAGGACGACCCGCACGAGGGACTGGACGAAGGCGAAGGTGCGGCCGCGGACCTCGTCCTCGACCTCCAGGCCGAGCAGGGTGTAGCCGCAGACCCACGAGACGCCGCCGGCGGCGCCGAGGACCACGGTCACGAGGGCGACGATGACGATGTTGGGGATGAGGGACAGCACGACCATCACCGCGCCGGCGACGGTCAGGGACAGGCCGAACAGGCGCCGCCGGGAGAAGCCGGCCAGGAACCGTGGCCCGAGCGCCATGCCCAGCGCCATCCCGAGGAAGACCATGGCGAAGAGCACGCCGTAGCCGGCGGCGCCTGCGCCGAGGTCCTTGACGAAGCGCTGGGCCAGGCCGATGACCAGGCCGCCGGCGGCGAAGGCGCCGAGCATCCCGGCGACCAGGCCGCGCACCAGCGGGGTGCGCACGACGAACTGCCAGCCGTCGACGATGGTGCGCCACAGCGTCTCGGCCCGGGCGCTGACCTCGTGCGCCACCGGCGGGAAGGTGATCGTCCAGACGACGACCGCGCTCACGAGGAACGTCAGGGCGTCGACCCAGAGCGCGAGGTAGTCCCCGGAGGCGTCGAGCCCCGGCATGACCGCGTGCAGCGGGGTGTTGACCAGGGCCAGGCCGGAGAACAGCAGCGCGGCGACGGGGGCGGTGCCGTAGTCGGCGACGAGGCTGAGCTGGTTGGCGGTCTCGAGCTTGTCGCGGGGCACGAAGTTGGGCATCGCCGCCTCCTTGGCGGGCGCCCAGAACAGGCCGACGCACTCGATGAGCAGCGTCGCGACGTAGAGCCACCAAAGCGTCCCGACGAGCGGGATGGTGCAGATCAGCAGGAACCGCAGCCCGTCGCCGACGATCATCACGGTCCGGCGGTTGAACCGGTCGGCCAGGGCCCCGGCCAGCGGCCCGAAGACGATGGCCGGCGCGAGCCGCAGGATGAAGATTCCCGAGACCGCGAGGTACTCCGCGGCCGGGCTGGTGGCCAGGGTGCCGGCCAGGGACGTCGTGGCCAGGATGCCCAGCCAGTCCCCGAAGCTGGACAGCGCGAAGGTGGACCAGAGCCGGCGGAACGCGGTGATGGCGAGCACGCCGCGCACGTCGCCGGCGAGGCCCGCCGGTGGGGAGTGCTCTGGCTGGCTCACACGGTGAGCCTAGGCCAGAGCACCCCCGCGACGGCCTAACCCTGCGGCGGCCCCTGCGCGGCGGCCCGCTCGGCGTTGGCGTAGATCGCGTCGCGCACGTAGAACGACATGCCCGGGCGGATCTCGTCGTAGGTCGCCGTGAAGCGCGGGTCGCTGACGTACATGTCGGCCAGGCCGGTGTGGAACGCGTGGGAGCAGTCGTAGAAGCGCCGGTCGATGTGCAACCGGTGCTGCTCGGCGGCGTCCATGGCCGCCTCGCTGGTCGGCGGCTCGCCGGCGTCCATGGCCGCGACGAACGCCGCGTGCAGCGCGTCGGTCTCGGCCTTGACCTCGGCCCAGTCGGCCTTGGTCCAGCCCTTGGTGCGCTGCGCCGACTGCTTCCAGGCGTCGGTGTCACCCCACCGTTCCTGCGCCTCGGCCTGGTTCTCGTAGAAGCCGTCCCCGAAGAGCTCCTTCATGTCCTCGGTGGTGGCGGGTTGCTGGTTCATCTCCCTCTCCAGTGCTCGGTCGATGGCTGTCACGAGATCGCGCATCTCGTCGAGCCGGGACATGACCGCTGCGCGTTGACGCCGCAGGTGGGCCTCCACCGTCTCGGGGTGCTCCAGCAGGAGGGCGACCTCCTCCAGGGCGAACCCGAGCCGTCGGTAGACCACGATGTGCTGCAGGCACACGAGGTCGTCCTGGGTGTAGAGCCGGTAGCCGGCCGCCGAGCGCTCGCCCGGCGACAGCAGCCCGATCTCGTCGTAGTGGTGCAGCGTGCGCACCGTCACCCCGAACCGCTCGGCCACCTGGCCCACGGTCAGGGACTCACCTACCCGCGTCGTCCCGGTCATGGCACCGACTATGGGCCCTCACGCCACGTGAGGGTCAACACCCTTTCCCCGGTATGCCGTGTCCTCACCTCCCGCACCCGCGTGGGCCGCCGGCCCCCACCGGCCGGGCCCGACCCGGGCGGGCGGGCGGGTCAGACTGGCTCGGCCATGGCGAAGGGCACGGTGAGCAGCCCCAGCCGGGTGCGCACGTGGTAGCGGGTGCGGGCACGCTTCTCGACCACGCCGGTCGTCCCGGCGTAGCGGCCGCTGCCGCCGACTCGCACCACGGTGCCCACCGGCAGGGCGACCCGCTCGGCCGCGACCGTCGGCTCCGGGCGGCCGCCCCGCGCGGCGACGGGCTCGGCGGCCGTCCGCCGGCGCAGCCGGGCCAGCTCGCG